>JAJQEM010000102.1 GCA_021201635.1 Clostridiales bacterium | reverse complement strand
ACTCTATTAAAAATTTTTCGCGGATGTGTTCAACTTGCACTTGCAATTTTCGTCCTTTTTTTGATTTGAATCGAGAGCGAATGTTTTTTGAAAACAACTCCCGATTCCTGCAAAAAGGGGCTGCCGGTTGGCAGCCCCTCCTGCGTTTGCCCTATTCTAACATTTGACAAAAGCCCTGTCCAATTGTATTATAGGGGTAAGTTTGAAATTTCAATAGGTAAAACCTATTGATGAAAGGGGAGAATGCCCGTGACGCTGCGTCATCTGCGCATCTTCTGCGCCGTCTGTGAGCGGGGGAGCATGTCCGCCGCCGCCCAGAGCCTGTTCATGGCACAGCCCTCGGTGAGCCAGGCTGTCCGGGAGTTGGAGGAGCACTACGGCACGCTGCTGTTTGAGCGGCTGGGCCGCCGGCTGGCCCTCACCCCGGCAGGGGAGCGGCTCTACCCCAGGGCGAGGGCCATGGTGGATCAGTTCGACGAGCTGGAGCGGGAGACCGCCCGGGACTGTCAGCCCCAGGTTCTCCGCATCGGGGCCAACCTCACTGTGGGGTGCGCCCTGCTCCACTCCTTCCTGAACCGGCTGGAAGCGGAGTATCCCCAGGCGGAGCTGCGGGTCTATGTCAGCCGTTCCTCCGACCTGCTGGAGCGGCTGGAGGGAAATCGTCTGGATGTAGCACTGACGGAGGCCCTTCCCGGACAGCCCAATTATATCCAGCTCCCCTTCGCCCAGGACCGCATCCTGGCCGCCGCTCACCCGGAGCATCCCATCTTCCAGCACATCCCCGCCACGGCGGAGGCGCTTTCCCAGACCCGGCTGCTTCTCCGGGAGCGGGGCTCCGGAGTGCGGGAGCAGTTCCAACGGCTGATGGAGCAGGCGGGCTGTCCCTGCGAGCCCTACTGGGAGTCGGTGTCCTCCACCGTCCTCATCCGGGCTGCCCGGGAACAGGAGGGGGTCACCGTCCTGCCCTATCAGCTGGCCCGGGAGGCGCTGGAGACTCACCCGGACAGCTTCCGGGAGGTGCCGGTGCAGGGGATGGATTTCCACCGGGAGCTGGTGCTGCTCTACCATCGGGACAAGTATGTCTCCCATCTCATGGGACGGCTGATAAAGCTGGTGACAGAGGAGGAAGCGTGATATGCAGACTATTTTCCTTGGAGATTACATGAAAGCCAGGAGGATCGAGCTTGGACTGACCCAGGAGGAGTTATGCGAGGGGATCTGCGAGCCGGTCACCATTTCCCGGATGGAAAACGGAAGGCAGACCCCCTCCAGGAGCCGCATCAATGCCCTGCTGCAGCGGCTCGGGCTTCCTGATGACCGTTATTTTGCGCTGTTGAGTCAAAACGAGGTGAAAATAGACGAGCTTCAAAAGGAAATCACCTCCTGCAACATCCGCCGGGACACCAAGCGGGGACTGAAAAAGCTCCATGAGCTGGAGGAGCTGCTGGATCCGGACGACCATGTGACACGGCAGTTTGTGTTACGGGTAAGAGCCAGCCTGGGCTGGATAGACGGTGATACTGTCCGTCCGTACACGCCAACTGAGCAGCTTGATATGCTGATGGACGCCATCCAGCTGACGGTGCCTAACTTTGCTTTGGATGAGATCGAACGGCATCTTTACAGCCTGGATGAGATCAAGGTCATCAATGCAATTGCCGTGCTCCTTTGTGGCTGCGGACAGCATGACAGGGCTATCCGAATATATGACCAGCTGCTCCGGTATATCCGAAGGCACAATGCGAATATCCTGCAATCCGGCGGGCTGTTGCCTTTTGTCGCCTATAACTATGCCAGGGTTTTGGATGCGGACAGACAATATGAAGCCGCTCTGGAACTGGCAGAGCTGGGCAGACAGGCCTGTGTACAATATGGGACATACCAATGCCTTCCCGCCATCCTGTCGGTGATGGCAGAGTGCTACCATTTCGTGGGCAGGGATTCAGACAGTGAGAAGCTGTACCTCCAGGCGTACTACACGGCGCAAAGCATGGAGGATACGGATGTCATAGCGGTGGCCCGCAGGGAAATGAAGCAGTATCTGGGAATAGAGCCATTGCATTAAAATACGCCCTTGCCGCTGAAACGACGCCGACGGGAAATCCTGATCGATTACACAGAACGATATGTTCATTGGCCTTGTCTCCTGCTAATATAAATGGTACAGGCAAAACCGACATGGTCTGTATGAAACGGGGAATTTGCAATGGCGTACTATCTGAGAAAATTTAAGGGCATCAACACAGCCGTAGCCCTGCTGTATATCTGCATCTGTGGCATGCAGACACTGGGCAATCTGCTCCTGATTCAGATCTTCCAGGCAATTGTTAATCTTGATATGGGCGAGTTTCTCCGCTGGATCGCTGCGGACCTGCTGCTCTTTGCCGGCCTACTTCTGCTGGACGGCCTGCGCAATGCGCTACAGGCACAGGCCGTCCGAAAGATGAACAATCAGGTGCGGCGTGACATCACGGAATCTCTGCTGCGCCGGGATTACGGGGCGTATCACGATCAGGACAGCGGGGAATATCTGTCCTGGCTGACCAATGATGTGAATCAAATCGAGCAGCTTGCGTGGAAGCCCTTTTTCAATTTCATCATGTATACCTTCGATGTTCTTTTCAGCATCATCGCCCTGGTCAGCCTGCACTGGTCCCTGGCAGTCGCTTCCCTGGCGGCGGCGGTGATTATGATGGCTGTCCCCAGATTGTTCCAAAAGCAGATGGAGCGGCTCGGGTCCGTCTGCTCTGAGCAGCAGGCTGCGGCGGTCAGCCGATTGAAGGATCTGCTCTCCGGCTTTGACGTGCTGCGCTTTTTTGGCAAGAGTCAGCAGTTTACGGAGGAGAGTGAAAAAGCCAGCGATCAGATCGAATCACCCAAATGTCAGCTGTCCGTCCGAAAGACGTGGATCAGCAACGGCGTTTCCCTAGTCAGCGTCCTCTGCCAGCTCGCAGTCGATTTTTTGATCGGTCTACTCTCCATTCAGGGGGTCATCATCCAGTCCGCACTGATGGGCGGCGGAAATCTGGCCAGCACCGTCAGCAACGGACTCAGCCGTCTCGCCGATCTCCGCCTCTCCTTCGCAGCGAGCAAGCCTTATTTTGACAAAATCACCACCCATGCAGAGGGTAAGACGGCTGCATCGCTCCCCGACATCCCCCAAATGCAGGATTCCATCACCGTGGAGCATTTGAGTTTTTCCTATGGCTCCCATTGCGTGCTCAGAAATCTGTCCATGGAATTTCAAAAGGGAGGAAAGTATGCCGTGACCGGTCCGTCCGGCTGCGGAAAGTCCACCCTGCTGAAGCTGCTGCTCGGATGGCTCCCGGATGAGCAGGGCGCCGTCCGCATGGATGGACGGGCTATCCGGGAGTATGCGCCGGAGCAGCTCCAACGGCAGATGAGCTACATTGAACAGGATGTCTTTTTGTTCAATACCTCTATCCGGGACAACATCATGCTGGGAGAAGAGTTCTCGAATGCGCAGCTCCATGGGGCATTGCAGAACAGCGCCCTGGAGGGCGACCTCGCCCAGCTGCCGGACGGTCTGGATACGATTGTGGGAGAGAGCGGCGCAAACCTCTCCGGCGGGCAAAAGCAGCGGGTCGCCATCGCCCGGGCGCTGATCCACGCCCGCTCCATCCTGCTGGTGGACGAGGGAACCAGCGCCCTTGACCAGACAAATGCCGACCTGGTGGAGAGAAGCTTGCTGGCCAATCGGGAGCTGACGCTGATTCTAGTCAGCCATCACCTCAGCCAGGAGCGGAAGAACCAGTTTGACCGGGTGTTCGAGCTGGCGACAGCTGAACAGGGGTAAGAGCTCGCTGGGAGGATATGACGAATGAAAGGGCCGGAAATCGTGGCTTTCGATTTCCGGTCCTTTTGTATGGTTCGCTTTTGTGCCGCTTACGATGGCTTGTCCGATGGGCTTCAGTTCGTTCCAGTGGCCCGACTCAGCCCACGGACCCGGTGACTGCCGTGGAGCCAGTCCACCTTGAGGTAATAGATGCCCAGGGTGACGGCGCTGAGCAGCCAGGTCAGGGGATAGACCCAGCTGACGGTGGTGAAGGACTGGGTGATAGGCACCATGACGGTGAGGAAGCCCACCCGGACGAAGCACCAGTAGGCCATCATGGTAAACATGGGGATCACTGCCCGGCCTGCGCCCCGGAGAACGGCGGAGACACAGTGGCTAAAGGAGAGCAGGAAATAGAAGGGAGTGCAGATCCTGGCCCACTGGACGCCATAAGCGATGGCCTCCTCCTCCCGGGTAAAGGCCCCAATGAGCACGGGGATGGTCACGTAGATGATGACGCCCACCACCTCCGCCAGGGCCACAGAACAGATGATGCCGAAGCGGGAGCCCTTTTTGGCCCGCTCATACTCTCCGGCACCCAGGTTCTGGCTGACAAAGGTGGTCAGGGCCATGGTAAAGCTGGTGATGGGGATAAAGCCGAAGCCGTCGATGCGGGTGTAGGCTCCGTAGCCCGCCACCGCCATCTCGCCGAAGGCGTTGATGTTGGACTGCACCACCACGTTGCCGATGGAGATGATGGAGTTTTGCAGCCCGGCGGGGAGGCCGTTGGAGACGATCTGTTTCAGCATATCCCAGTGGAACCGAATCTCCCGGAGCCGGACCTGATATACCTCCTTCACACGCACCAGCCGCCACAGACAGAGGAATGCGCTGATGAACTGGGCGAGAATGGTGGCCAGAGCGGCCCCGCCCACTCCCAGATGAAGCACGGCGATCATGACCAGATCCAGCACCACGTTGAGCCCGGAGGAGATGATGAGGTATTGCAGGGGATGGCGGCTGTCTCCCACCGCCCGCATGATGCCGGTGCAGGTGTTGTAGAATACCATGCCCAGCGCCCCGGCAAAGTAGGTCTGAATATAGGCAGTGGCCTCCTCCAGCACCTCCTCCGGCGTGCTCATCCACAGCAGGATCTGGGGCGCCAGCAGCACGCCGATCACGGTGACGGCAAGGCCGGAGGCGATGCCGAAGGCCAGAGCGGTGTGGACGGCCCGGCGTAGCTCCGTCTCATCCTCTGCGCCGAAATAGTGGGAGATGACCACTCCCTCACCGCTGGCCAGGCCCATAAAGAAGCCCACCAGCAGGAAGGTCAGGCTCCCGGTGGAGCTGACCGCCGCCAGGGAACTGTTTCCCAGCAGATTACCCACGATAAGGGAATCTGCCACATTGTAAAACTGCTGGAACAGATAGCCCAGAAAAATAGGAAAGGCGAAGGTGACGATCTTGCGGCCAATGGGGCCTGAGGTCATCAGATCGGATGATTTTGACGCAGCCACGAAAATAACTCCTCTCTCGCTCAGATGGGGGAGAACAGCCTGTCAGCCGCTCTCCCTGTTGTGACCCTCCCATGGGTCAAAATCAATTTTGCGTCATGGAACCGGCAGGACCTCATGGCGACCTGCCGGTTTATGGCATATCATAGCAGGTCGAAATGAAGTTGTCAATCACCCCCTGCCCCGAAAACGCCCGCAGCCCGGCAGGCTTTCGCCTGTCGGGCTGCGGGTTGAGAGAAAAAAGAGAGAGAAAAGAAAGGAGGATGTTTGTTGAATGCTTCGTTCCTGACAATGAGAAGTATACCAGAGAGGGCGAGGAAGTGCATGAAGAATTTGTGAGAAGTTTGGGAACGATTTGTGAATAACCGGGGTGGGCAGCCTGGGATTTGACGCACGGACTTCCTCTCATTTTGGGAATCCTGTCCGGTTGTGCTTGCAATTTCTGCTCTGTTGTGCCATAATTTGGACATATAATGGGAAGCTGCCCATTCGGACGGAGCGGGCAGGAAGGGAGAGAGACGGGTGAACCAGAAGCTGAACCGTATCCTGGAGCCAAAGGTCAGGCTCTACCTGTTTTTCCTGGCGGTATTTGCCGGGATCACCTGTTATTTTCAGCTCCAGCTGGGCCTGATCGAGCTAGGCCTGGTGCTGCTGCTGTTTATCTATTACCTGATCGTCCGGAACCGTCGCCGGAAGGAGATGGCCAAGTACATTGCCCGGGTCACAAACCACATCGACGCCGCCAGCAAGGACACCATGGTCAACTCCCCTCTCCCTATGGTCATCTTTCAGCCGGACACCGGGGATGTCATCTGGTCCAATGACCGGTTTTTGAAGATCACCGGGGACCGGGAGCACCTGTTTGACACCAAGATTGACGCCGTCGTTCCCGGCTTTTCCACCAAATGGCTGCTGGACGGCAAGACGGAATGTCCCACAGAGTACAAGATCGACGGAAAGAGCTACATGGTGTTCGGCCACGTCTCCCGTTCGGGGGAGGGAAACCAGACCCTGCTGGCCACTACCTACTGGATCGACATTACCTCTCTGGCCCGGGTACGGGAGCAGTTCTTTGCCACCAAGCCGGTGGTCTCCATCCTGCTCATCGACAACTATGAGGACCTGATCCGCAGTACCAACGACAAGGCCAGAAGCTCCCTTCGCTCCTCGGTGGAGGACGAGATCAACGCCTGGCTCCAGCCCTCCGGAGGGCTGCTGTGCCGGTACGACCGGGATCGGTATCTCTGCATCTTTGAGGAGCAGTATCTGGAGCAGTTTCAGCAGGGAAAATTCTCCGTGCTGGACGCCGTACACAAGGTGGTCAGCCCCAACGGAGTCAGCGCCACCCTCTCCATTGGCATCGGCATGGACGCCAGCTTTGGAGAGATGATGGACTTTGCCAGTCTGGCCATTGAGATGGCCCTCTCACGGGGCGGCGACCAGACGGTCATCAAAAACCGCTTCAACTTCGAGTTCTATGGAGGTCGGACCAAGGAGACGGAGCGACACACCAAGGTCAAGAGCCGGGTCATGTCCAATGCCCTCAACGAGCTGCTCCACACCAGCTCGGAGGTGTTCGTCATGGGGCATCACTTTGCCGACCTGGACGCCGTAGGCGCCTCCATCGGTATCTGCGCCATAGCCCGGCACAAGGGTGTCCCGGCCTATATCATCGAGGAGCCCACCTATTACCCTGGCTCCCTCATGAAAAAACGCATTTCCCAGCTCCCGGAGTATGAGGGCAGGTTCATCACCAGTCAGGAGGCCATGTTGCGGCTGAACAACAAATCCCTGCTGGTGGTGGTGGACACTAACCGTCCGGAGCAGGTCATCGCCAGAGACGTGCTGGAATCCGCCTCCAAGATTGCGGTGATCGACCACCATCTGCGGGCGGCGGACTATATCTCCAATGCGGCGCTGAACTTCCACGAGCCCTACGCCTCCTCCGCCTGTGAGCTGGTGACCGAGATGATCCAGTATCTTATCGAGCCGTCCGATCTCCTCCGGGCCGAGGCGGAGGCCCTGCTGGCGGGCATCGTGCTGGACACCAAGAACTTCACCCTCCGCACCGGGGGGCGCACCTTTGAGGCGGCGGCCTTCCTCCGCCGCCGGGGGGCGGATACCACCGAGGTCAAAAAGCTGTTCCAGAACAATCTGGATGACACCATCGCCAAGTACGATGTGCTGCGCATGGCCAAGATGGTCCATGGGGACATCGCCGTGGCGGCGGTGCCCAACCAGGTGAGCCGGGTCATCGCAGCCCAGGCCGCCGACGAGCTGCTCAACGTGGCCGGGGCGGACGCCTCCTTCGTGCTCTACCCCGACGGGGACACGGTCATCATCAGTGGCCGCAGCGTGGGGGAGGTCAACGTCCAGTACATCCTGGAGATGCTGGGCGGCGGCGGAAACGCAGCGGCGGCAGGGGCGCAGGTACACAACAGCACCCTCCAGGATACGCTCATGCGGCTGCTCCAGGCCATCGACAAGTATTATGAGAGCTGATTTCCCATAACAGGACACCAGAAAGGAACGTACAGAATATGAAAGTTATACTGCAAAAGGACGTCGCCGGACAGGGCAAAAAGGGCCAGATGGTGGAGGTCTCCGACGGATACGCCCGGAACTTCCTCATTCCCCGGAAGCTGGCGGTGACCGCCACGGCGGACAATGTGAACACCATGAAGCAGCAGGAAAAGGCCCGTCTGGAGAAGGAGGCCCGGGAGCGGGCCGCCGCTCTGGAACTGGCGGAGAAGCTGAAGGATATGCCGGTTCACGTCAAGGCCAAGGCCGGCTCCGGCGGGCGGCTGTTCGGCAGCGTCACCACCAAGGAGATCTCCGTTGCCCTGAAGGAGCAATACGGGGTGGATGTGCCCAAGACCAGCCTCCAGTCCGATCCCATCAAGGCCTTTGGCGGATACCAGGTGAAGGCCAAGCTGGGGTATGAGGTCTCCGGCATCGTCTATGTGTTCGTGGAGGAGGCTTAAGGAGTTCTACCAACCACACACCAGCCGGAAATAGGCAAATCAATGCGGGGCTTTGCCCCGCCCGGCTTCTGTAGGGGGTTCTCTGACCGACGCAACGTCGAGCCACCGCAGGGGCCGTCCCGCTATAGAGCGGGGTCTCGGGGCAAAGCCCTGAGCCGCTTTTGGGTACTTTTCCTGGGGGAAAAGTACCCCGCCGGAGGCCGGGAAAGCCTTCGTTTTCAAGGAAGTGATACCATTGCCCGAACTGGATGAACTGTTGAGCCGACAGATGCCCCACTCCGACGCCGCAGAGCAGGCGGTGCTGGGGGCTATGCTCATCGACAGCCGCTGTATCCCCCAGGTCATCGAAAAGCTGAGACCGGAGGACTTTTACGTCAAGCAGCATTTAGAGGTCTATGAGGCCATCTACTCCATGTTCTCCCTGTCCAAAAAGATCGACCCGGTGACGGTTCAGGAGCAGATGCGCCAGGACGGGACCTATGTGGAGGGCACTACCCGGGCCTTTCTGCTCCAGCTGATGGAGGTGACCCCCACCGCCGCCAACGTCATGGAGTATGTGGAGATTGTCCGGGATAAGTCCCTGCTCCGCCGGGTGGCGGAGACAGCGGAGGAGATCACAGGACTGGTGAACGAGGGCACCGGCACCGGGTCGGACGTGCTGGAGGCGGCGGAGCAGAAGATCTACGCCATCCGCAACGGCAGAGCCGCCCAAGGGCTGATCCCCATCTCCGCCGTGACGGCGGACGTGTATGCCCGCATCGGGGAGCTGTCCGAGTCGGACAGCGTGGTCCCCGGTCTCTCCACCGGCCTGACCGACCTGGACCGGATGATCTCCGGCCTGGGCAACTCCGACCTGGTGCTGCTGGCAGGGCGTCCCGGCATGGGCAAGACCTCTCTGGGGTTAAACATCCTGCTGGAGGCGGGGAAGCACTCCGGCAAATCGGTGGTGTTCTTCTCTCTTGAGATGAGCCGGGAGCAGCTGGTCATGCGCCTCATCTCCAGCGAGTCCTTCATTCCCAGCCAGAAGCTGATGACCGGACAGCTAGAGGAGGAGGACTGGGAGAAGCTGACCCTGGCCTGCCGGAGCCTGAATAACACCTCTATTTTGATCGACGACAACCCTATGCTGTCTGTGGCGGACATGAACGCCAAGTGTCGGCGGGTGGAAAACCTGGGCCTGGTGGTCATCGACTACCTCCAGCTCATGACCTCCTCCGGGGGCAAGCAGAATTACGCCAGTGAGAGCCGTCAGCAGGTGGTCTCTGACATCTCCCGGGCGCTGAAGATCATGGCCAAGGAGCTGAATGTGCCGGTGCTCTGCCTGAGCCAGCTCTCCCGTGCCAACGAGGGCCGGGCGGACAAGCGGCCCATGCTCTCCGACCTCCGGGAGTCCGGCGCCATTGAGCAGGACGCCGACGAGGTCATGTTCATCTACCGGGACGACTATTACAACGAAAACAGCGAATACAAGAACCAGGCGGAGATCATCGTGGCCAAAAACCGTCACGGAGAGACGGGCAAGGTCATGGTGCAGTGGCTGCCGGAGTTTACCACCTTCGCCAACCGGGAATGGAAGCATCAGGAGTGAGCCTGGAGCGTCGTGTGGAGGCGTACTGCCACCGGATGGGGTTTCCTCTGGAGCGGGGAGACGTTGTCCTCTGCGCTGTCTCCGGGGGCGTGGACTCCATGGCCCTGCTCCATCTGCTGTGGCGGTGGAGCCAGTGGGAGGACTTTGCCCTGACGGCGGCCACCTTTGACCACGGCCTCCGGGAGACTGCGGCGGAGGACGTCGATTTTGTCTGTAGCTGGTGCAGAGAGCGGGACATCCCCGTCCGCACCGGGCGGGGAGACGTGCCCGCCCGGGTACGGGAGACGGGGGAGACCACCGAGGAGGCCGCCCGAGTCCTGCGCTATGCCTTTCTGGAGGACTGTGCCGAGGTGCTGGGGGCGGACTGGGTTGCTACCGCCCACCAGGCGGAGGACAACGCCGAGACGGTGCTGCTCCATCTGCTCCGGGGCTCCGGCCTCCGGGGGCTGGGGGGCATCCCGCCCAGACGGGGAAAGCTCATCCGCCCTCTGCTGGAAGTCACCCGGCAGGAGCTGACCGTCTACGCCCGGGACAATGGTGTCTCCTGGCGGGAGGACGAGAGCAACTGCGACACCGCCTATACCCGCAACTTTGTCCGGCACCAGGTCATGCCGTTATTGCAGGAGCGGAACCCCAATCTTGTCTCCGCCCTGGGCCGGACGGCGGAGAGCCTGCGGCTGGACGAGGAATGTCTCTCCGGTCTGGCCCAGGAGCAGGGTGCATTGCTGCTCCGGCAGGAGCCGGAGGGGATGTCCGTCTCTATTGACGACCTCCTGGACCAGCCAGAGGCCGTCGCTCTGCGGCTGGTGCAGCAGATGGCGGAGACGGTGCGCCCGGGAGCGGTGCTGCCTTGGGAGCAGCGACGGCGGCTGCTGACACTGGCGGCAGGGGAGGACCCTTCTGCTCAGTGTGATCTGACCGCAGGATTGCGGGGCCTGCGGGTCTATGAACGGCTGATTGTCACGGAGAAAAAAGCGGCTGACTGTAAAATTGAGCCGGTGGAGCTGGCACCGGAGAAGGCAGTAGTTCTTTCCTCTTTGGGCCTATCGGTGACGTGCCGAGTGTGCATCTGCCCGGAGAGGCCGGAGGCCGGGAGCCTTTATCTGCGCCCCCCGGAGGGAGCGCTGCTCCTTCGGCCAAGGCAGCCGGGAGACCGGATCCAGCTGCCCGGACAGTGCCGGAAGCGGCTGAAAAAGCTGCTCATTGAGCAGAAAATCCCCCGGGAGCGCCGGGAACAGTGCCTGGTACTGGAGGCGGAGGGCCAGGTGGTTGCCGTCCTTGGCCTGGGCACAGATACGAATTGGATTTCCCAGCCGGGCAGCGGGGCCTGGCAGATCATGATACAAAATCAAGACAGAAAGGAAAGAAATTGACATGGGTGTGGATCAGGACATCGCCGAGGTGCTGTACGGCGAAAAGCAGCTCCAGCGCAGGGTGGCGGAGCTGGGCGCACAGATCTCCAAAGACTACGAGGGCAAGGAGGATGTGGTGCTGGTGGGCATCCTCCGGGGCTGCTATGTGTTTATGGCGGACCTGAGCCGGTATATCACCATTCCCTGCCGGATGGACTTTATGTCCGTCTCCTCCTACGGAAAGGGGACCAGCTCCAGCGGCCAGATCGAGATCAAGAAGGACCTGTCCGACACCATCAACGGCGCCCACGTCATTCTGGTGGAGGATATTCTGGACTCCGGCAACACCATGGACTATTTGAAGAAGGTGCTCTCCGTCCGGAATGCGGCCTCTATCCGCATCTGCACCCTGCTGGACAAGCCGGAGCGGCGCACCAAGCCGGTGACGGCGGACTACTACGGCTTCCTGGTGCCCGACGCCTTTGTGGTGGGCTACGGACTGGATTATGCGGAAAAATACCGCAATCTGCCCTATATCGGTATCCTGAAGCCGGAGATCTACGAGTAAAAATGCAGCGGGGCCGTTGCCCCATGAGGAAGTGAGCCCATGAACAGACCCTATCGCACCGCCCTGTCCTATCTGGTGCTGCTTTGCATTATCTTCTCTCTGGTCAGCGTGCTGTCCGACTGGGAGGAGCCGGAGGGAATCAGCTACAGCCGTATGGTCCAGCTGTTCCAGCAGGAACAGGTGGAGCAGTTCTCCGTCCGGGACAACGAGGTGGAGCTGACCCTGAAAGAGGCCGTGAATGGAGAGACCACCGTCACCTGCGAGATCCACGACTTCGACACCTTTTACCAGGATCTCAACGATCTGGTGAAGGAGCAGACGGCAGAGGGGATCATCACCCAGTACTACTACTATCCAGACAGCAGCAGCCCCTGGTGGGTGGCGATACTGCCCTCCCTGGTGACGGTGGGGGCGATCGTGCTGTTGTTCTGGCTGATGACCCGTCAGCAGGGGGGACAGGGGGCAGGACCCGCCCAGTTCGGCAAGGCCCGGACGGTGAGCAACGACGACCCGGACGCCCCCAAGGTCACCTTTGAGGACGTGGCCGGTGCGGAGGAGGAGAAGGCGGAGCTTCAGGAGGTGGTGGAGTTTCTCCGTGACCCGGAGAAGTTCAACCGTCTGGGAGCACGCATCCCCAAGGGCATCCTGCTGGTGGGCCCTCCCGGAACAGGCAAAACCCTGCTGGCCAAGGCGGTGGCAGGGGAGGCGGAGGTTCGCTTCCTGTCCATCTCCGGCTCCGACTTTGTGGAGCTGTATGTAGGCGTGGGCGCCAGCCGTGTCCGTGACCTGTTCAGTGAGGCGAAAAAGACTGCCCCGGCCATCGTCTTTATCGACGAGATCGACGCCGTGGGTCGTCAGAGAGGTACCGGCCTGGGCGGCGGCCACGACGAGCGGGAGCAGACCCTGAACCAGCTCCTGGTGGAGATGGACGGCTTTGCGGGCAACTCCGGCGTCATCGTCATGGCGGCCACCAACCGGCAGGACATCCTGGACCCGGCTCTGCTGCGCCCCGGCCGGTTCGACCGGCAGATTTATGTGGGCTATCCGGACATCCGGGGCCGGGAGAGCATTTTGAAGGTGCACTCCCGGAAAAAGCCCTTGGGGGAGGACGTGGACCTCAGCGTCATCGCCCGGGCCACCGGCGGCTTCACAGGGGCTGACCTGGAAAACCTGATGAATGAGGGGGCACTCCTGGCCGCCCGCCGGGACAAGCCCTTTATCACCATGGCGGACCTTCACGAGGCCATGATTAAGGTCATCGCCGGGCCGGAGAAAAAGAGCCATGTGGTCACGCCTCAGGCCAGGCGGCTTACCGCCTATCACGAGGCGGGCCATGCGGTGACTATGTGGTTCCTCCCCACCCAGGACCCGGTGCATCAGATCACCATCGTCCCCAGAGGCCGGGCGGGTGGCATGACCATCTCTCTGCCCCAGGAGGATCGGCCCTACCAGAGCAAGCGGGCTCTGGAGGAGGAGATCGTGGGTTTGCTGGGCGGACGCACGGCGGAGGAGTTGGTGCTGGGAGACGTGTCCACCGGGGCCTCCAGCGACCTCCAGCGGGCTACCCAGATCGCCCACAGCATGGTGGCGAAATACGGCATGAGCCAGCGGCTGGGAGCTGCAGTCTACGGCTCTGCCAGCAACGAGGTCTTTTTGGGCCGCTCTATGGGCCAGGAGCGGAGCTACTCCGAGGAGAGCGCCGCTGCCATCGATCAGGAGGTTCGGAACATCCTGGACCAGGCGGGGCAACAGTGCCGCACTATTCTGGAGGAGCACCGGGACGCCCTGGAGCAGACCGCCCAGTTCCTGCTGGAGCACGAGACCATGTCCGCTCTGGAGTTCGAGCGGGTGTTCCACCCAGAGGCGGAGCACGCCCCGGAGGGAGACGTGCTATCCCGGTTCGGTGAGACAAAGCCGGACGGTGACGCATCGAGCTCGACG
The DNA here is from genome assembly GCA_021201635.1 of Clostridiales bacterium. Lineage (GTDB taxonomy): Bacteria > Bacillota > Clostridia > Oscillospirales > Oscillospiraceae > Onthomonas. The sequence continues at coordinate 19,277 of JAJQEM010000102.1, read as the reverse complement.
ACTGAGTTGGACGATTGAGAGAAGCTTTGTGAAAATGGCTGTCATGGAAGAGAAAACCCCCTGCCGGACTTCTGCCCGGCAGGGGGTTCAACTATTTCAGATGGGGAGGCTCACAGGAAGGTGTAGCCCATAAGGTACTCGTCCACGTCCCGGGCGCAGCCACGGCCCTCGGCCACGCCCCAGACCACCAGGGACTGGCCCCGGTGCATATCACCGGCTACAAAGACCTTGCCCACGCTGGTCTTGTACTTCCCGTCCTCCGTCTTGACGTTGGTGCGGGGGTTCAACTCCACGCCAAAGGCGTCGGTGACATACTTCTGACTGCCCAGGAAACCGGCGGCGATGAGCAGCAGCTGGCAGGGGAGGGTCTCCTCGCTGCCCTCCACCGGCACCATCATCCGGCGGCCAGTCTTTTCATCCGTCTTGGATTCCAGATGGACGATGGTGACGGCGCACAGGTCGCCGTTCTCGTCGGCGTGGAACTCCTTCACCGTGGTCTGATACACCCGGGGGTCGCTGCCAAAGACGGCGATGGCCTCCTCATGGCCGTAGTCCGTCTTTTTCACCAGAGGCCACTGGGGCCAGGGGTTGGAGGCCCGGCGGGTCAGAGGCGGCTCCGGCATCATCTCCAGGGCGGTGATGCTCTTGCAGCCGTGGCGCACACAGGTGCCGATGCAGTCGTTGCCGGTGTCGCCGCCGCCTACCACAATGACATCCTTGCCCTTGGCGGAGATGAACTTCCCGTCGGTGAGGCCGGAGTCCAGCAGACTCTTGGTGTTGGCCCGGAGGAAGTCCACGGCGAAGTGGATGCCCTTGGCGTCCCGGCCAGGGTTGTTCAGGTCCCGGGGGTTGGAGGCACCACAGCAGAGCACCACGGCGTCATACTCGTCGATGAGCTCCTGGGCGGACTTGTCCACGCCGATGTTGCAGTTGGTGACGAACCGGACGCCCTCGTCCGCCATCAGCTCCACCCGGCGCTGGACGATCTGCTTTTCCAGCTTCATGTTGGGGATGCCGTACATGAGCAGGCCGCCGATGCGGTCAAACCGTTCGTAGACCGTGACCCAGTGGCCCCGATGGTTCAGCTGGTCGGCCACCGCCAGACCGGAGGGGCCGGAGCCGACGACTGCGACCCGGCGGCCGGAGCGCACCTTGGGGATCTGGGGCTGAATGAGCCCGTTGGCGTAGCCGTACTCGATGAGGGCCAGCTCGTTCTCCTTCGCCGTCACCGGGGAGTCGTGGAAGCCGCAGGTGCAGCCCGCCTCGCACAGGGCAGGGCAGACCCGTCCGGTGAACTCCGGGAAGTTGGAGGTCTTGCGCAGCCGGGACAGGGCGTGCTCCCAGTTGCCCCGGTAGATCATGTCGTTCCACTCGGGGATGAGGTTGTGCAGCGGACAGCCGGTATACATCCCGCCCAGCTGGACGCCGGACTGACAGAAGGGCACGCCGCAGTCCATGCACCGGGCGCCCTGCTCCTGCCGCTCCTCCCGGGGGAGCATGGGGTGAAACTCGTTGAAGTTTTTGATGCGCTCCAGCGGCTCCACAGCGGGGTTGCCGGTGCGGGCATATTCCATAAAACCTGTCAATTTACCCATGATAGACGCCTCCTTTACTGGTTGACCGTCGCATAGAATGCGTCGATCTCCGCCTGCTCCCGGGTCATGCCCTTCTCCTCCCGCTGGGCGATGGCCTGGAGCATCCGGTTGTAGTCCTGAGGCATGATCTTCTTGAAGTTGGGCAGGTAGGCGTCAAAGTTGTAGAGGATGCGCTTGCCCAGCTCAGAGCCGGTTGCCTGGACGTGCTTCTGGATGAGGGATTTCAGCTCCATAATGTCGTGCTTCTCCGTGACCGTCTCCATGGTCACCATGGACTTGTTCACCCGCATATAGAGATCCCGCTTCATGTCCAGCACATAGGCGATGCCGCCGGACATACCTGCCGCAAAGTTCTTGCCCGTGGGACCGAGGACCACCGCCCGGCCACCGGTCATGTACTCGCAGCCGTGGTCGCCCACGCCCTCGACTACCGCCGTAGCGCCGGAGTTGCGGACGCAGAACCGCTCCCCGGCCACGCCGGAGATATACGCCTCGCCGCCGGTGGCGCCGTAGAGGGCCACGTTGCCGATGATGATGTTCTCCTCCGCCTTGAACTGGCTGCCCTTGGGCGGGTAGACGATGATCTTGCCGCCGGAGAGGCCCTTGCCCAGATAGTCGTTGGAATCGCCCTCCAGCTCCAGGGTCAGGCCCTTGGGAATAAATGCGCCGAAGGACTGTCCGCCGCCGCCGCTGCACTTGACCACATAGCTGTCGTCCGGCAGGGTGTTGCGGTACAGCCGGGTAATCTCCGAGCCAAAGATGGTGCCCAGGGCCCGGTCGGTGGAGGTCACGTCGATCTCAATGCGCTGAGGCTTGCCCTTGGCCAGATTCTTGCCCATCCGCTTGAGCAGCACCGACTCGTCCAGGGTCTTTTCCAGCTGGAAGTCGTACACATCCTCGGGGACAAAGTGCTGGGGCCGGGGGTCGTCGATCCAGGGGTTGTTCAGGATACGGGACAGGTCTACGGTGGCGGCCCGGTCAGTGACCATGTGCTCCCGGACCTTGAGCAGGTCGGAGCGGCCTACCATCTCCGCCACGGTGCGGATACCCAGCTTTGCCATGATCTCCCGCAGCTCCTGGGCAATGTAGCGCATGTAGTTCTCCACATACTCCGGCTTGCCGATGAACCGCTTGCGCAGCTCCGGGTTCTGGGTGGCGATGCCCATGGGGCAAGTGTCCAGGTTGCACACCCGCATCATGACGCAGCCCATGGCCACCATGGGGCCGGTGCCGAAGCCGAACTCCTCGGCTCCCAGCAGACATGCGATAGCCACGTCCCGCCCAGTCATCAGCTTGGAGTCTGCCTCGATGACGATGCGGGAGCGGAGGTCATTCTGAATGAGTGTCTGGTGGGTCTCCGCCACGCCCAGCTCCCAGGGGAGACCGGCGTTGTGGATGGAGCTCTTGGGGGCGGCTCCGGAGCCGCCGTCATAGCCGGAGATCAGCACCACCTGAGCGCCGCCCTTGGCCACGCCTGCGGCGATGGTGCCCACGCCTGCCTCAGAGACCAGCTTCACGTTAATGCGGGCGTTCCGGTTGGCGTTTTTCAGGTCGTAGATCAGCTGGGCCAGGTCCTCAATGGAGTAGATGTCGTGATGGGGCGGGGGAGAGATCAGGGGCACGCCGGGTGTGGAGTAACGGGCCTTTGCCACCCAGGGATAGACCTTTTTGCCGGGGAGGTGTCCGCCCTCGCCGGGCTTGGCCCCCTGAGCCATCTTGATCTGAATTTCGTTGGCGCTCATCAGGTACTCGCTGGTGACGCCGAACCGGGCGGAGGCCACCTGCTTGATCTGGGAGTTCCGCTCCGTGCCGTACCGGTAGGAGGGCTCGCCGCCCTCGCCGGTGTTGGACTTGCCGCCCAGCCGGTTCATGGCGATGGCCATGCACTCGTGAGCCTCGGCGGAGAGGCAGCCGTAGCTCATGGCGGCGGTCTTGAACCGCTTTACAATGGACTCCACCGGCTCCACCTCGTCGATGGGGATGCCGCCGTTTTCATCGAACCGGAAGGCCATCAGGCCCCGGAGGGTGTGGGGCTTATTCTCGTCGTCCACAGCGGCGGAGTACTTCTTGAAGGTGGCGTAGTCCGAGTTCCAAAGGGCCTGCTGGAGCAGGCTGATGGTGACAGGGTTGTACAGGTGGTCCTCGGCGTCGTAGCCCGCCCGGGACTTGTGAGCACCCACGGAGTCCAGGGTGGTGTCGGTGGTCAGGCCCAGAGGGTCGAAGGCGTGGTTGTGCCGCCACTCCACCACGTCGTCGATCTCCTTCAGACCGATGCCCCCCACCCGGGAGACGGTGTTGGTGAAGTACTTGTCGATGACCTCCTGGTTGATGCCCACCGCCTCGAAGATCTGGGCGGACTGGTAGGACTGGAGGGTGGAGATCCCCATTTTAGAGGCGATCTTCACGATGCCGTTGAGGACGGCCTGGTTGTAGTCGTCCACGGCGGCGGAGTACTCCTTGTCCAGCAGGTTCTTGTCGATCAGCTCGCCGATGCATTCCTGGGCCAGATAAGGGTTGATGGCCGCCGCGCCGTAGCCCAGAAGGGTGGCGAAGTGGTGGACCTCCCGGGGCTCGGCAGACTCCAGGATGATGGAGAGGGAGGTGCGCTTCCGGGTGCGGATCTGATACTGCTCCAGAGCGGAGACGGCCAGCAGGGAGGGGATAGCCACATGGTTCTCGTCCACCCCACGGTCGGAGAGGATGATGATGTTGGCCCCGTTCCGATAGGCCCGGTCCACGGAGACAAACATCCGGTCAATGGCCCGCTCCAGGGGGGTGTTCTTGTAGTACAGCAGGGAGACGGTCTCCACCTTGAAGCCGGGGACCTTCATACTGCGGATCTTCATCAGGTCGATGCTGGTGAGGATGGGGTTGTGGATGCGGAGCATCTTGCAGTTCTCCGCCTGCTCCTCCAGCAGGTTGCCCTCCCGGCCCAGATAGACAGAGGTGTCGGTGACAATCTCCTCCCGGATGGCGTCGATGGGGGGGTTGGTGACCTGGGCGAAGAGCTGCTTGAAGTAGTTAAACAGAGACTGGTGCTTCTCCGACAGCACCGCCAGGGGGATGTCCACACCCATGGCGGCGGTGGGCTCTGCGCCGGTCTGGGCCATGAGGAGGATGGAGTTTTTGACCTCCTCATAGGTGTAGCCAAAGGCCTTGTACAGCCGGTCCCGGTGTTCCTGGTCGTAGCTGGGCACCTTCTTGTTGGGGATCTTCAGGTCGGAGAGATGAATCAGATTCATGTCCAGCCACTCGCCGTAGGGCTGACGGACGGCGTAGCCCTCCTTCAGCTCGTCGTCGGTGATGAGACGGCCCTGGACGGTGTCCACCAGCAGCATCTTGCCGGGCTGGAGCCGGGACTTTTTGACCACCTTCTCTGCCGGGAACTCCAGCACGCCCACCTCGGAGGAGAGCACCAGCTGGTCGTCGGAGGTGATGTAGTACCGGGAGGGGCGCAGACCGTTCCGGTCCAGCACGGCTCCCACACAGTCGCCGTCGGAGAACAGGATGGAGGCGGGGCCGTCCCAGGGCTCCATCATGGTGGCGTAGTAGCGGTACATATCCCGCTTGGTCCGGGACATATTCTTGTCGTTCACCCAGGGCTCGGGGATGCACATCATCACCGCCATGGGCAGCTCGATGCCGTTCATCACCAGAAACTCCAGGGTGTTGTCCAGCCGGGCGGAGTCGGAGCCCACCGGGTTGATGACGGGATAGATCTTGTCCAGGTCGTCCTCGCTGAGGACGTTGGACTTCATGGTCTCCTCCCGGGCCAGCATCCGGTCTACGTTGCCCCGGATGGTGTTGATCTCGCCGTTGTGGAGGATGAACCGGTTGGGGTGGGCCCGCTCCCAGGAGGGGTTGGTGTTGGTGGAGAACCGGGAGTGGACCATGGCGATGGCGGACTCATAGTCCTCATCCTGGAGGTCGGTGTAGAACTGCCGCAGCTCCGCTACCAGGAACATGCCCTTGTAGACGATGGTACGGCTGGAGCAGGAGACCACGTAGGTATTGTCGTTGGACTGCTCGAACACCCGGCGGGCGATGTACAGCTTCCGGTCGAAGGCCAGGCCCTTCTTCACCCCGTCCGGGCGGCGGATGAACGCCTGCTCGATGTAGGGCATGCAGGAGACAGCCTTCTGCCCCAGCACCTCCGGATGGGTGGGCACGGTGCGCCAGCCCAGCAGCTCCATGCCCTCCTTCTCCACGATGATTTCGAACATCTTCTTGGCCTGATTCCGGGCCAGGGTGTTCTGGGGGAAGAAAAACATACCGATGCCGTAGTCCCGCTCCTCCCCCACGGAAAAGCCCGCCTGCTGGGCGGCCTTCCGGAAGAATTTGTGCCCGATCTGGAGCATGATACCCACGCCGTCGCCGGTCTTGCCCTCGGCGTCCTTTCCGGCCCGGTGCTCCAGCTTTTCCACGATCTTCAGGGCGTTGTCCACGGTTGCGTAGCTCTTCCGGCCCTTGATGTCCACCACGCAGCCGATGCCGCAGGCGTCGTGCTCAAAGCGGGGGTCATAGAGGCCCTGGGCGGGCATGGTGCTCTCCGTTCTCACTTGTTCCATCTGTCTCGTTCCCCTTTCCCTTTCCAGAAAAAAGTGCCTCAGGCAGCCGAAAAAGGGTGCAAAATCTCCTCTTTGCGGCCTCCCCATTGAGGCACTTTTCTGACGTCGTTGCAGTTGTATCTTTTGTATCTTACTTGCTCAGCAGCTCCTGGATGCGGCGGACCGCCTCCCGGGTGTCGTCGGCGTCGCCAAAGGCGGTGAGCCGGATATATCCCTCTCCGCTGGGGCCGAACCCGGCGCCGGGAGTGGTGACCACGCAGGCCTCATGGAGCAGCTTGTCGAAGAACTCCCAGGAGCCGTACCCCTCCGGGGTGCGGAACCAGATATAGGGGGCGTTCACTCCGCCGTAGACGGTGAGCCCGGCGGCGGTCAGGCCCTCCCGAATGACCCTGGCGTTGTCCAGGTAATACTGGATGGTCTCCTTGATCTGGGACTGGCCCTCCTGGGTGAAGGTGGCCTCGGCAGCCCGCTGGATGACGTAGGGCACGCCGTTGAACTTGGTGCCCTGGCGGCGGTTCCATAGCCGGTTTAGGCTGACCCCCTCCCGCACCAGCTCCTTGGAGATGACGGTGTAGGCGCACCGGTTGCCGGTGAAGCCTGCCGTCTTGGAGAAGGAGCGGAACTCGATGGCGCAGGTCTTGGCCCCGGGAATCTCAAAGATGGAGTGGGGGATACCCGGCTCGGAGATGAACGCCTCATAGGCGGAGTCAAAGAGGATGACCGAGCCGTGCTCGTTGGCGTAATCCACCCAGGTCTGAAGCTGCTCCCGTGTGGCGGCGGCCCCGGTGGGGTTGTTGGGGGAGCAGAGGTAAATCATGTCCGGGACCCGGTCCCCGGCAGGGAGGTCGGGGAAGAAGCCGTTGTCGGCGGTGCAGGGGAGGTAGACCAGGTCGGTCCACTTCTCCCCGTCGTAGTCCCCGGCCCGTCCGGCCATGGCGTTGGTGTCCACATAGACGGGGTAGACCGGGTCGCAGACGGCCACCACGTTGTCCACCGAGAAGATGTCCCCGATGTTGCCGCAGTCGCTCTTGGCTCCGTCGGAGACGAAGATCTCGTCATCTTCGATGTCCACCCCCCGGCGCTTGTAATCATCCCGGATGGCGTAGCGGAGGAAGTCATAAGCGGCGTTGGTCTCCTCGCAGTAGCCCCGGAAGGTCTCCTTTTTGCCCATCTCTGCAGTGGCCTGCTCCATCGCCTGAATGACGGCGGGGGCCAGGGGCTGGGTCACGTCGCCGATGCCCAGACGGATGAGCGGCTTGGGCGGGTTCTGGGCGGAGAAGGCACGCACCCGCCGCCCGATCTCCGGAAACAGATAGCCTCCGGGGAGCTTGGTGAAATTCTGATTCACTTTGACCATAGGAACTCTCCCTCCTGTATCTTCCGGGGCGGTCACAGGTCGCCCAGCACCAGCCGGGCGGTCTGTACCAGGTTGACCCCGGAGTCCATGCTCTTTTTCTGTAACATACGGTGGGCCTGCTCCTCCGTGAGGCCGTTGCGCTCCATCAGCAGCTCCTTGGCACGGCGGATCAAGACCTGATCCTCGCTGCTTCTCCGGGGCTTTACCAGCCGGCTGAGGCGGTGGCTCATCTGGAGCACCATCCGCACCGAGGCCACCAGATCGCTTCTGGAGATGGGAGCGGGGAGACGGAAGATGTCGTCGCTCACCAGATCCAGCTGGTGCTGGGGGGCGATCATCAGCATGGAGGCGCCCTCCGGCAGGTCTTCAAACAGGCTTTCCCCCGTGCCGTCCGGCAGGCGGAAGCCGCAGATCACCAAATCAATATCATACTTTGCGACGGCCCGGCGGGCCTCTCCGCCCGAGCGGCAGAGCTGACACTCTGCGGCCCCGGCGGACTCGATCATCTCGCAGATGCGCCGGGCGCTCTTGTCGCTGTCAAAGACGACGATCACTCTCTCCACATAAAACAACTCCCAGTCTCAGCTGATTCGTTTCTTAATAACGAATCAGGTACTGGTCATGTTCCCACTGGGAGACCTGCCGCCGATAGCTGTCCCACTCGGCGGTCTTGCCCTCCAGATAGGCGGCGGAGACGTGAGGCCCCAGCACGTCCAGGATGAACTGGTCTGCCCGGAGGGCGTCGATGGCCTCCTTCAGATTGGCGGGGAGACTGGCAATGCCCAGAGCCGAGCGCCGGTGGTCAGAGAGGCGGTAGACGTTTTCCGTATTCTCCGCCGGAGGGGTCAGGCCCCGTTCAACGCCGTCCAGACCGGCGGCCAGACAGACCGCAAAGGTCAGGTAGGGATTGCAGGCGGGGTCGGGACTGCGGAACTCCAGCCGGGTGTGCTCTCCCCGGGCAGCGGGGATACGGATGAGGGCGGAGCGGTTGGACTCTGACCAGCACACATAGCAGGGGGCGGAATAGCCCGGAGTCAGCCGCTTGTAGCTGTTGACCAGGGGATTGGCAATGGCGGTGATGGCGTCGATGTGGGCCATCATGCCCGCAATAAAGGAATAGGCCTCTTTGGACAGCCCGTGTACCCCTGCCGGGTCGCAGAACAGGTTTTTCCCGTCCCGGTGGAGGGAGAGATTGATGTGCAAGCCGGAGCCGGGGGCGTCGCTCAGGGGCTTGGGCATAAAGGTGGCGTGAAGGCCGTTGCGCTGGGCGATGGTCTTGACCGCCAGCTTGAAGGTGGTGAGATTGTCCGCTGCGTGGAGGGCCTCCTCATAGCGGAAATCCACCTCATGCTGACCGGGGGCCATCTCGTGATGGCTGGCCTCCACGGTGAAGCCCAGTTCCTCCAGGCTCAGACAGATCTCCCGGCGGGTGGCCTCCCCCTGATCCAGAGGACCCAGGTCGAAATAGCCCACATGGTCGATGGTCTCGGTGGTGGGGCGGCCCCGGTCGTCTGTCTGGAACAGGAAGAACTCGCACTCCGGGCCGATGTTCAGGGTGTAGCCTAGCTCCGCCGCCCGGCTCACCGCCCGGCGAAGCACCCCTCTGGGATCGCCGACAAACGGGGTGCCGTCGGCGCTGTACACGTCGCACAGCAGACGGCCCACCCGGCCCCGGCTGGGCCGCCAGGGATAGATGGCGAAGGTGTCCAGGTCGGGGCGGAGAAACTGGTCGGACTCGTTGACCCGGACAAAGCCCTCAATAGAGGAGCCGTCGATCATCACGCCATTGTCCAGGGCGTCCTCCAACTGGGAGGCCATGACCGCCACGTTTTTCAGCTCGCCGAATACGTCTACGAACTGCATCCGGACAAATTTCACATCCTCCTCCCGGACGATGCGGAGAATATCCTCTTTTGTGTGACTCATGATGTGATCGCTGCTCCTTCCGGCTCTGCCTCACGGGAAAATGGGGCGAGGCGGGCAAATGACGCAGGGAGACCGGCCCCATCCTGCATTTTTGAACATCAGGGGCGGACATTTCCAAGCGGCTCCCGGCGGCCGGAGAGACAGGCGGGAGATACGCAGAAAATGCCTGCGGATAGTATTATACTAACCAGTTCGGGCGGGAATGTCAAGACATTCTGACAACTTTTGAATTTCTTCATGCATCTTCCGTTCATATTTCATAAAATAAGGGGGGGATGGGAGAGGTTTTGCGGTCAATTTGAATGAAATCAAAAAAACACTTGCATATTCCCGCCGGATAGTGTATCCTTTGTGTTGTGAAGCGGAGGCTCTCCGGGGCCTCATAACCGAACAGACACGAGAGTAAAGGTGACAATGGCGTCCCCTGAGAGAGCAGGGAATCGTTGTCGCCTTCTTTGTTTGTACGGGTCTTCCGTCCGAACTGTATGCCAAATATCGCAAACATCGAAAGGGTTGAGAAGTATGAATATCAGCGAGATTTTTGGAGTAAATGTGTTCAGCGTATCCGTTATGAAGGAGCGTCTGCCCAAGAAGGTGTTCGCCGAGGTCACCGACGTGATGGAAAACGGCGGACAGATCTCCATGGCGACCGCCGATGTGGTGGCCAACGCCATGAAGGACTGGGCTGTGGAGAAGGGCGCCACCCACTACACTCACTGGTTCCAGCCGCTGACCGGCTCCACCGCTGAGAAGCACGATTCTTTTATCACCTATCCCAAGGACGGCAAGACCCTCCTCCAGCTCTCCGGCAAGCAGCTCATCATGGGCGAGCCGGATGCGTCCTCCTTCCCCTCCGGCGGCCTGCGTGCCACCTCCTATGCCCGGGGCTACACTGCCTGGGACATCACCTCTCCCGCCTTTGTCAAGGAGTCCGGCTGCGGTGTGATTCTTTGCATCCCCACCGTGTTCATCTCCTACACCGGAGAGGCTCTGGACAAGAAGACACCTCTACTCCGCTCCATGGAGGCTTTGTCCACCCAGGCTATTCGTATCGTCCGGCTGTTCGGCAACACCACCGCCAAGAAGGTCACCGCCTTCGTCGGCCCGGAGCAGGAGTATTTCCTGGTGGACCGGGAGAAGTACCTGAAGCGGAAGGACCTGGTCTATGCCGGACGCACCCTGTTCGGCGCGCCCGCCCCCAAGGGCCAGGAGCTGGACGACCACTACTTTGGTCAGATCCGGGAGCGCATCGGCGCTTACATGAAGGATTTGGACGTGGAGCTGTGGAAGCTGGGCATCACCGCCACCACTCAGCACAACGAGGTGGCCCCCGCTCAGCATGAGCTGGCCCCGATTTACTCCACCGCTAACGTGGCCGTGGACCAGAACCAGCTGACCATGGAGACCATGAAGCGGGTGGCCACCCGCCACGGCCTGGTCTGCCTGCTCAACGAGAAGCCCTATGCGGGCATCAACGGCTCCGGCAAGCACAACAACTGGTCCATCGGCACCGACGAGGGAGAGAACCTCTTCGAGCCGGGTGATGAGCCCATCCACAACCTCCAGTTCCTGCTGGTGCTCTCCTGCGTCCTGGCTGCTGTGGACGACCACGCCGACCTGCTCCGGGAGTCCGCCGCCGACGTGGGCAACGATCACCGTCTGGGCGCTCAGGAGGCGCCTCCCGCCATCATCTCCATCTTCCTGGGCGACCAGCTGGACGAGGTGGTGAACCAGATCTTGAAGGGCTCCGAGGACGCCACCGCCGCCGATGCCGCCCTGGATACCGGCGTGTCCACCGTGCCCGTCCTCAGGAAGGACGCCACTGACCGGAACCGCACCTCTCCCTTCGCCTTTACTGGCAACAAGTTCGAGTTCCGTATGGTGGGCTCTCGCGATTCCATCGCCTCTCCCAACACCGCCCTGAATGCTGTCCTGGCCGAGGCATTCTGCAACGCCGCCGACGCACTGGAGGGGGCTGAGGACTTCGAGACCGCCTGCAAGGCCTACATCAAGGAGTCCATCTCCAAGCACAAGCGCATCATCTTCAACGGCGACGGCTACTCCGACGCCTGGGTGGAGGAGGCTGCCCGTCGTGGTCTGCCCAACATCAAGAGCATGGTGGACGCCATCCCCGTTCTGGTGCAGGACGACGTGGTGGATATGTACGAGAAGTTCAACATCTTCACTCGGGCTGAGCTGGCCTCCCGTGTGGAGGTCCAGTATGAGACCTACGCCAAGACCATCAATATCGAGGCGAACGCCATGATCCATATGGCGTCCAAGGCATACATCCCCGCCGTTGTGGCCTATTCCGGCGATCTGGCCAACACGGTGGCCGCTCTGGAGGCGGTGGACGCCGACGCCTCCGTCCAGAAGGATCTCCTCAACCAGGTGAACGTCCTGCTCAAGCAGGCTGCCTCCGCCCTGGCCGATCTGGAGTGCAAGCTGCCCCAGGTCAACTCCATGGACTCCATGGGCGCTATGGCCCACGCCTTCCACGACACCATCGTCCCCTGCATGGCCGCACTCCGGGCGCCCATCGACGAGCTGGAGCTGCTGGTTGATCAGGACGTGTGGCCCATGTACAGCTACGGCGACCTGCTGTTCGAGGTGTAATGTCCCTGCAAACCATTGGAGCGCTGCGGAATTTGTTCTGTAGCGCTCCAGTTGATTCTACCAAAAACAATACATCCGCCCCGTTTCCTGTGCAAAAAGGAAACTGGAGGCGGGTGTATCATTTTTGACTGCCTGTATCTGTGCAAACCAGACGATCAGAAATCGTCCGGCATACTCAGAATGGTCAGCACGATTTTTTTCGCCTGCTCCGTCAGGGATGAGGCCACGGCGTACTCGTTGGCGGTGTGGCTGGCGTCGCCCCGCACCCCTACGCCGCAGAGGACCGGGATGCCCAGCATGCTGATATAGGCGGCGTCAGAGCAGCCGCCGGAATACACCGGCTGTGGCCGGGAAAAGCCCAGCTGTGCGCAGGCGTCCTGATATAGCTGCAACAGCCGCTCTGTGCCCGGCACCGGCTCCATGGCCTTAAAGACGGTCCGCATCTCCATCTCTGCGTGAATCCGGGGGTCCGGGTCGTCGTCACAGATGGCCTGTAATGCCTTCAATGCATCCTCCAGGTCCTGATTGGTGGGGAAGCGAAGCCCTACGGTAAATTCACACCGGTCAGGGATGGCGTTGCTGGTGGTGCCGCCCTTGACAATACCGCAGTTGTACAGCACCCGGTTTGGGCCGGACAGCTCCTCGATGTTCAAAATCTTGCGGGCCGCCGCCCGGATGGCACTGGCCCCCTTCTCCGGCTCCTTGCCCGCATGGGCGGAGACGCCGTGGACCGTGACCGTCACGATACCGCCTCCCTTGCGGCGGTAAATCACATCTCCGTTGAGCAGACCGCTCTCGCAGTTGAAGGCCGCCCCGCACCCGGCGGCAGCGTCGGCGTAGACTTGGCAGCCGCCTCCCTGGGAGAGGGCGTGGGCCACCTCCTCGTCGCCGCCCAAAATCAGCCGAAGCTGCCGCTTGCGATAACCAAAGCGCCGTAACGTGGCGATCACCAGGATGGCCACCGCAATGCCGCCCTTGCAGTCGTACACACCGGGGCCGTAAATTTTGTCCCCGTCCCGGCGGAAGGTGTCCTCCCCGAACCGGCCCACCGGATGCACCGTGTCCATGTGCGCCATCAAGGCCACGGCGGGGAGCTCTCCCGCCTCCGTCTGCGCCACCAGGCTGGAGCCCGCCTGCTCAAAGGCTACCTTTTTCCGCCACAGGCCCATGGCGTCCAGATAGGTGTCCAGGTGCGCTGCCAGGCGGTTGACCTCCGCCCGGTCAGAGGACGGGCTTTCGATGCGCACCATCTGCTCCCAAAGCTGGGTCATGGACTGCTCTCTGGAGTCGATGTAATCACAGATCGCCTGAATGTCAAATTGCTGCTCCTGCATGAGAAATCCCCCTTGCCGCTGCTCACAGCAGCCCGATCACGAAGCCCGCCATCAGGACGGACAGGATGGTCACCACCGTAATGCCGCCCACCACATAGGGCACGTTCAGCGTGTCCTCGATGTACGTCTTTTCCTCCGGCGTCTCGCCCACGGCCTCCGCCACCTCACGGCAGATGACTACATTGCTGGGGAAGCCCAGGAACTGCTCCACGCCGATGCCCATGGCCAGATCCTTGTCCCCCACCAGCAGTTTGCCGATGGGCAGCACATAGCTCACCAGCACCACGCCGATGATTGCCAGCAGGACGGTCTGAAATGCCATAGAGCCCAGGTCGGACAGAGAGACCGTCGCCAGGGAGGGGATGATGGACCCGTAAATGGCGATCATTAAAATCCCGTAGGAGGAGCCCCGCTGCAGGGGCTTGGGCGGGATGAAGCCGCCGATCCCGGACAGAGACCCCAGGACCAGCGCCCACACTGCGTAGTTGATGGGCGTCACACCGCCGAGACTTCTGGCCAGCCACCCGCCTACGCAGACGATGGCAATGTCCAGGTTCGCCGTATACAGCGCCTTGTGCTTTTCGTAAAAGGGGACCTTTTCCGACGAGACGCTGCTCTGCTTTGCCTTCATCGCCGCCATCTTTCCCTCCGGGTCGGTGCGGAACTCGGCCACCAGCTTCCGGGCGTATTTCAGACCCATGGCGGAGGCGATGGGCGCACCCACCAGCTTCTGCACCGAATAAATCACCGCACAGAGAGCGGCGGCGGTGGTCAGGCCCTTTTCCGTGGCCGCCGCCGTCATCAGCGAGGTAGCCATAGCCCCGCCGTTGATGACCGGCATCCCCACCAGGACGGTGTCCAGCCCGATGATGGGCGCCGCCACCAGCAGCAGGAGACAGGAGGTCACCATACAGAGGGCCGCCATCAGGACCGTTTTCCACTCCTGAATCAGCTGCCGGACATTGATGGTCGTCCCCATATTAAAGAGCACCATGGCGATAGCAAGGCTGGACAGTTCGGTCAGCCCCGCCTGATCGATGATGTCCGCCGGGAACACCCCCGCCAGAAATCCCACCAGAAAAATCAGCATGACGATCATCATGCCGGACAGACGGCCCTTCGTAAAGTGAGCGACCAGATCGCCCAAGGCGAACACGACCACCACGACCATCAGGTAAAAATACATACTGCTGAACATTTGCTCCCTCTCCTTTTCTCACCTTTTCTGAACACAGCTCTCTCCCGCTGTTTTTCCCGCCGCTGCGCCCCCTGACGGCCAGCTTGGGAAAAAATGTCAATCTCATTATAACATGGAAATGAAAAAAGAGAATGCCTTTTTTCAAAAATAGCCGTTCTAAAGCCCTTTTCCGGGAAGGAGGGGTAGAAAATTGGCCCATCCTGCCGTATAATAGAGGACAGAACACACAGAAAACCGCCAAAGGAGCCGTACGCCATGAAAATCCTGATTATCGCCAGCCAGTCCCGCTATGAGAAATTTATGCCGGAGGACGGGATCGCCCGCCGGTGCGAGCTGGTCTATCGCCCTGTGGGCACCCTCAACGGGGCGCTGCTGGAGGCCGCCGGAGACGCAGAGGTCATCCTGGCCGACGCCATCGCCACTGTGGACGCTGACCTGATCGCCCAGATGCCCAACCTCCGGCTCATTCACTCCGAGGGAGCCGCCTATGACCGCATCGACGGGGCGGCGGCCCGGGAGCGGGGCGTCTACGTCTGCAACAACCAGGGGGCCAATGCCCAGGCAGTGGCGGAGCAGGCCATCCTGCTCATGCTGGGGCTGCTCCGCTTTGTGGAGGGGGGCCACCGGGCGGTCCTGGACGGCAGACAGATCAATATAAAGGAGGAGAAGATGGTCAGCGGCATCACCGAGTTGCGGGACTGCACCGTGGGCCTTGTGGGCTTCGGCAACATCGCACGGCAGACGGCGCTGCTCCTCCACGCCTTCGGGGCAAACTGCCTGTACTATAGCCCCCACCGGAAGGACGGGGAGACGGAGGCCCGGTACTGCGTGGAATACCGCTCCCTGGACGACCTGCTGGCCCAGAGCGACATCGTCAGCCTCCACTCTGCGGTCACGCCGGAGACAGTGGGGATGATGAACCGGGAGACCCTGGGGCGGATGAAGCCCGGAGCCTTCCTCGTCAACACCGCCCGGGGCGACCTGGTGGACCAAGAGGCCCTGGTCCAGGCCCTGGCCTCCGGCCATCTGGAGGGAGCAGGGCTGGATACCCTGACCCCGGAGCCGGTCACCCGGGACAACCCCCTGGTCCGCTTCGCCGCAGAGCACCCGTGCCGTATCCTGTTCTCCCCCCACATTGGCGGGGTCACCACCGGCTGCTTCCGCCGGATGCACAGCCGGATGTGGGACAACGTCGCCGCCGTCGAGAGGGGAGAGCGGCCAACCTGTGTGGTCAACGGTGTATCGAACCCCAAAACAGCGGTCTGACGGCCTGGTTGTTCCCCTATACCTTGCCCATGGATGAGTTCAAGCTGATTGCCGTCTACAACTGCAGCTGCAATTACATCGGGAACGGATCCCGGCCGGGGCATTTCACGCTTTGTCGCAATGAGTTGAGCCTGGAGACAGCGCACCACCACTGTCTCCAGGCTCGTTTTCTGTCCAGCGCTCATTCTCGCTCAGGGAAGCAGCTTTGAAAGAGACGATGGAGTGTTATCTACCGGCTCTCAGGGGAAAGGACCGGTAAGGGGAGGGTTTAGTCGGCCGCCTTGCTCTTTTTGCGCCAGCGGATGAGGACGATGCCCTCTACCAGGACCAGCGCCACAGCAACGGCGATGTCGATGGTCAGGAACAGGGAGGTCATGTTGTCCAGACCGGAGGTCTCCTCTGCCAGGGTGTAGTTGCCGCTGTTGACCACGGTATAGCAGATGTTCTTACACGCCTGCCGCATGGCCGTGACCAGAGTGGCGGAGGTGTTGGTGATCTGGTTGGACTCATAGGAGAAGAAGCCCAGCATGGCGTCGTTGCCGTTGCGGACGGCGTCGTCGGTGTTCTGGTAGCCGTAGGAGCCGTTCCAGTCAGTCAGCACCATGCCCCGGAAGCCCCACTCGTCCCGGAGAACGTCGTTGAGCAGGTCGCTGTTGGCACCGCACCACTTGTAGCCGATGAAGTTGAAGGAGGACATGACGGCGAAGGTACCCGTCTCGCAGTTCTTCACGCAGATCTCAAAGGGCTTCATGTAGATCTCCCGGATGGCCTGCTCGTCGGAGTAGGTCAGCAGCATGGAGCAGCGGTTGGTCTCCTGGTCGTTCATGACGAAGTGCTTGATGTAGGCGTACACCCCCTGAGAGGCCAGGCCGTTGACCGTATTGGCGGCCATATACCCGGCCAGGGTGCCGTCCTCGGAGTAGTACTCGAAGTTCCGGCCGCAGAAGGCAGAGCGGTGGGTGTTCATGGCGGGGGAATAGGTGCCATAGATGCCGCAGTCGGCATACTCTGCGCCCTCGGCCACGCCGATGCGATAGGCCAGATCCTTGTTCCATGTCTGGGCGATGAGCAGCTCGGTGGAGTAGGCGGTGCCGTATACGCCGATGTACCAGTCGTTCAGGCCGGAGGTGCCGTCAGAGTCCAGAGTAGCCACCTTGCCGATGGAGTCTGCCGCCACTGTCTGGAAGCCGCCCAGGTTCACCATGTTGATCATGTCGTCCACGGTGAGCTGATCCAGCAGGTCGTCCCACTGGGGGTCGTCATAGTCCAGGCCCATCATGTCCGCCAGGGTCAGCCCGTTGTCCGCCCCGGTGGTGGGCATCTCGTCGCTGTCGTCGTCGTACAGGGTGGAGTCGTAATAGGCCACGGAATGAGCGGAAACTTCTTCACGGGTCTCGTCGTCCATCAGGTACTCGGACTCGTCGGGGGCTGCAGTGGCCTCGTCATAGTTGGCAAAGCCGTCGGCCCGGGAGAGGTAGGTCACATTTCCGGTGGAGTAGTCCTGGAACTGGTTGACGGCGGCAGTGTCGTCGGAGGAGCGGCCGGTAACGCTGTAGTCGATGTCGGCGTCCACGGTGAAGCTGGCCTCATCCAGAACGGTGTGGGAGTCGGAGCGGATGGAAATCACGTACTCCCCGGCCTCCAGCACATAACCGCCGTTCTCGGTCTTCAGGCAATTGGAGTCGTAGGAGGCCATGTCCTCCTTGGCAATCTCAAAGGAGAAGGTCTGGGAAGTGCCCGGCTCCAGGGTGTCCGTCTTTTCAAAGGAGATCAGGTTGACGGAGGCCTTTTCGATGCCGCCGTTGGTGTAGGGAGGCGTGTAATAGACCTCTACCACGTCCTTGCCGGCCACAGTGCCGGTATTGGTCACGGTCACGTCAAAGGAGACGGTATCCCCGTTGTCGGTGAAGTTCTCCATGGTCTGCTCAAAGGTGGTGTAGCTCAGGCCGTAGCCGAAGGGGTGCTGCACCTTCTCGTCGTAATCGATCAGGCCCTCCTCTGCGGCGGTCTCGTAGAACTTGTAGCCCACATAGATGTTTTCCACATAGTCCACGAAGGCGATGACTCCCTGGTAGGCGTCGTCCGCCTCGGTGAAGGCCGCCTGGAGGTCCTCCACGTTGGAATAGGTGAAGCTGCCGGAGTTGTTGTAGGTGGGGGTGTCGGTCAGGTCATAGACGAAGGTATCGGCGGTTTTGCCGGAGGGGTTGACGGTACCGTTCAGGATCTCGCCCAGGGCCTCCATGCCGGTGGCGCCGGTGCCGGGGGCCAGGATGACCGCACCGATGGAGTCATACTCGTCCACCCAGCCCAGCTCCATGGTGTTGTTGGCGTTGATGACCACGATGACGTTGTCAAACTCAGAGCAGACCAGGTCGATCATGTCCTCCTCGGTATTGGACAGCTGGAGATAATGCTCGCCCTCGTCGAAGTCGTCGTAGTCCCCGTTGTTGGTGTAGTTGCAGGCGAAGTAGGCGTAATTGCTGTTGCCGTTGGCTACGGTGTCGGCGATGTTATAGGTGCCGTTGATGACGGCATTCATGTCCCGGGGTACGTCCTGACCCTCGCCGCCGGAGCGGGAGATGACGATCAGGGCGGTGTCGGAGAACTCCTTGGCCTCGTCCATCAGCTCGTCAGTGTAATAGTCAAGGGTGGGTTCCGGCAGGGACCAGTCGGTGTAGGTCACGCTGGCCACGTTGCCGCCCAGATTCCGGGTGGGGCTGTACTCGGTGTACATTTCCACCAAGCTCTGGTTCACCGTGAATCCGGCGTCCGCCAGGGAGGTCAGGATGTCGATGGCGTCAGAGCTGTCCGAGGAGCCGGAGCCGGTGCCGCCGTAGATGGGGTTGGTGGAGGCCCAGCCGAACACGTTCAGGTTGGAGTTGGCAGCCAGGGGCAGGATGCCGGTGTTCTTGACCAGCACCATACCCTCCTCGCCGGTCTCCTGGATGATCTCCTTGGAGGCGGCCACCGATTCCTCAGAGACGGAGGCGGAGCCGTTCAGGATGGGGGCGATGTTGTTGTACATGGGGCCGAAGCAGACCACGTTGGCGATGATGGTCACGCACAGGACCCAGGCCATTGCCGCAGACCAGCGGAACACATGGCGGGTCCCCTTTTTAGCGAACCAGTGGGCGGCGATCATGACGATGATGGCCACGGCCAGCAGGCCCACGATGGCGTAGATGTAACCGCTGAGGGATTCCGCATAGGAAGCCACATCGGTTGCACTGACGCCCATACTGGTGAAGATGGGGGTCAACAGGTCAATGAGAAGCTGTATCATATTATTCTATCCTCCTGCTATTTTCGACGCTTGTTTGTGGTGCTTTTGAACCATGGCCACGATTCATCTGAGCCAATCATAGTGGTCGATTGTAAAATGAAGTTGAACACCTAAAAAATCCATAGCGATTGAAT
>JAJQEM010000126.1 GCA_021201635.1 Clostridiales bacterium | reverse complement strand
GTTTATTAAAGGAGTGGTCATACAAGAGCAGAAGGTTCCATCGACCTGACCGACAGCTTGCCGGGGCGGAAAGCCGCCCTCTGGCAGGTCACGCCAATCTTTGGTATTTATTTTAACCCCTTTATCCCGGTATGTCAACTATCGTAACCGCCAAATTTAGAGGAAATTTTGACTAAATTTGCAACGCGAAGGTTTTCGCTTTCGGGGGAATGACGATAAAAGGGCGGGTTTCCGGCGATCTTTGATGCGCAGGGTCGGCTGAATGGGACGGGTTGATGGCCACATTCGTGGTCAAGGACTGCGCTTTGAAAAATCAGAAAGTGAGGCTTGCATTATGGGACGACATGGAGAAAATATTCGCCAGCGGACGGACGGGCGATGGGAGGCGAGGACACTCGTTATTTCTCCAGAGAGTGGTGCGAAACACTACAAGTGTATTTACGGCAGGAGCTACCGGGAGGCCAAACAGCGCAGAGAAGCGTTTTTAAGGGGGCAAACCGTCCCGGATCAGGCAACGCCTGGTCAGCGGCAATTGCCGACAGGGGAAAATAGAGAGAATCATGACGTATTATTTTCAGAGGTCGCCGCAAGCTGGCTTGCGGCAAAACAGCCGTTAGTAAAGGAATCCACATATATACATTATGCCAATCAAGTCGAAAAGCATTTGCTGCCAACGCTTGGCACGGTCCCGGTATGCGAAATTGACTCCGCCATGTTGGAAACATTTCTGACAGATAAGCGGCAGTCAGGGAGATTGGCGGCGAGCGCTCCCTTATCTGCAAACAGCGTGGCGGACATCAAGGTGATTTTAACACAAATTCTAAAGTATGCCCGGTCTCATGGGGTCATACCTGCGGTTCCGCAGTGCCCGGCAATGTCATATATTCGGCCCAGAATCCATGTGCTGTCTCGAGAAGAACAGGAAGCGCTGGTGAACTACGTCCTGGAACATGAGGCACCATTCACCCTTGGCATTTTGATTGCCCTGTATGCCGGTCTGCGGATCGGCGAAGTCTGCGCCCTGCAATGGGGCGATTTTCATTTCACGTCCGGCACAGTGACGGTCAATAAAACAGTGATGCGCATTTATGATATGAACGGGGAGAGCGCCGCACGAACGAAGATCCTGATCGACAAACCGAAAACACTCTCTTCCCTGCGTACCGTCCCGCTCGTGGACGACCTGGCGGATTACTTTTCCGCACGGAGCGGGAAAGACAACGCCTTTATCGTTACCGGGACCGAAAAATTGATGGAGCCAAGAGTCTGCCTCGATAAGTATAAAAGACTGCTTCGCAGAGCTGGGTTGCCTGATTATAATTTTCATATTCTCAGGCATACGTTTGCGACCCGCTGTATAGAAAAGGGGGTCGATGTCAAATCCCTCAGTGAAATGATGGGGCACGCCAACGTCTCCGTCACCATGCAGCGTTATGTGCATCCATCTATGGCGTTAAAAAAGACCAGATCAACAAGCTGACCGAGCCAGCCTTTCGTGGTCGGGGTTCGTGGTCAAAGTAAAGCGCAAAACGTCGGAATTGTCCTTGCATTTCAGGGGATTTTGGCGTTTTGCCCTTTTAATAAACACTTAAAAGAGAAACGGGTCAGAGAAGCAGAACCGGGAAAGTGAGGCGATAAAATGGACACATCATCCCGGTTCCGCAGAAATCCCGATTACATCTTTCGGGAAATTGTCGGTGAGAGCGTTATTGTTCCTACTGGCAAGGCAAGCAAACAATTTCAGGGGATGGGCACCATGAACCGCACCGGCGCTTTCCTCTGGTCGCTGCTGGAGCAGGAGCGCTCCCTGGGGGAGCTGTGCCAGCGGTTCGCCGCAGAGTATGACCTGACGGAGGAGCAGAGCCTCCGGGACGTGACCGACTTTCTGGAGGCGGCCCAGGCCCACAGCGCAGTGCTCCTGTGCTGATTCGGCGATCCATTGCCTTTCGCAATTTCACATAGACGATCATACCGGCCCAACCTAAGGAGGAATGAAAAAGATGAAGAAAAAGATACCAGGGCGGATTCTGACATGGGTCCTGTCTCTGGCCATGCTCCTGACCATGCTGCCCGTGGCGGCCTTTGCGGATGACACCGGCGACACCACCACTAGCGGCATCGAACTGACCAAGACCGCCACCCTGGAGGACGACGGCACCTACACCATCGACCTGACGGCCTATGCCACCGGCACCACCACCACGACGACGACCACCACCAGCGCTCCGTTGGACATCGTTCTGGTCATCGACCAGTCCGGGTCTATGGTGGATACCATCAGCAGCACGAGCTATACTGCACTGGAGAGCAATGAGTACACCTATAGCAGCTATGGCAGTAATACCTATTATTATCTGGCTGAGGACGGCAACTATTATGAGGTCTCCCGTGGTAACGGAAACAGTTGGTCGTGGTTATATGGTGACCCTGAGTACTACCTGAGATATAAAGATAGCAACGGTACTTACCATTATCTCAGCGGCACCGGCACCACCACAACTCAGCCAGAGGATGTGTCCAGCAATTCCACCGTCATCTGGACAGGCGTTCTGTACACTGCCACGAGCGGTTCTACCACCAAGCTGGCTGCGTTGAAAACTGCCGTCACCAGCTTTGTGAGCACAATACAGAAAAACGCAGAAACCTATGGCGTTGACCACCGTATCGCCATCGTGGGATTTGCGTCCAATAGCAGTGATGGATCAAGTGGTAGTAGTTCAAAATATAGCATTAGCTCCGGCAGCAGCAGCTCCAGCTGGGTCAATACGGGCCTGTTTCTTGGAACAAGTGGCAATTTGACGAACTATGGTTCGTTGCAGACCAGCGATTATACAAGCGCTCTGGTTTCCGTCAACGACAACGGCAGCGTTGCTTCCTCCATCACTGCGGCAATCAACAACTTTGCCGCCAGCGGTGCGACCCGGACTTCTTACGGTATGTCGATGGCAAATCAGGTGTTTGCCAACAACAGCAACACCTACACGGACGATAATGGCAACCCTGCGACCCGTAAGCGCATCGTGGTCGTGTTCACCGATGGTCAGCCTGGCCAGAACAGCAGCAGCTTCGACACCACAGAAGCGGGCTCCGCCATCAGTGCGGCCTATACGGCGAAGACGGACTACAGCGCAACCGTGTATACCGTCGGTCTGTATACGACGTCACAAAGCACCAACGTCACTAACTTCATGAACTACCTGTCCTCCAACTATCCCAGCGCCACATCAATGAGCAGTGGTGGAACGCAGGCTGCTACCAAGTATTACATGACCGCTTCCGATGCGGATGAGCTGAACAACGTATTCTCAACAATCACTAGCGACGCCACCACCTCCTCCACCTCCACCACCCTTGACGCCAACTCCGTGCTAAAGGACATCATGGCCGACGGCTTCACCCTGACAAGTGATTCCGAGGTCACAGTTGCAACCTATTCCGGCTCAGTGGGCGACGACGGCAACGTCACATTTGGCACGACTGCAACAAATACATCTGCGAGCTGCACCGTCACCAAGGACGTTGAAAACAACACCGTCTCCGTCACCGGCTTTGACTATACGACCAACTACATCTCCAGCGGCCACGAGGGCGAGATGCTCTGCGTCACCATCACCGGCGTCCTGCCCACCGAGAGCGTGACCACCGGCGAGGCAGTCTACACCAACGACGCCGCCTCCGGCATCTACGCCGACAGCGAGGCCACCGACCCCACCGCCGCCTTTGACCAGCCCGAGACCATCATCACCAAAAAGCTCTACGTCCTGGACTACGCCAAGACCGCCAGCCTGGAGAAACTTGACCAGACCAGCATCACCAATATCGTCAGCAGCTATCAGAAGGTTTCTGCCAGCGAAACCACGACCCTGACCCAGAGCTACGGCAAGTCGATACTGGCCGCCGGTGCCCTGACCTACACCCCCACCACCATGCAGTGGAAGGGCTACGACAGCTTCTATGTGTTCGGCCAGACCGACGACGAGACGGTCATGACCTATACCACCAACACCGCCGCCCGCACTGACGGCACCGCCAACCTCTGGAGCGAGGTCAGCGTCATCCCCGCCAACAACGTGTATTATGAGGATACCTTCATCGATGCGACAGATTCCACATATGGCGACTCGTCCAGCGGCATTGTGGGCATCGTCTACACGGGCACTTGGGATTCGAGCGCCAACGACGACAGCGGCGATACTAACACCGAGACCGCCAACGGCGATACCTACGGCTGGGAGATCCAGCTGGCCGACGACACCACCGACAGCGACGGCAACTCCCATTATGCAGAGGCAAGCAACAACAATGTCGCAAAGGCCAGCTTCACCTTCACCGGCACCGGCGTTGACATCTACAGCCGCACCAGTAATAAGACCGGCACTGTGCTTGCGACCCTGACCGGCACAGTGGACGGTACATCGGTATCCAAGATGCTGATTGTTGACACCCTGTCTGTGAGCGGCACCTATTACCAGGTTCCGACCCTGTCCTTTGATGAATTGGAATACGGCACCTATACCGTGACCATCACCGTCACCACGGCGGCAGAGGGACGCTACACCTACTACCTGGACGGCATCCGGGTCTACAACCCCCTGGGCACTGTGACCGAGGACGACGGCGACGCCTATGTCGCCTACGAGGCCGACAACGAGCTGAACGCCGTGTTCACCGAGGTCCGGGACCTGCTGATCACCGCTGAGAGCTTCACCGCCGACGGTGAACTCACCGAAGAAGGCGGCGGCGTGGTCTTCATCGACGACAACGTGTACGCTGAAGAAGGCAGCAACACCGAGACGGAAAACAGCACGTCGAAGGTCGTTACCATCTATGATGGGGAGGGTACGGTAATTAGTGTTGGCACCTATGAAGACCTTGGCCCCAAGAACGAGGTCTATCTGGCAGCCAACCAGTCCATCGCCTTCAAGGTAAATGAGGCTTACCTGGATAGCAGCGTTGAAGCTCACTTCTACCTGGGCCTTAAGTCTCTTGATGGCAGCGGCACCGAGGCTACCGTGACCAACGGTAGCAACACCAGCAACCTGGACATCAAACACACCACCGACCTCTACTATGAGATTACCCCCACCAGCGACGGCTATATCATGGTGAAGAACACCGGAAATAACCTCCTGTCCATCACCAAGCTCCGTGTCACCAGCGCTGTGGCGGTGGATACAAGTGAGGATGTGTATGATGTTGAAGGTATTGCCCTGCTGAGTGCGGACGAGGTGAACGAGATTATGGTCTACGCCGCCAGCTTCGACAGTCTGCAGTCCGTGGCCTACACCGGAACCGGCGTGGACGAGGACAGCGTTGTGGACACCGAGACTGATACCGACACTGAGACCGACACCGACGCCGACACCGGGGACACCTACGAGGACCTGGACGAGGACGACGTGGTCATCGACAATCCCACGGAGGACACCGAGGAGGAGCAGGAGGAGACCGAGGGCAGCAGCCAGCAGTCCTTCTTCAGCACCCTGTTCGACACCATCCGTAACTGGTTCAACGGAAGGAGATGAGCGCTTTGACGACAAATTACGAAAAGCCTGTGATCCTGTTTGAGAGCTTTGTGTTGAGCCAGTCCATCGCAGACAACTGCGGTGTGCCCGGCGGCGGCACCACTCTGGGTAAACCGAATCACTCAAGCAAGACCACCTGCGGCTGGGATATGGGGAATGTCATTGTCTGGCTTGAAAGCATGACGAATATTTGCTCACAGGGCGTTTCCGAAGACACCGACGTGGGTGGCTACTGCTACAACACCCCGTCCAACGGCTACACCATCTTTAGCTCCTGATACCAACTTCAACAACAGTCCCACTCGGGCAAACACGCTGGGGCGGTCGGGCATGGCCCGGCCGCCCTTTTTCGTGAAGGAAAAGGCCATATGAATTACGAATATCACATCGCCGGGCTGCGGGTCCTGCTGGAGCTGCCCTTTACCATCTCCGTCCAGCCCTCCTCCGCCCCCTTTCTGACAGCGCCCACCGGGGGGCCGCCGGACGTGCGCTTTCTCTGACGTCCGGTCCCGTCCCTCCCGGCCCCGCCGCCGGACGGCCACGAGGAGAGCAACCGCTGTTATGTGGAGACGGCGGGGGAGCGGCGGGTCTTTTTCCGCCCGTCGCCCACCGGTGCGCCCTACGCCTGTGTCGCCTGGGCCGCCGCCCAGCCGGAGGTCCTCCGCTGCGACTATCTGGCGGGCCAGGAGCACCGGCTGAACTACTCCATGAAGCTGTGCGACCTGTTGGGGCTGGAGTCCCTGCTGCTCCCCTTCGGCGGGATGATCCTCCACTGCTCGTTCATCCGCTGGCAGGGGAGGGGCATCCTGTTCTCCGCCGACTCCGGGGTGGGCAAGTCCACCCAGGCGGACCTGTGGGTGGCCCACCAGGGGGCGGAGGTGCTCAACGGCGACCGGGCGGGGCTCCGCAGGCGGGACGGGGTCTGGACCGCCTGCGGACTGCCCTATGCCGGGTCCTCCCGGGTCTACCGCAACGAGGTCGCCCCCGTCTCCGCCATCTTCATGCTGGAGCAGGCAAAGGAAAACGAGGCGCGGCCCCTGACCCCGGCCCAGGCCCTCCGGCGGCTCTACCCTCAAATCACCATTCACAGCTGGGACGGGGCGTTTGTCCGGCAGGTGCTGCCCCTCATCGAGCAGCTTGTGACCTCTGTGCCCGTCTGGCTGCTCCGCTGTCTGCCGGACGCAGGGGCGACGGAGACGGCGAGACGGGCGCTTTTGGCGGCGTCTGAGAAAGGAACGGCGGGTTTATGAACAACATCAAGTATGTGGAGGCCCCCATCACGGAGTACCTCCACCGAAAGGCCTCCCGGCTGCTGTCCCCCCTCAGCGGCACCTTTGAGCTGACCCCGGTGTGCAACATGAGCTGCCGGATGTGCTATGTGCGCATGACGAAGCAGGAGCAGGAGGCCGTCCGCCCCCTCCGCACGGCGGAGGAGTGGCTTCGCCTGGGGGAGACCGCCAAAAAGCGGGGTATGCTCTACCTCCTGCTGACTGGCGGGGAGCCCTTCTCCCGCCCGGACTTCCGGGAAATCATGGAGGGGCTGCACCGGATGGGGCTGCTGATCTCCATCAACTCCAACGCCACCCTGGTGACGGAGGAGACGGTGAAATGGCTACAGGAGGTTCCCCCTGTCCGCATGAATATCACCCTGTACGGGGCCTCTGACGAGACCTACGGGCGTCTCTGCCGCAACTCGAAGGGGTTCACCCAGGTCACCCGGGCGATTCACCTGTTAAAGGATGCGGGTATCCCCATCAAGATCAATTGCAGCGTCACGCCGTACAACGCCCGCGACCTGGAGGCGATTTTCGCCTTCTGCGAGACAGAACAGCTCATCGTCCAGGCCACCAGCTATATGTTCCCGCCCCTGCGCCGGGACGCCTCCATGGTGGGCCAAAATGACCGCTTCACCCCGGAGGATGCGGCGGCGTACTCGGCCAAGATCGAGTGCCTGTCCAACGGACGGGAGCGGTTTTTGCAGCACGTGGCCGACGAGGAGCTGACCGGCCTTTCCGCCGACCAGGACAGCGATTGTCAGGAGATCGAGGGCGAGGGCATCCACTGTCGGGCGGGGAAGTGCAGCTTTTGGGTGACCTGGGACGGGCGGCTCCTGCCCTGCGGAATGCTGCCGGGCAAAGAAAACGCCGATGTGTTCGACATCGGCTTTGACGAGGCCTGGCGCAGAGCCACCCAGGAGGCGGCGGCCATCCGGCTGCCCGCCAAGTGCACCAACTGCAAGAAGAAGGAGATCTGTCGTCCCTGTGCGGCCTCGGTGCTGACCGAGACGGGGACCTATTGCAACGTGCCGGAATACCGCTGCCGCATGGCGGAGGCCTATCCCCAGGCGGCAAAACGTCTGGCGGAACAACTGAAAGGGGAGGAGTAAATCGTGGGAAAGCGTGAAAAAACGGAAGAAAAAAAGAGCTGGCTCCCTATCGTGATCGTGGTGATCGTGGTCGTGGCGGCGGTCCTGATCGCCGTCCTGGTCTCCCTGGGGGGAGACAGCGGGGACGGGGATTCTGACGCCGCTCTCAACACGGAGACAGAGACAGACGATGAGACGCTCCCGGCGGAGGACGACGAGACAGCGGAGCCCGAGCTGGACGACAGCGACAGCGATACGGAGGAAAGCGTCGATACGGCAGAAAGCGGCGACACAGAGGAGACGCCGGACGCCGTGGACGAGGGCTCGTCCGATACCGTCAGCGATAGCGACGGGGACAGCGACGCCCAGGGCTCCACAGCGTCTCAGGGTACGGTTGAGACAGATAGCGCATCGGAACAGGAGGAGACTGCTTTTTCGTTCCCCTATACCTCGTCTATGGATGAGTTAAAGCTGATCGCCGTCTACAATTACAGCGGCTACTACATCGAGGACGGCTCAGAGGACGAGATCGACAGCGTGGCCATCCTGGAGGTGACCAACCTCTCCGACCAGGTGATCGAATATGCCACGGTCACTCTGACGGCGGATGGAAAAGAGCTGCATTTCGAGGTGTCCCTGCTCCCCGCCGGGGAGACGGTGCTGGTGATGGAGGCGGACAAACAGTCGTGCAGTGAGACGGCTTCCTTTGGTTATGGGGGCAGCGAGATCGCCTATCTTTCCGCTCTGGACCTGTGTGAGGACCAGGTGTCCATTTCTACGGACTCCGGTGCAGTCACAGTGACCAACATCAGCGGAGACGACATTTCGGAGCTGCGGCTGTTCTACAAGAACCAATTGGACACCGGGGAGTATGTGGGCGGCATCGCCTATACCGTGAAGCTGGAGGACCTGGCGGCAGGTGAAAGCCAGACGGTCTATCCCTCTCACTTTGACCCGGAATACGGCGTGGTCATGATGGTGCGGGTCTATTAACTGCGGGACGAAAAGGAAAAGGATCAGAAGCCCCCTTCGTATGCAGCAAAACGATTTTAAAAATTTTTTAAAAGCACAAGAATCGTACGCAGCGTGTCAAAAAGGATTTTTGACACGCTGCGTTCATCTCATTCCTCACAGCAATGGGATGCCGACCAAGAAAACGGCTCAAAGATCGGCGATGGCCGCCTTCATCTCCCGGACGTACTCCGCCACATGGGGGATGGCCTCCCGGCCATACTGGCCGATGAGCCGGACGATGGCGGAGCCCACGATGGCACCATCGGCGGACTGGGCCATCTTGCGGGCGGTCTCCGGGTTAGAGATGCCGAAGCCGATGGCACAGGGAATGTCCTTCGCCTGCCGCACCAGCTCCACCATTCCGGCGATGTCGGTGGTGATCTCCTTGCGGACGCCGGTGACGCCCAGGGAGGACACACAGTAGACAAAGCCCTCTGCGTCGGCGGCGATGGTCTTGATGCGCTGGTGGGAGGTGGGGGCGATGAGGCTCACCAGCTCCAGGCCGTACTTCCGGCAAGCGGGGGCGAAATCCCCCTTCTCCTCAAAGGGCACGTCGGGCAAAATCAGCCCTTGCATCCCCACCTGGGCGGCCCGGGCGCAGAACTTCTCGGTGCCGTAGTGATAGACCACGTTGGCGTAGGTCATGAACACCATGGGGACGGTGATGCCGTCCTCCTTCCGCAGGGTCTCCGCCAGGGCGAATACGTCGTCGGTGGTGCAGCCGTTGGAGAGAGAACGGAGGTTGGCTCCCTGAATGACGGGACCCTCGGCGGTGGGGTCGGAGAAGGGGATACCCAGCTCAATCAAATCTGCCCCGTTCTCCACCATGGCGCAGACCAGCCTGCGGGTGGTCTCCAGGTCGGGGTCCCCGCAGGTGAGAAAGGGAATAAAAGCCTTGCCGTTGCGGAAGGCATCCACAATTTTAATCATCGTACAACTCCTCCCCCCGGTAGCGGGCCATAGCCGCACAGTCCTTGTCACCACGCCCGGAAAGGGTGATGACGATGATCTGGTCCTTGCCCATGGTCGGGGCAATTTTGATGGCGTGGGCAACGGCATGGGCGGACTCGATGGCGGGGATAATGCCCTCGGTGCGGCT
Organism: Clostridiales bacterium; assembly: GCA_021201635.1. Classification (GTDB taxonomy): domain Bacteria; phylum Bacillota; class Clostridia; order Oscillospirales; family Oscillospiraceae; genus Onthomonas. The sequence continues at coordinate 23,187 of JAJQEM010000126.1, read as the reverse complement.
GAGATACTCAAAGGCGCAGACTGCCTCCTCGTCGGTGACGGGGACATACTCTGCCCGCCCGATGTCGTGGAGCCAGGCGTGCTCCGGCCCCACGCCAGGGTAGTCCAGTCCGGCAGAGATGGAGTACACCGGGGCGATCTGGCCGTATTCGTCCTGGCAGAAATAGCTCTTCATGCCGTGGAAGATGCCCAAACTGCCGGTATTGATGGTGGCGGCGGTCTCCCAGGTGTCGATGCCCCGGCCTGCGGCCTCGCAGCCGATGAGCTTCACGTCCTTGTCGTCAATGAAGTGGTAAAAGGAGCCGATGGCGTTGGAGCCGCCCCCCACGCAGGCCAGCACCACGTCGGGCAGACGGCCCTCCGCCTCCAGAATCTGCTGCTTCATCTCCTGGGAGATAACGGCCTGGAAGTCCCGGACGATGGTGGGGAAGGGGTGGGGCCCCATGCAGGAGCCCAGAAGATAGTGGGTGTCGGCAATACGGTTGGTCCACTCCCGCATACACTCGGAGACGGCGTCCTTCAAAGTGGCGGTGCCGGTCTCCACACCGTGGACCCGTGCGCCCATGAGCCGCATCCGGAACACGTTCAGGGCCTGACGCTCCATATCCACCTTGCCCATGTACACGTCGCACTCCATGCCCAGATAGGCCGCCACGGTGGCGGTGGCCACCCCGTGCTGACCTGCGCCGGTTTCGGCGATGAGCCGGGTCTTGCCCATCTTTTTTGCCAGCAGAGCCTGCCCCAGGGCGTTGTTAATCTTGTGGGCGCCGGTGTGGTTCAGATCCTCCCGTTTCAGGTAAATTTTCGCACCGCCCAGGTCCTTCGTCATCCGCTCTGCGTAATAGAGGTTGGAGGGGCGGTTGGCGTACTGGGTGAACAGCTGGTGCAGCTCCGCCTGGAACTGCGGGTCGTCTTTATAGTGGTTATAGGCCTCCTCCAGCTCGATGACAGCGTTCATCAGCGTCTCCGGGATGTACTGCCCGCCGTGGATGCCAAAACGTCCGTTGGACATGAGATACCTTCTTTCTGATTGGCCGATTGGTTCAATTGCCCCGTGCGGCCTGTACTGCTGCCAGAATCTTCTCCCGATCCTTCCAGCCCTCCGTCTCCACGCCGGAGGACAGGTCCACCCCCCAGGGAGAGAGCTGGTCCAGGGCCTGGGGGATGTTCTCCGGGGTTAGTCCTCCCGCCAGCAGCCAGGGCCGTTCCAAGGGCCGGGACAGGAGCGACCAGTCAAAGCTCTGCCCGGTGCCGTAGCCGTTATCCAGCAGGATGAGATCGGCGGGGCTGTCCGCCGCCCGGCTCAGGTCGTCCTCCGAGCACACCTTGAAGGCTTTCCACACCAGCTTCCCTGTTTCCCGGGCCACCAGGCGAACCATCTCCGGCGTCTCGTGGCCGTGGAGCTGGACGATGTCGATGGCTCCGCTGCGGACGGGAGCCAAAATCTCCTCCAACGGCTGGTCTACGAATACTCCCACGGTGGGGATGGAGGGGTTCAGCCTCCGGCGCAGCTCCAGCGCCTGCGCCGGGGTGATGTACCGGCGGCTGTGGGGCCAGAGGATAAACCCGGCGTAGTCCGGCATGGCTTCGTTTACATAATCTACATCTATTCCTCGCCGCAGACCGCAGATCTTGATTTTGCTCATTGGGCCACCTCCCGCAGTCGGGCCAGGAAAGCTCCCCGGTTGTTCGAGCGCATCAGGCTCTCCCCGATGAGCACTGCGTCCGCCCCGGCAGAGCGGAGGCCGGCGGCGTCCTCCGGGGTCCACACCCCGGACTCGGCCACATACACCGCCTCCGGGGGGATGCAGTCCCGGAGCCGGGCGGCGTTGGTCAGGTCCACGGAGAAGTCCTTCAAATTCCGGTTGTTCACCCCGATGAGGGTGGCCCCGGCCTGGACAGCGGAGCGGATCTCCCCCTCGTCGTGTGCCTCCACCAGAGCCGCCAGGCCCAGCTGATGGCAGATGTCCAGATACCGGGCCAGGGTGGAGGTGTCCAAAATAGCACAGATGAGCAGCACACAGTTGGCTCCCAGCAGCTTTGCCTGATAGAGCTGATACTCGTCCACCACGAAGTCCTTGCGCAGCATGGGGAGGTAGACCGCCTGCCGCACCTCCCGGAAGATCTGGTCAGACCCCAGGAACCACTTGGGCTCGGTGAGGCAGGAGATGCAGTCCGCCCCCGCCGCCTCGTAGTCCAGGGCGATCTCCAGATAGGGGAAGTCCGGGGAGATGAGCCCCTTGGAGGGGGAGGCCTTTTTCAGCTCGCAGATGACGCTGAGCCCAGGCTTGCGCAGGGCGGCGTCAAAGGCGGCGCCGTTGGCAATGCCCCCCTGACAGCACAGCTCCTGAAGCACGTCCAGGGAGTTCTCTGCGCTGTCCCGCAGCACCCGCTCCCGGGCGTGGTCGGCCAGGGCGTCCAGGATGTTGCTCATCGGTTGGACTCCCGGATGAGGGCCTGGAGCTTCTCATAGGCGGCTCCGGAGTCGATGAGCTGACCCGCCAGCTTGACGCCCTCGGCGATGGAGGGGGCCTTCTCGGCGATGTACAGGGCAGAGCCGGCGTTCATCAGCACCACGTCCCGCTTGGGGCCGGTGAGCTTGCCGGTGAGGATGTCGGTGACGATCTTGGCGTTCTCCACCGGCGTGCCGCCCTCAATGTCCTTCTTCGTGGCCCGGGTCAGGCCGAAGTCCTCCGGCTGGAGGATATAGCTGTAATACTCCCCGTCATGGAACTCGCAGACGGTGGTGGGGGCGCTGATGGACAGCTCATCCAGTTTATCCTGTCCGTGGACCACCATGCCCCGCTTCACGCCCAGACTGGTGAGCACCCGGGCCAGAGGCTCCACCAGATATTCGTCATAGACCCCCAGCAGCTCATAGTAGGGCTTGGCGGGGTTGGAGATGGGGCCGAGGATGTTGAACACGGTGCGGAAGCCCAGCTCCTTGCGGATGGCCCCCACATATTTCATGGCGGGGTGGAACCGCTGGGCGAACATGAAGCAGATGCCGATCTCCTGGAGCAGACGGGCGCAGGTCTCCGGCCCCTCCTGGATGTTGACTCCCAGGGCCTCCAGACAGTCGGCGGTGCCGCAGCTGGAGGAGGCGGCACGGTTGCCGTGCTTGGCCACCTTCACCCCTCCGGCGGCCATGACGAACATGGAGGTGGTGGAGATGTTGAAGCTGTGGGCGTTGTCGCCGCCGGTGCCCACGATTTCCATGGTGCGCAGTCCGCCGCCGTCCACCGGCACGGCCAGCTCACTCATGGCGGCGGCGCAGCCGGAGATCTCGTCGGCGGTCTCCGCCTTGGCGCTCTTGGTGGAGAGGGCTGCCAGGAAGGCGGAGGTCTGGGTGGGGGTGGTCTCCCCACGCACGATCTCGCCCATCACCTGATACGCCTCGTCGTAGGTCAGGTCTTCCTTGTTCACGATTTTCACAATTGCTTCTTTGATCATTTTACTTACCTCCGTTTGCGATTTGAATGAAGTTTTGCAGTATCGTTTTCCCACAGGGGGTCAGAATGGACTCCGGGTGGAATTGCAGGCCAAAGACCGGATACCCGGTGTGCTGCACCGCCATGACCTCTCCGTCCTCTGTCCGGGCAGTGACCCGGAGACAGTCGGGCAGGCTGTCCTCCACGGCGGAGAGAGAGTGGTATCGGGCCACCGGCTCCGTCTCCCGGCAGCCCCGGAACAGGGGAGAGGCGGGGTCGAGAGCCGCCAGGGACTGCTTCCCGTGCATCAGCGCCTTTGCATAGCTCACGGTGCCCCCGTAAGCGGTGCAGATGGCCTGGTGCCCCAGGCAGACCCCCAGGATGGGGACGGCCCCGCCCAGCTCTCTTACCACGTCCATGCAGATGCCGGCGTTCTCCGGCCTGCCCGGGCCGGGGGAGAGGATGACAGCCTGGGGATGAAGGTCGGCGGCCTGGGCCACTGTCAGCTCGTCGTTGCGCACCACCCGGATGTCCGGGTCGATGGAGCCAACCAACTGATAGAGGTTGTAGGAAAAGCTGTCATAATTGTCGATCAGCAGGATCATTGGTCGATCCCTCCCTCCGAGGCACGGATGGCGTTCATCACGGCGGCGGCCTTGTTGATGCACTCCTGGTACTCCTTCTCCGGGACGGAGTCGGCCACGATACCCGCTCCCGAGCGGACGTAGACGGTGCCGTTCTTCTGGAAGGCCAGGCGGATGGCGATGCAGGTGTCCAAGTTGCCGGTGAAGTCGATGTAGCCGATGGCCCCGCCGTAAATGCCCCGCTTGTTGCCCTCCAGCTCGTGGATGATCTCACAGGCCCGGAGCTTGGGGGCCCCGGAGAGAGTCCCGGCGGGGAGGACGCAGCCCACGGCGTCTACGGCATCCCGGTCATCCCGGATCTCCCCCCGGACGGTGGAGCCGATGTGCATGACGTGGGAGTACCGCTCCACGGAGAGATATTTCTCTACCTCCACCGTGCCGAATTTGGACAGGCGGCCAATGTCGTTCCGGCCCAGGTCCACCAGCATATTGTGCTCCGACAGCTCCTTGGGGTCGGCCAGCAGCTCCCGCTCCAGGGCCTGATCCTCCGCCTCCGTCCTGCCCCGGGGCCGGGTGCCCGCCAGGGGGAAGGTGTGCAGCACCCCGTCCTGAAGCTTTACCAGCGTCTCCGGAGAGGCCCCCACGATCTCCACGTCGTCGCTGGAGATGTAGAACATATAGGGAGAGGGGTTGCTGGTGCGCAGCAGGCGGTAGGTGTCCAGCAGACTGCCCTCCACCTGGGCCTGGAGCCGGTTGGAGAGCACCACCTGGAAGATGTCTCCCTCGTAGATGTAGTGCCGGGCGGTCTCCACCATCTGGCAGTAGCGCTCTTTGTCAAACAGGGCGGTGAAGTCGCTCTTTAACCGGAGAGGTTGGTTAGGGGCGGGGGTCCCGTGGAGGAGCAGCTCTACCATGGCGTCCAGTTCCAGGCAGGCGCTGCGGTAGTTCTCCTCCAGGGCGTCTGTTTTGGCGTTGCAGATGACTGTCACCGTCTGCTTCAGATTGTCGAAGGCGATGAGCTTGTCAAACAGCATCAGGTCCACGTCCTTGAAGGACTCCTGATCGCTGGCCTCCAGGTTCAGGGTGGGCTCGGCGTACTTGATGTAGTCGTAGGAGAAGTACCCCATCAGACCGCCGGTAAAGGGGGGCAGGCCGGGGATTTTCGGGCTGCGGTTATCCCGGACGATCTGGCGGATGATCTCTCCCGGATTCCGGGTCTCCACCGTCATCTCGAACCCGTTGCGCACCCGGACGACCCCGTCCTGGCAGGTGAACTCCAGCCGGGGCTGATAGCCCAGGAAGGTGTACCGTCCCCAGCGGCCAGAGTCCTCCAGGCTCTCCAGCAGGAAGCAGTGGCGGCTGACGGATTTCAGGATACGCAGAGTCTCGATGGTGGTGCAGCGGTCGGAGAGGATGGTACGGGTGACGGGGACGGTGCGATAGTCCACCTCGTACTGCCGGGCCTGTTCCAGAGTGGGATAGTAGCGTTTTTCCATGACATCATCTCCTGAGAAAAGAGGTGGGGGGCGGCTGCGCCCCGGGAAAAATGAAAACCGCCCATGACTGTTGCTCAGCCAAGGACGGATGTACCGCGGTGCCACCTTGTTTCGCAGAAACTCTGCGCACTTTGCGAAATGCAAACACATTTCCGGCAATTGACGTATGCCCTCACGTCACGGGATACTGCGCCCTCCTGGGCGGTTCGCCGTGCCCTCCGTGGTCCATTTGACAGGCCGTCTGCTGCCGGATTTTCAGCATCCCGGCTCTCTGTAAACGCGTATCCTGCCGTTATCTCCACTTCAACGGTTTCATGGATGATGTTCAGTTAACGATATTATAGCATCTCTTTGAACAATGTCAAGTGGTTGGAGGCAGAAATTCAGGGCAGGTGCGGCATTGACAGTCTATGCCTCATCTGCGAAAAATACAGTTGCAATTTTTCCTCATCCGAACTATAATGATGGCCGTCGGGCTTGCCCGGCGGCCAATGCTGTTGTCATTGCTCCGCTGTACCCGGTGCGGACGGCAGGAGAAACATAAAACCACAGCGGCGGCACATCATATTGCGCTGTATCCGACGAAGGGCGGAACGGCAGCAGGAGGTAACTATCATGAAAAACAGCAACGACAAGGTGCGCTATCTCACCGAGGTAGCTCTGCTCATCGCCATTATTCTGGTGATGAAGCTCACCGGACTGGCCAGCATCCCGGTGGGTCCTCTGGTGATGACCTTTACCATGATCCCCATTGCCATCGGTGCCATGATTTCCGGGCCGCTGGCGGGAGCGATTCTGGGCATGGTCTTTGGCTTCACCAGCTTCTATGACGCCGTCACCGGGGCATCCCTTATGACCGGGGCCTTTTTCCAGCTTAGTCCCGTCTCCACCTTCGTCCTGTGCGTGGGCACCCGGACGCTGGTGGGAGCGCTCACAGGCTGGATCTTCCGGGGTCTGAAAAAGATCGACAAGACGGATACGGTCTGCTACTTCGCCACCGGGCTCCTGTGCCCTCTGCTAAACACCCTGCTGTTTATGGGATACATCGTCTGGTTCTTCTACTCCTGTGACTATGTTCAGGGTCTGGTCAGCACTCTGGGCGCTACCGGCCCGATCGTGTTCGTCGCCCTGTCCGTGGGCGTCCAGGGCCTGGTGGAGTGGATCACCGGGGCTGTCGTGGGCGGCGGCGTCGGCAAGGCCGTGGCCCACGCCCTGAAGCGGAGCTAAATCCCGTCTTTCAGCAATATTGATGCCGTAGATTTGCGGAAAAACGCAAATCTACGGTATTTTTCTGCCCATTTGGCCGGCAAATCCTGTTTGTTGCATTTCGGCGGACAGTCTTTTACGATACAATGCAGGTGAAAGGAGGGAGGCGAATTGCTTTCAGAATTTGCGTATGAGGGCCAGGACCGGGTCCCGCTCCGGCTGCGGCTGGACAGCGGCGCCTGTCTGGAGGAGGAGATCATCCGGCTCACCCTGACCGCCGGGTGCAGCTCCGACACCTCCGGGCCCAGTCTGGGCAGTACGGTGGCAGCGTATCTAACGGTGACTCTCGCCGGGGACGGGCTTCCGTCGCTGGAGGGGGCGTATGTTACCCCGGAGGTGGAGATCGGGGGTGCGTGGCTCAGCCTTGGCCGGTTCCGCTTCGAGACGCCGGAGACGGGAGAGGGCACGGTGAAGGTCACGGCGTCCGACGCCATGATCTGGGCCATGGAGTCGGGATACTACCCGTCCGACCCAGCTCCTGCCACTGCTTTGGAGGTGCTGGCGGAGATCTGCGACCAGGCGGGGGTGGAACTAGGGGACGTGTCCGGGCTGACCGATCAGGCGGTCAGCGGGGTGTCCTCCGGGTATACCTGCCGGGAGATGGCGGGGTATATGGCGGTGCTGCTGGGGTGCAACGCCCTGTTTGACCGGGAGGGAAGGCTGGCACTTCGGTGGTTCTCCGCCGCAGATGCGGACATCGGTCCGGAGGACTACTACAGCGGCGGCTTCACCCGGAAGGACTATGACTATGTTCTGTCCAGCCTGACGGTAGCCACCGGCTCCGGGGAGGACGACCAGATCTCCGCTGGGACGGGAGGCAGCGGCATCTCCCTGACCGACCCCTATATGACGGAGGAGGCGCTGGAGTCCGTGTGGGCCGGGCTGGAGGGCTTCACCTACCGGCCGGGAGAGGTGACGATAGTCGGGGACCTGCAGCTGGAGCCGGGAGACATCGTCACCGTCACCGACCTTGCCGGGGAGAGCTACACCTTCCCGGTCATGAACGTGGAGCACACCTACGACGGGGGCTTTCAGACAAAGCTCACCGCCTATGGCAGCGCAGAGACGGACAACTCCGCCAGCTACAAGGGCCCCACCACCACTGCCCTGGAGCGGTATACGGCGGACATGGCCAGCTTTAAGAGCCTGTTTGCGGTCCAGGACCTGCTGGTGCGGGGCGGCATCGTCACCGACACTCTCTCCGGCGTGGAGATCAATGCGAGCAAGTACCTGACCGGCGTGACCATCGTGGGCGATGTGATCCAGGCAAACACTCTGACGGCAAACAAGCTCATCCTCACCGGGGCGGACGGGCTGATCTATGAAATCAACGCAACAGCGGGCGGGCTGACTGCGGACCAGCTGGCGGAGGAACAATATCAAACCGCCCTGGACGGGTCTGTCCTGGCAGCTCACTCGGTGACGGCAGACCAGATCAACGTCACCGACCTGTTTGCCCAGGACATCACCGCCACGGGCACCATCACGGGCGCCGCTCTGGTGGGCGGATCCATCTCCGGCAGCTCCTTTACCTCCAATGCGGACGAAAGCGGGAATTACGCCGTAATCAATTGCGGCGCACTCTATGGCAGGAGCGCAGTGGAGACGGGAAATACGATCCAATACTATCTGGGCGGAAAATATGATGGACTGGCGGTCAGAGTTTCCGGGGATGAGAGCACGGCCTATTCCACCTATCTGGCCAATGGCTGCTCGGTAAACGGCACGTTGGCGGCGGCGGGCGCAGCCACGCTGAGCAGCACCCTCAACGTCAGCGGGGCAACTAAGCTAGGTAGTACCCTTAATGTGTCTGGGGCAATTGTTGCTGGTGGGCAAATTACAGCAAACGGCGCTGTCAACATCAAGTCAGACTATAGCGCCAATATCTATCTCTATCCCTACGGTTCAAGCGATTACCTTAGGATAGGGGCCTACGATACCAGCAAATTGTATGTATATTCCGATCTTTATATCGGGGCGTCGACAAATTTCCGGGTTCCGGAAATCCAGCACGGCGCTACCTACGTGACCCCGTCCGCCGCCAATACCCCTACCGGGGTGGCGGTGACGTTCAGCAAGACATTTTCCGGCACGCCCACTGTGGTGGCAGGGGTCTCGGTCACCAACCCGGGCACCGTCACCATCGGCGTCTCGGCGGCAGGGGCCAGCAGCACGGGCTTCACCGTCTATGTGACCCGGACCAATACGACCCAGACCGGCACACGCTGGATCGCTGTCTATTAAGGAGGATACCATGGCATTTTACGACAAAAACGGCTCTGCCCTCTATGTGGGGGACCACATTACCCCGGACGAGGGACGGGAGCTGCTGCTCATCTCGGAGGCGTATGTGGAGGATTTCGGGGAGACTTGTCTGTTCGGCCAGCAGGTGGTGGAGCCTGCGGCGTTCAGCATTTTGACCCAGGAGAACCTGTCCAGTCAGTGGACGAAGGTGGAGAGCGACGAAATTTCTGACACTGAGGCAGTCAGCATTATTTTAGGAGGCGAGACGACATGACAAGAGCGGAGGCATTGAAGTACCGGGCGGCGATTGAAACAGCCGTGCAATCGCTGGACGATGAGACGGCGGCGGAGGTCCCCACCCTGTTCCCGGCGTGGAGCGCAGAGACGGCCTACGAGGCGGGGACAAAGGTGCAGTACGGCGGGACGGTTTACACCGTCTTGCAGGACCACACCAGCCAGAGCGACTGGACCCCGGACACGGCGGCGAGCCTGTTTGCGGAGGTGCTGCCCGGACAGGGCGGCTCTGAGGTGGGCGAGTGGGTCCAACCCGACAGCACCAACCCGTATATGCAGGGTGACACTGTGACCCACAACGGCAAGACCTGGGTGTCCGATATTGACAACAATGTGTGGGAACCCGGAGTGTATGGATGGACAGAGGAGGGAGCAGCACTATGATCTATGCTATCGTGTTTGCCTTTATCCTGCTGGATTTTGTCACCGGCCTGATCAAAGCCTTTGCCACGGCCAGCTTTTCCAGCACCAAAATGCGGGAGGGACTGTTTCACAAGTCTGGGCTGATTTTGGTCATCCTTCTGGGGGTGCTGGTGGACTATGCCCAGGGGTATCTGGACCTGGGGGTGACTCTGCCGGTGGCCGGGTCAGCGTGCACCTATATCAGCCTGATGGAGACCGGCTCTATTTTGGAAAATGTGTGCGAGATCAATCCCCAGCTGCTGCCGGAGAAGCTCCGGCAGCTGTTTGGAGGGCTGTCTGGACTGGGTGACGGCGGCGAGGACCACGGTGACGAATAAATGAACGCAGGCGGAGGGCCGGGAATGACCGGCCTTCCGCCCGAAAAATCGTACGTGTTTCATTTGTACAAAAGCGGCTATGCAGCGGAGAAAGAGCCAAAATACTGGTTTTACAGGATACGCTCCGTCACCGGCGGCTCCATGCGCAGATCGTCAAAATAGTGGTACAGGGGCAGCAGCAGCTCCCAGCCCTCCGCCACGGCGTCCGCCAGCTCCGGCGAACAGAACAGCTCGTCCGGGGGGCACTCCCGGACAAAGCTGAGAGATTTCCGGTTGTACCAGCCGTCCAGCAGGGGAGAGATACTGCCCTTGGGCCGCTTGTACGACTGCCCCTCCAGGACAAAGGTGTCCTGCCGCTCAAAGTCCCGGACCAGCGCCTCCAAAGCCTCCGGCTCCCGGCGGATGCGGCGGCGGTAGGCCTCCATGTCGGCGGGTGTCCCCCAGTAGCCCAGGCCGTAGCCGTAGCCCTGGCGGGAGACCTCGAACCAGAGAGAGGGGATGTCGTGCCAGTCCTCGTCCCGGTCGTGGGGCCGCTCCAGGGAGAGCCAGAGATGGTCCTTATACGGCCCGCCCCCGTGAAGTCGCCGGGCGTCCCGGTAGATGCGGGTGACGTGGAGGTTGACCAAAAGTCCCGGATTCCGCTCCAGTATCCGGTCGTACACCGTCCGCCCCAGCTCCTGCATGGGCTGATAGAGATGGGTCAGATACTCCTCCTTGTGGGCGTTGAACCAGCTCCGCTCGTTGTTCAGCGCAATCCCCCAGAGAAACTGGATGGTCTCGTCGGAAAAGCCTTGAAACATATGTGATACGCTCCTGTCTGAATCTGAAATAGACCCCAGGGGCGGAGAAGCTCCGCCCCTGGGAAACTGCGGCTGTTGGCTGGCTTAATCCCCGGTGGCAATGACCTTGTTCCGGGCCTTGTAGTAGCTGTAGGCCTCCTCTGTGGAGGAGATGAGGTTGCCGTCCCCGTCATACAGCTCCCGGTAGGTCTGCACTTTGTAGCCGGTGTAGGGGGTGGTGATGACCTTGCTCTGCCCGGAGGACAGGCTGCTGTCGGTGGTGTAGGTGGTGGAATAGGGGATGGTCTCCAGGGTCTTGCTGACGATTTTTACTGTGATGTCGTCCGTCTTGGTGCCGTAAATGCTCACCGTCAGCTTACCGCCGGAGTAGCTGGTGACGATCTTGATGGGATAGTCAGTGTTGTTGGCAAACTCGAACTCCGGGCCGCCCCAGGAGACAGTGGCGTCCAGACCCAGGCCGATGTAGCTGGAGGCGTAGGTGTGGTTGGTCCGGGTGACGATCTCCAGATTGGCGTAGAGGCAGGCGGCGTACAGAGTAGAGGAGGTCTGGCAGATGCCACCGCCCACCTCCTGGACGGTCTCGCCGTTGTTATAGGCGGGGGCCGCAGAGAACCCCCGGGCGGTGGTGCGCTCGCCTACCGTGTCGTTGTAATCAAAAATTTCTCCCGGCAGCAGGATGGTGCCGTCGCAGAACTGGGCGGAGAGCTTCACGTTGCTCTTCCGGCCAGAGGAGCCGGAGACAGTGGTGGTATAGCTCCCCAGCACGTCGGCGAACAGGTTTTCCTCCAGGTTTTCCGTGGTGATGGCCGGCTCGGTGTAGACCAGCTCCACTGTCACCTGACTGCCCGCCTCGGCCTCCTCCAGCGCCTGTGTGGCGGCGTCCACGTCGAAGGATACCCCGTCGGTGGAGGGGACGATGGCATAGTCGTTGGCCGGGTCCAAGGTGGCGCTGACCGGCGCCACGTAGATCTGGTCATAGATGGCCTGGATGTCCAGCTCGGCGATCTCGCTGGAGAGAGTGGCACAGTCCACCGTGTGTTCCTCCGGCCAGTCGCCGGAGTTGACCAGACTGGCCACCTGGTCGGTCAGGGTATCCACGTCCGCCGTCACCCCGGTGCTGCCCTTGGTGATGACCACGGCGTCGTCCTCAATGGTGTAGGTGGTCTCCACGGCGGTGTCCACCGCCTCGATGCCGGTGGCCTGGATGAGGGATTTCAGCGTCTCCGTGTCGGTGAGGACAGGGGAAACGGTGACGGTCTGTTCCTCTACATCACCCATCTGCACCTGGAGCCACTCCCAGCCCCGGGTGAGAAAGTCCCCGTGGCCCGGCTCCATGGCCTCGTCCAGGGCATCGCTGTAATCCCAGGTCAGAAGGTTTTGCTCCTCGTCCCAGACAGTGACGCTGTAGGCCTCTCCCGCCAGGAGGATGTCCACTGTCTGGCCCTGATAGGCGCTTTCAATGGACGCATCCACGGCGGCGGCAGCCTCGTCCCGGGTCATACCCCGGACATCCACCCCCTGGATGGTCACATCTCCGATGATGGTGTCTTGGTCTACCTGCATACACAGGTAGAGATAGACGGCGAACACCAGGGCAATCAGAAGAAGAATCAGGATCAGAGCCGCCTTGAGCCCAGTGTGCTTTTTTCCCTTGGGTTCGGCTTTTTTCGCCCGACTGGGCGCAGTCTTTGCCTTGCTTGCCATCATATGCCTCCCGGGTCAGACCGTCCTGCCCGGGGCAGGCGGTGAATGGTTCGTTGTGTGGCGTCCTACTCAGTATAACGAATCCAGAGCGAAAATTCAAGGCCGATAGCGCTGTTGAAACCTTGCAAATTCTGAATTCTGTTGGTATAATGTCGTCAGACAAAAACGCAGTCCGCCGGGCTGACGGTGCAATGGCCTAAAATGTGTCCATGAGTAGTTTGCTGGCTCATAACTCAGACTAGCCGTTGAAAAATATTCAGGAACAGGAAACGCTCGCCGCTTCCTGTTTGCTCTGTGTGAGACAAAGGGAAAACGGACGGCGTTTCAAAAACAAAATATGCCCTGGAGGGAAAGCACTATGCGCTACTTTATCGGAATAGACATTGGCGGAACCAACATTGCCGTGGGCGTTGTGGATGAAGAGAAAAATATGCTGAAAAAGCTCAGCGTCCCTACCGGGGCAGACCGGAAGGCGGAGGCGCTGATCGACGACATGGTGGCCTCCGTCCGGGCGGTGCTGGAGCTGGCGGGGATGACCCTGGCGGACATCAGCTCCATCGGCATCGGCGTGCCCGGGGCAGTGACGCCGGACGGCAACGTCATCCAGGCGGTGAACCTGGGCTGGAAGAACCTGCCCCTGCAGGAGATCATGTCCTCTCGGCTGGGTCTGCCTGTCTACCTGGGCAACGACGCCGACTGCGCCGCCCTGGGCGAGGTGGTGGCCGGCAGCGGGGCCAACTGCAACAGCGCCCTGATGATCACCCTGGGCACCGGTATCGGCGGCGGCTTTATCGTCAACGGCAAAATTTTCAGCGGCTGCACCGGTCAGGGCACCGAGCCGGGCCACTTCACCTTCTGCTACGGCGGGGAGCTGTGCGGCTGTGGCAAGCGGGGCTGCTTTGAGGCGTACACCTCCGCCACTGCTCTCATCCGCCAGACCCGCCGGGCCATGGAGAAAAACCCGGACTCTAAAATGTGGGCACTGGTGGACGGAGACATCGACAAGGTCAACGGCAAGGTCCCCTTCGACGCCGCCAAGCTGGACGACGGCACCGCACGGGCGGTGGTGGCACAGTACATCGACTACCTGGCCATGGGCATTGTGGGCATCGTGGACACCTTCCGGCCGGAGCTGATTATTATGGGCGGCGGCATCTGCAACCAGGGAGACTATCTCATGATTCCCCTCAACGAGGGCATCCGGAAGTATTCCTTTGCCGCAGACGAGTTCCCGCCCCCTCCCGCCGTCCGGGCCACCCTGGGCAACGACGCCGGCATCATCGGCGCAGTGGCCCTCCAGATGTCCAGGGAGAAAAAGTAAAACGATGGGTTTTCGCAAAATGACCCTGTGGTCGACAGGGTCATTTTGTTGTTCTCCCTTGCGAAACGGGTAAAATCATACTATAATAACCCTGTCACAGAATCAATGTATTCCACACCGAAAGGAATTGAGGATAGATGAAGAGAAAGATCCTGCTGGGCGGCGCCTGGCCCTATGCCAACTACTCCCTCCATGTGGGCCACCTGGCGGCCCTGCTCCCCGGGGATATCCTGGCCCGGTATTTCCGGCAGCACGGGGATGAGGTGATCTACGTCTCCGGCTCCGACACCCACGGCACCCCCATCACCCAGCGGGCCAGGAAGGAGGGCACCACTCCCTCCGCCATTGCCCACAAGTATCACGAGGAGTTCGTCAAGGCGTTTGAGGCCATGGATTTCTCCTATGACCTGTACACCGCCACCTTCACAGATTATCATGAGGAGCACGTCCGCCAGATGCTGGTGGACATCTACAACAACGGCTACCTCTATGAGAAGGAGAAGCAGCAGGACTACTGCGAGACCTGCGGCAAGTTCCTGGCAGACCGGGAGATTACCGGTCTGTGTCCGGTGTGCGGCAAGCCGGCCAAGGGCGACCAGTGCGACCACTGCCTGACCTCCTTCGACCCGGAGGACCTGAAGGACAAGCACTGCATCACCTGCGGCAATCCCACCGTCCAGCGGCCCAACCACGAGATGGTGTTCGCCCTGTCCCGGTTCCAGAACAAGCTGGAGGACTACTATAAGAAGAACAGCCCCGCCTGGCGCACCAATGCGGTCAACGAGACGAAGAAGTATCTGGAGCAGGGACTGCCGGACCGGGACGCCACCCGGAACCTGGAGTGGGGCGTCAAGGTCCCCTTCGAGGGCTATGAGGACAAGCGCATCTACGTCTGGTTCGAGGCAGTGATGGGCTATCTCACCGCCGGGAGAAAGGTGGCCGAGGAGCGGGGCATCGACTTTGACGAGTTCATGAAGGACAGCGACGACCTCATCACCTACTATATCCACGGCAAGGACAACATCCCCTTCCACACGGTCATCTTCCCCGCCCTCATCATGGCGTTGGAGAAGGGCTGGCAGTGCCCCAAGATGATCGTCTCCAGTGAGTATGTCAAGCTGGGGGAGGACAAGATGTCCAAGAGTAAGGGAAACCTGGTGACTATCCAGGAGCTGGCCGATCAGTTCGACCCGGACAGCATCCGCTTCTTCTTCACGGTAAACAACCCGGAGCGCCGGGACATCAGCTACAGCGAGGACGAGCTCATCGCCGCCCACAACAAGTTCCTCTGTGGCGCCTTCGGCAACTTCGTCAACCGGAACGTCTCTTTCCTGAAGAAGAAGTTCAAGGGTGTCGTTCCCGCCGGAACGGTGGACCCGGACATCCAGGCTCAGACCCAGCGGATGTACGACGAGATCGGCGCACACCTGGAGGCGGGCGAGCTGCGGGCCGCTGCCGAGCAAATGCTCCAGTATATCCAGGACGCCAACAAGTACTATGACGGCCAGGCCCCCTGGACCCAAGTCAAGGCGGAGGACAAGACCACCTTCAACAACACCACCGCCACCTGTATGTATATCATCACCAATATGTCCAACCTTCTCAACCCGGTGCTGACCCGGGGCTGTGCCAAGCTCCGCACCATGCTGGAGCTGCCGGAGACCCCCACCTGGAGCCCCATCAACATCAAGGAGGGCCTGGTGCTGGGCGACTGCCCCATCCTGTATCAGCGGCTGGAGGTGAAGGAGAGCTGAGCGCTCCGGGCCGCATCGCAACAGCATATATTGTAAAACGCCCCCTGTCAGACACCAGACAGGGGGCGTTTTTGCTTTGGTTGTGGCGGGCTGTTTTGCCCAGCCCGGGATTAGGTGGTTTCCTGGCGCTGTTCTGAACAGGGCAGGGACACCGGAGACACTTTTCCACTGACGTCAGGAGACGGGAAAGCAGCGCCGTTCCACCAACGTCTGCGGACCACGTCGCCCCGGAGGAAAAAGCGGTTCCGCTTATAGGATTTGATGGGATGCAGCTTGCCACGGATCGCCAGATTGTCCACATTTTGCCGGGTACAGTTCAGCAGCTCCGCTGCCTCGCTGGTGGACAGGATATTTTGACGACACAGCTCTATCAGGTCGCTCATGGTCAGGGGGAGGGACTTGCTGGCAGAGTAGAGCTCCGATGCGGTGCGACACTCGCCGTTGGGCCATAGGACCTGGAGCCCGTCCGGAGATACCTCCGCCTGCTGGAACAATGAACTATCCCGGAGGGGATGGGAGCGCTGAGACCTTCCCTGAAAGGGAAACGACCAGAGCCGGAGGGTCTCATCATCCCAGAGAACGACCAGCCGGTAGTTACTGACAGGGGTCACAGTCAGGATACGGATGGGATTCATTCAGAACACACTCTTTCAAGGGATGACCAGGGCAGGGCCGCCGGTCAGGAAAGAATGGGGCAGAGCTGCCCCTTGTATTGTTCCATTGTAGACAATGGCCCGCTCCGTTACAACTGATTTGTCATAATCGGTCCTTTTTTTGTAAAAATCAGCAACTGTCTGCTGCGCTGGGACTGTCCAAAAGGAAAAAAGAATCGTCTTTCTACAGGACAAGCTGTCCTTACAGAAAGACGGTTCAGATGCTCTCTCCGGCGTACCGCATCAGCCGCTCCTTTGTCGCTTTCAGACGGACCCGGCTGATGGGGATTGTCTCGCCGGTGAACAGAAGGAGCCGCAGCTCCTGTATCTGTCTCACATGGCTCAGATTGACCAGAAAGCTCTGGTGACAGCGAACGAAGCTGCCTGACAGCTGCGCTTCTAATTCCCCCAGCCGCCGATAGCACTCCAACGGTCCTTCGTCGGTATGGATCAATACCAGACGGCCTGCGGATTCGATATAGCGAATTTGCCGCAGGGGGATGGAGCAGAGCTGTCCGCCTCTGACCTTCAGAGAGAGTACGGTATCCTCTATGGCCTCCAGCTCAGCAGTGGCTTTCTCCAGAGCGTACAGGAGGGAGGCGGGCTTGATGGGCTTGACCAGGAAGGCAGTGGGAAAGCCGTGGAAAATGGCCTCGGAAAATTGGATATAGCCGGTGATATAGATGAAACGGATGCGGGGATACCGCTCCCGAAGCTGCCGGGAGACGAGAATGCCATTGTCCGCCCCCAACTGAATGTCCATAAAACGATGTCTGCCTCTCCAGGTGTGATGACCAACACCTCATCCCGAAGGGCATCCCAGCTGTAGACCTGCCTGACCCGGTGGGGACGTTCATAGATCTGGTCGATCATGGCGGCCAGGGAAGCGCAGACCTGTCGGTCATCGTCGCAGATGATGATACGCTGCATACCTGTGTACCCCCTCCGTTATATCGCTGCCACAGGCGAAAAGGCAGATACGTGCCTCCGCCGAACGGAACCTTTGCCTGATTTCATTATACGGGAATGTGCAGATTTGTCAATGCAGATGCAAAAACAGTCACAAAAATCCGGCTTTGAGGGGAGAACGGACGGACGGGACTCAACACCGGAAGGAGAGAGGTACATCCTCCCCTCCCATGATTCCCTCTTTTTCCCATCCGTCCTCCTCTATAATGGGAGAAGAGTTTAGCCGTCCCCGTTGTGCCGGGGCGGATACAGAGGAGGATGCGATATGCAGCAATGGCACGCCATGTCCCCAAAGGAGGCCGCAGCCCAGCTCAGGACCGACCCCGTCCGGGGACTCTCCCCCGGGGAGGCCAGGGCCAGGCTGGAGGAGTGTGGCCCCAACCGGCTGGAGCAGACCAGGGGACAACCTCTGCTCCTGCGCCTGTGGGAGCAGCTGAAAGACCCCATGATCCTCGTTCTGCTGGCTGCCGCCGCCCTCTCCTGGCTGGCCAGCGGCGGGGAGGATCTGCTGGACGCCCTTATTATTTTGGTCATTGTCCTGGTAAACGGGGCGATCTCCATCGTCCAGGAGAGCAACGCAGAAAAGGCGCTGGAGGCTCTCCGGGAGATGGCGGCGCCCCAGGCCAGCGTCCTCCGGAGCAGCAGGCTCTGCCGGATCGACGCCGCCCTGCTGGTGCCGGGAGACCTGATCCGCCTGGAGGCGGGGGATCTGGTCCCGGCGGACGCCCGGCTGGTGGAGGCGGCGGGCCTCCGGGCGGACGAGTCCGCCATCACCGGGGAGTCGGTGCCGGTGGAGAAGCGGGCGGAGGTCGCCCTGGCGGGGGATACCCCTCTTGGAGATCGGGTCAACCTGCTCATTGGCTCCACCGTCGTCACCGGGGGCCGGGGAACGGCCCTGGTGGTGGAGACGGGAATGCGCACCGAGGTGGGGCGCATCGCCGCCCTGCTCCAGAATCAGGAGCAGGGAGAGACCCCCCTCCAGCGGAAAATGGGGGAGATCTCCAAGTCCCTGTCCTTCCTCTGCGTGGCCGCCTGCGCCGTCATGTTCGGGGTAGGACTGCTCCAGGGAAAGGAGCTGTTGTCCATGTTTCTCATCGCTGCCTCCCTGGCGGTGGCTGCCATTCCCGAAGGACTTCCTGCCATCGTCACCATCGTCCTGGCCCTGGGCGTCCAGCGGATGGCGGGACAGCACGCCATTGTGAAAAAACTCCCTGCCGTAGAGACCCTGGGCTGCGCCAGTGTCATCTGCTCGGACAAGACGGGGACGCTGACGAAAAATCAGATGACCGTCACCCAAATCTGGACGGCCAGCGGCAGGGGGGAGCAGCTGGCCCTCTCCATCGGAACCCTGTGCAGTGACTCCGTCCCCCGGCCAGACGGGACTTTTTCCGGCGACCCTACGGAAAACGCCATCGTAGTCGCCGCCCAGAGCCGGGGCATCCGCAAGCAGGAGCTGGAGGAGGAATTTCCTCGCCGGGCGGAGCTGCCCTTTGACGCAGACCGAAAGCTCATGTCCACCATCCACCCCAGCCCCGCCGGGGGCTACCGGGTGATGGTCAAGGGTGCCCCCGACCTGCTGCTCCGCCGCTGCACCTCCTACTTAGACCGGGGCGTCCGTCCTCTGGACGAGGGAGCCAGGGTGACGGCGGAGACCGCCAACCGCCTGATGGCGGGACAGGCCCTCCGGGTGATCGGGGTGGCATACCGGGAGCTGGAGCGTATCCCCGGCCAGCTCACCCCGGACATGGTGGAGCGGGAGCTGAT
The DNA here is from genome assembly GCA_021201635.1 of Clostridiales bacterium. Lineage (GTDB taxonomy): Bacteria > Bacillota > Clostridia > Oscillospirales > Oscillospiraceae > Onthomonas. The sequence continues at coordinate 4,168 of JAJQEM010000126.1, read as the reverse complement.
CTTCGTGGGCCTGATCGGGATGATGGACCCGCCTCGTCCGGAGGTGCGGGATGCGGTGGCCGTCTGCCGCCACGGGGGCATCCGCCCAGTGATGATTACCGGCGACCACAAGCTCACCGCCGTAGCCGTGGCGAAGGAGTTGGACATCTACCGGGAGGGCTCCACCGCCCTCACCGGGGCGGAGCTGGATTTCATGCCCCAGGAGCTGCTGGAGGAGCAGGTGAGCCGCTGTGCCGTCTTTGCCCGGGTCACCCCGGAGCACAAGCTGCGCATCGTCCAGGCTCTCCAGAGACAGGGGGAGATCGTAGCCATGACCGGGGACGGGGTCAACGACGCTCCGGCGCTGAAAGCGGCGGACATCGGCTGCGCCATGGGCATCACCGGGACGGACGTGGCCAAGGGTGCAGCGGATATGGTGCTCACCGACGACAATTTCACCACCATCGTCTCCGCTGTGGAGCAGGGGAGAGGCATCTATGCCAACATCCGAAAGGCCATCCACTATCTGCTCTCCTGCAATATCGGGGAAATCTTCACCATTTTTATCGCCACGGTGTGCAATTTCCACCAGACGCCCCTGGTGCCTGTGCAGCTGCTGTGGCTCAATCTGGTCACCGACTCCCTTCCCGCCCTGGCCCTGGGGGTAGAGCCGGTGGAGGCGGGGGTGATGGACCAGCCGCCCCGCTCCGGGAAGGAGCCGCTGTTCACCCGCCCCTTCACCTTCCAGCTCATCTGGCAGGGGCTGATGGTGGGACTGCTGACCCTGGCGGCCTATTTCCTGGGAGAGTACGTCCTCTCCGACCCGGGGGAGGCCTATCAAGCGGCCAACACCATGGCCTTTGCCACTCTGACCTTGTGCCAGTTGTTCCACGCCTTTGACGTGCGCAGCGACCGGGCCTCCCTGCGGGAGATCGGGGCGCTGTCCAACCCCGCCATGAACCGGGCGTTTCTCATCGGCCTGCTGCTCCAGCTCTCCGTCCTGCTGCTGCCGCCCCTCCAGTCCGTGTTCTCCGTGGTGCCCCTCTCCCCCGGCGAGTGGGGAGCGGTGCTGGTGCTGTCCCTGCTGCCCCTGCCCATCTGCGAGGGGGTGAAGGGGATGCAGCGGCGGCGGACGGCGGAGCGCATGCCGAAAGAGGTGGGGGCGGAGAAATAGCGGCAAAAGCGTTCTGTCCGGTTGTATTTTTGAGAATCCTGTGGTAAACTGAACCTGTCATCCCAGGAACACATATCAATACATTTTATGATACAGGAGGTTTTCCCCATGATTCAAGTAGACGTCTCCTCTGCCGTCACCAAGGCCGAGCTGGAGGCCATCGCCCCCCAGGTAGCCGCTGCCCATCAGGTGCTGGACTCCCGGAAGGGAGAGGGCAACGATTTCCTCGGCTGGGTCCGTCTCCCGGTGGACTATGACAAGGATGAGTTTGCCCGCATTCAGAAGGCGGCGAAAAAGATCCAGTCCGACTCCCAGGTGCTGGTGGTCATCGGCATCGGCGGCTCCTATCTGGGGGCCAGAGCGGTGGTGGAGCTGATCCAGAGTCCCAACTACAACCTGAAGAAGAAGGACACCCCGGACATTTTCTTTGCCGGTAATACCCTGTCCACCGACGCCGTGCTGGAGACCCTGGAGCTGATCGGAGGCCGGGATTTCTCTATCAACGTTATCTCCAAGTCCGGCACCACCACCGAGCCCGCCGTGGCCTTCCGCATCTTCAAGGCTGCACTGGAGGACAAGTACGGCAAGGCGGAGGCGGCCCGCCGGATTTATGCCACCACCGACAAGGCCCGGGGGGCCCTCAAGGGCCTGGCCGATGTCGAGGGCTATGAGGAGTTCGTGGTGCCCGACGACGTGGGAGGCCGTTACTCCGTCCTCACCGCCGTGGGCCTGCTGCCCATCGCCGTGGCGGGCATCGACATCGAGGCCCTGATGCAGGGCGCCGCCGACGCCATGAACACCTTCGGCGCAGACAAGAGCATGGCAAACCCGGTCTGGCAGTATGTGGCAGCCCGGAATGTCCTGTATAATCAGGGCAAGAAGGTGGAGATTCTGGGCGCTTATGAGCCCAGCTTCCGGTTCTTCGGCGAGTGGTGGAAGCAGCTCTACGGCGAGAGCGAGGGCAAGGACGGCAAGGGCATCTACCCCGCCAGCGTGGAATTTACCGCCGACCTCCACTCCATGGGCCAGTATATTCAGCAGGGCGAGCGCATCATGTTCGAGACTATCGTGCGCTATGACAAGCCTCACGGCTCCGTGGTCATAGGAGAGGATAAGGACAATGTGGACGGCCTGAACTTCCTGGCCGGGAAGGAGCTGAAATTCGTCTGCGAGCAGGCCATGCGGGGCACTCGTCTGGCCCACGTGGACGGCGGCGTGCCCAACATCCTGGTCAATGTGGACACCATCGACGCCTACAACACCGGTGCTCTGATCTACTTCTTCGAGCTGTCCTGCGGCATCTCCGGCTATGTGCTTGGGGTCAATCCGTTCAATCAGCCGGGCGTCGAGGCCTACAAGAAGAATATGTTCGCATTGCTCGGCAAGCCCGGCTATGAGGACATGAAGGCCGCCTTGGAGGCCCGGCTGTAAGGCCAAACGTTCCAGCAACATAAAAGCATCAGGACAGCACTCCCAGAGGAGCGCTGTCCTGCTTTTCATGTCAAAGCTATTTTATTCTCAATACCGTCCTACAATGATACTGGCGTTCTGACCGCCGAAGCCCAGGGCGTTGGACATGGCGATGTCATAGGTTTTCTGCCGGGCGACCAGGGGGACACAGTCCAGCCCACAGGCCGGGTCCGGGTCGGTGACATTGAGGGTGGGGGGCAAAACCCCGTCCCGGATGCCCAGGACGCAGGCGATGACCTCGGTGATGCCTCCCGCTCCCATCAGGTGCCCAGTGGCCCCCTTGGTGGAGGAGACGGGGAGCCGGGCGGCGTAGTCGCCGAACACGGTGCGGATGGCGTCGCACTCCATGGTGTCCCCCACCGGGGTGGAGGTGCCGTGGGCGTTGACATAGCCGATTTGCTCCGGGGCCAGCCCTGCATCCTCCAGAGCCAGCTGCATACATCTGGCTCCGCCCTCCCCGTGGGGCCGGGGGGCGGTGATGTGATAGGCGTCGTTGTTGTTGCCACAGCCCAAAACCTCACCGTAGATGCGAGCGCCCCGGGCCAGGGCGTGCTCCTCCGTCTCCAGTACCAGAGCGCCGCCGCCCTCGCCCATGACGAAGCCGTCTCGCTTCCGGTCAAAGGGCCGACAGGCGTGGAGGGGGTCATCGTTGTTCCGGCTCAGGGCGTTGCTGGTAGCCAGGGAGGAGATCACAGGGGGGCAGGCGATGGACTCGCCCCCCACCGCCAGCATCACGTCCGCAGTGCCGTTGCGGAGCAGCATCACCGCCAGGGTGATGGCGTCCAGGCCGGAGGAGCAGGCGGTGTTCAGGGTAAAGCTAGGTCCCTGGATGTTGTGAGCAATGGCAATCTGACAGGCGGCCATATTCCCCAGCACCTTGGGTACGAAACGGGGGGAGACCTTTCTTCCCGTCCGGGTGTACGCATCCTGGGTCTGGCTGATCTCCGCCACGCCGTTCATGGCGGTGCCCATGGTGAGGCCGGTGCGGTAGGGGTCGATCTCCACGCCGCTGTCCGACAGGGCCTCTCCGGCGGCGGCGTAGGCCAGCTGGGTGAACCGGGCCATCTTGCCCACGTCCATTTTGGGGATGAACTGCTCCGGGTTGAAGTCCCGCACCTCTCCACCGATCTGTACCGGCAGATTTGCCGTGTCCAGCCGGGTCAGCGGACCAATGCCGCATTTTCCTTCAATGAGATTGTTCCAATAGGCTGTGACCCCCACGCCGATGGGGGTGACGGCGCCCATGCCGGTGATAACGATACGCTTACGCTGTGTCATTTTGGAAGCTCCTCTTCTGGCCCAACAGCGGGGGCTATCTCTGACCATAAGCCGGTCACGCTACTTTTTCCATTCATTATAAGCAAATCGGGGGGAAAAGCAAGGGGGAATCAGGCGTTTCACAGCACCCTCGCACGCAACGACGACGATTCTCTGTTACAATGCCGTCTTTTTCATGATTTATTCACACTTTTTTGTTATACTAATTTATAGACGAAAATTGCAAGTGCAAGTTGAACACATCCGCGAAAAATTTTTAATAGAGTC
>JAJQEM010000116.1 GCA_021201635.1 Clostridiales bacterium | reverse complement strand
GGGCGAAGGCGATGGCGTTGCCCGGCTCCAGGTTGTCCTTGACGGACTCGGCGTAAATCTGGGCGGCCCGCTCGTCGTTGACCAGCATCATAACGATGTCGGCCTTCTTGGCGGCCTCGGCCACGGTGTAGACCTCAAAGCCGTCCTTCTCCGCCTTGTCCCAGCTCTTGCCGTGGCGCAGGCCGATGATCACGTCGCAGCCGGAGTCCCGCAGGTTCTGGGCGTGGGCATGGCCCTGGGAGCCGTAGCCGATGATGGCGATCTTCTTGCCGTCCAGGTTGGACAGGTCGCAGTCCTTCTCATAGTACATTTTTGCCATAGTTATATTCCTCCTTCAGTTTTGTCTGGTCATATATTGTGCTACGCCCTCGTTCGATGGCGATAGTACCGGTTCTTACCACCTCAAGAATCCCAAATTCCTGAAGCAGCTTCAGCAGCGCCTCCACCTTTTCTCCTGTGCCGAAGGTGGCGACGGTGAGCACATCCCGGCTCACATCGATGATGTTGGCCCGGAACAGCTCGGCGATCTGGATGATCTCCCCCCTGCTCACCATGTCGTCCGCCTGGACCTTGATGAGGGCCACCTCCCGCTGGAGGGAGCTGTCTGCGTCCAGCACCTTGACGGCCAGAACGGGGAGCAGCTTGCGGCACTGGGCGGCGATTTGGCTGATCATCAGCTCGTCCCCTTTGATGACGATGGTGATGCGGGTGACCCCCGGCTCGTTGGAGGCGCCGGTGGCGATGGACTCGATGTTGTACCCCTTCCGGGAGAACAGCCGGGAGACCTGGGACATAACGCCGGGGATGTCCTTCACCAGCAGAGACAGGGTGTACAGCTTTTTCTCGTTGTCAAATTCACGTTTCATCCCTGTCACCCCCTCAGCTGAGCAGAAAATCGGTGATGTTGCCGCCGCCGGGAACCATGGGGCGGACCATCTCGTCGATGTCCAGCATACAGTCGATCACGTAGCCGCAGCCGCAGGAAAGAGCTTCGGCCATAGCCTCCTCCATCTCTCTGACATTGGTGACCCGGCGGCCCTTGAGCCCGTAGGCCTCCGCCAGCTTGACGAAGTCGGGGCCCCGGTCCAGGGTGGTCTCAGAGTACCGCTGGTCATAGATCAGGTTTTGCCACTGACGCACCATGCCCAGGGTGCCGTTGTTGAACACCACGGTAATGATGGGCAGATGGTAGTGCTCCACGGTGGACAGCTCGTGGCAGTTCATCCGGAAGCAGCCGTCTCCGGTGGTGTGGATGACCACCTTGTCCGGGTGGGCCATCTTCGCTCCGATGGCGGCCCCCAGGCCGAAGCCCATGGTGCCGAAGCCGCCGGAGGTGAGCAGCTGCCCGGGATAGTCAAAGTGGAAGTACTGGATGGTCCACATCTGGTTCTGGCCTACGTCGGTGGCGACGATGGTGTCCTTGGGAGCCATCCGGCGGATGGTCTCCAGCACCTGCTTGGGAGAGAGGGCGGAGTCGTCCTCCCCCACCTCCTCCCGCTCCCGGCGGAGGGAGAGGATCTGCTCCTTCCACTCCGGGTGGCTGTACTGGCCCACCCGCTCGTTGAGCAGTTCCAGCACCCGGCGGGCGTTGCCCACGATATGGTGGTCGGTGAGCACGTTTTTGTCGATCTCCGCCCGGTCGATGTCAATGTGGACGATCTTGGCCTGGCTGGCGAAGGTGTTGGGGTTCAGGGCCACCCGGTCAGAGAACCGGCAGCCCACGGCGATGAGCAGGTCGCACCGGTCTACCGCCACATTGGAGGCCCGGCTGCCGTGCATGCCGATCATGCCGGTGGTCAGGGGATGCCCGCCCGGGAAGCCGCCGCCGCCCATGAGGGTGATGGCCACCGGACTGTCGAGCTTTTCCGCAAAGGTGCGGAACTCCTTATGGGCCCGGCCCCGGACGACGCCGCCGCCGCAGATGAGCAGGGGCCGCTCCGACTGGGCGATCATCTCCACCAGCTTGTCGATGTCTTCGTGGTCCGGCTCCGGGGCCTTGAGGCCGTGGCTCTCGCTCAGCTCCCGCACGCTGCCCCAGGTGCGGTTTTCATACCAGGGGATGAACTCGTAGTCGATCATTTCATTGGGGGCGGTGACGTTCTTCAGAAAGTCGATGAGCACCGGCCCGGGCCGACCTGTGGCGGCCACGGCAAAGGCCTGGCGCATAATGGAGGGGATGGACTGGGCGTCCCGCACCAGGTAGGTGGCCTTGGTGATAGGCATGGCGATGCCGGTGATGTCCACCTCCTGGAAGGAGTCCCGTCCCAGCAACGGCTCGGTGACGTTGCAGGTGATGAACACCACGGGAGAGGAGTCCATATAAGCGGTGGCGATGCCGGTGGTCAGGTTGGTGGCTCCCGGCCCGGAGGTGGCGAAGCACACCCCCACCTTGCCGGTGGAACGGGCATAGCCATCGGCGGCGTGGGACGCCCCCTGCTCGTGGGCGGTGAGAACATGGGTGATCTTGTCCCGATAGTTATACAGCTCGTCATAGAGGTTGAGGATGGTACCGCCGGGATAGCCGAAGACGGTATCTACCTCCTGCTCCAGCAGGCACTCCATGATGGCCTGAGTGGCACGAATTTTCAATGGTCTCTTTCCTCCCGATCAAATCTTTCCGCTGCCCTTTTGCAGAGCGATGACCCCGGTACGGGCCACCTCCTGAATGGAGAAGGGGCGGAGCATGGATTCAAAGGTGTCAATGCGGTCCGGTGTGTCGGACAGCTCCAGGGTGAGAGAGGTGGGGGAGATGTCCGCCACCTTGGCCCCCATCAGCTCGCAGATGGTCATAATGTCCGGCCGGGTCTTGGCGGCGGCGTTCACCTTGATGAGCACCAGTTCCCGACCGATCAGCCGGTCCTCCTCCAGGGTGCGCACCTTGATGACCTCGATGAGCTTGTTGAGCTGCTTGGAGACCTGCTCCACCACGCTGTTGCCGCTGTCCACGATAATGGTGATGCGAGAGATGGCGGGGTCGTCGGTGACGCCCACCGCCAGGGACTCGATGTTAAATGCCCGGCGGGAGAACAATCCGGTGATGCGGTTCAGGACACCGGCCTGGTTCTCCACCAGAACGGAGATGGTCTGTCTCATCGTCGGCCTCCTTTAGTCGTTGGTGGTGGCCTTGGGGTCCACCATGCAAATCAGCAAAAAGCTGCCCGGTGTGTTGAGCATCTCATCCAGAGCGTCGTCCACGTCCCTGTCCTCCGACAGCACCCGGCTGGGGATGCCGTAGGCGGCGGCGAGGGCGGCGAAATCCGGGGAGCCGTCCAGCGCCACGCCGAAGGGTCCGGCGGGATAGGTGGGGGTGTCCTGGATCTGGCGCACCAGGCCCAGATAGTTGTTCTGGATGAGGATGATTTTAATGTCCATATCCGCCGCCCGGATGGCGGCCAGCTCGTTAAACGACATCTGGAAGCTGCCGTCGCCGCAGATGACCACCGTCTGCCGGTTGGGCTGGGCCACCTTGACGCCGATGGCGGCTGGGAGGGCGTAGCCCATGGTGCCCAGGCCGCCGCTGGTGAGGAAACGGGGTCCCTCCAGCTGGAGGTGACGGCAGGCCCAGATCTGATTCTGGCCCACGTCGGCCACCACAGCGGCGTTGTATTGCAGCTTCCGGCTGAGCTGGCGGAGCAGATGTCCCGGGAACACATATCCCGGGGTGCTGGGAAACTCCCGGTGCCGCACCCGGTAGCGCACCTCCTGCAGCCCGGTGAGCCATTCCGTCTGCTCACCCTTCCGGGCCCGCTCCAACAGCTGCCCGAGGATGACCTTCACATCTCCCACCACGGGGATCTCGGCGGTCATATTCTTCCCGATCTCCGCCGGGTCTACGTCGATGTGGACGATGGTGGTTCGCTCCTGGAGGGTGCTGGGGGAGAGAATGGCCCGGTCAGCCACCCGGCAGCCCACCATCACCAGCAGGTCGGCGTTGGTCAGGGCCTGGTTTGCCGCCTGGCTGCCGAAAGCGCCGATCATCCCCATATTCAGAGGATGGGCGGAAGGCATCAGGGACAGCCCCATCATAGTGGTAACCACTGGGATGCAGGTTCGCTCGGCAAACTCGGTGAGCTCCTGCTCGGCATCGGCCAGGAAAACCCCGCCGCCGGCGCAGAGGACGGGACGCTGGGCCTGCTCGATAGCCCCGATGACCCGCTTGATTTGCAGCTCATTCCCCCGGACGCTGGGCTTGTAGCTGCGCAGGGATACCTGCTCCGGGTAATGGTACTCCTGCGTCAGCTCCTGCTGCTGGATGTCGCTGGGCAGGTCGATGAGCACCGGGCCGGGCCGTCCGGTGGAGGCGATGTGGAACGCCTCCGCCACGATGCGGGGAATGTCGTCGGCATTTTTGACCAGATAGCTGTGCTTGGAGAAGGGGGCCACAGCGCCGGTGATGTCCACCTCCTGGAAAATGTCCCGGCCCAGCAGGTTGCTGGGCACCTGTCCGGTGATGGCCACCATGGGGATGGAGTCCATATAGGCGGTGGCGATGCCGGTGATTAGATTGGTGGCGCCCGGCCCGGAGGTGACCATGCACACCCCCACCTTGCCGGTCACCCGGTAATAGCCCGAGGCCATGTGGCCTGCGTTCTGCTCCGTCCGCACCAGGGTATATCCGATCTCGGGGGCGTTGGCCAGGGCATCCACCGCATAGCAGATGGTCGCCCCGGCATAGCCGAACATATGCTCTGCACCGGCCCGCTTCAGGCTCTCAATCAGGGCTTGCGCTCCAGTCATGTCTCTGACACCTCCATTGGCGAAAATTCAATTTCTGTATACAGACAAAGGGAAAAAGAACGAAAATTGCAAGTGCAAGTTGAACACATCCGC
>JAJQEM010000152.1 GCA_021201635.1 Clostridiales bacterium | reverse complement strand
CCTCCCGGCCCTCCCGGAGGACGAGGAGGAAGAGGAGGACACGGGCACCCCCGCCCAGACCATTGTGGACGGCATCAAGTATACCGCCACCGAGCTGACCGAGATGGTGCAGGAGGCGGAGAGCCAGGTGAAGGACCTGGACATCCAGCTCCGCCAGGCCAAGCTGGAGTATGAAAAGGCGGAGCAGGAGCTGAATAACGGCGCCATCTACGCCACCCTGTCCGGCGAGGTGAAGGATCTCATCAGCGAGGACGAGGCGCTCACCAGCGGCAGCGCCCTGATGCGGGTCTCCGCCGGGGGCGGGTTTTACATCCAGGTCTCGTGCAGTGAGCTGATGCTCTCTGAGGTCCAGGTGGGCCAGACAGTGTCCGTCTACGACTACTACAGCGGCGCAGAGTGCGAGGGAACTGTCACCGAGATCTCCGAGTACCCCACCACCGACGGCTATTACTGGGGCGACGGCAACAGCAATATCTCCCTCTACCCCTTTGCCGTCTATGTGGACGAGAATGGGGGCCTGGAGCAGGGGGATTACGCAGAGGTCACCTACAGCGCTGCCGAGAGCGACGGCAGCGGCTTCTATCTGGAGTCCATGTTCATCCGCCGGGAGAACGGCAGGAGCTACGTCTACACCGTGGCAGAGGACGGGACGCTGGAAAAACGGTACATCTCCACCGGCCGCTCCCTGTGGGGCAGCTATACCCAGGTCACCGGCGGCCTGTCCCTGGATGAGCGGGTGTCCTTCCCCTACGGGGACGGGACCGAGGAGGGAGCCCCCACCACAGAGGCCACCGCAGACGAATTTTACGGCTGGTAAGGGAGGGAGAGCACTATGTTTGAAAATATCGGACTGTCCTTTCAGGGTATTTGGAACCACAAGCTCCGCTCCCTGCTGACCATGCTGGGCATCATCATCGGCATTGCCTCCATCATCGCTATCGTCTCCACCATCAAGGGGACCAACGAGCAGATCAAGGAGCAGCTCATCGGCGCCGGAAACAACGTGGTGACGGTGCAGCTGAACCAGAACGGCTACGGCTATGAGTTCCAGTACAGCTCGATCCCCGACGGCGTTCCAGTGATCTCAGAGCAGACCCGGGCCCGCCTGGCCAATCTGGAGGGGGCGGAGGACGCTACCCTGTACACCGAGCGGACCTATGTGGACGGGCTGATCTACTATCAGAACACTGGCTTCTCCGGCACCCTCCGGGGGGTGGACACCCACTATTTCTCTGTCAACGGCTATCAGGTCTATCTGGGCCGGGACTTCGCCCAGTCGGACTATGACGACTACAAAAAGGTGGCCATCCTGGACCAGAGCGCCGCAGAGAGCCTGTTCCCCGGGGAGAACCCCCTGGGCAAGACCATCGAGATCCGCAGCGAGCCGTTTACTGTGGTGGGGGTGGTCTCTCTCACCAGCACCTATGAGCCGAACATCTCCACCTACACGGAGTACTACACCTATGTGGGCAACGACAGCGGTGCGGTGTATATCCCCAGCACCTGCTGGCAGCTGGTGTGCCAGTATGACGAGCCCCAGACGGTGGACATCCAGGCGGCCACCACCGACGACATGACCTCGGTGGGACAGGCGGCGGCGGAGGTGCTCAACGCCAGGCTTACCGTCTCCCAGGACTCCGACCTGGCCTACAGCAGCAACGACGTGCTGGAGCAGGCGGAGCAGCTCCAGCAGCTGGCCAACTCCACCAATCAGCAGCTGGTGTGGATCGCCTCCATCTCCCTGCTGGTGGGCGGTATCGGCGTGATGAACATTATGCTGGTCACCGTCACCGAGCGTACCCGGGAGATCGGCCTGAAAAAGGCGGTGGGGGCCAGAAAGAGCCGCATCCTGTGGCAGTTCCTCACCGAGGCGGCAGTGCTCACCAGTCTGGGCGGCGTCATCGGCGTCTTGGTGGGCATCGGCATGGCCCAGGTGGTCAGCCAGCTCAGCGGTTCGCCCACGGCGGTGAGCGTTCCCTCCATCATCCTAGCGGTGGTGTTCTCCATGTGCATCGGCATCCTCTTCGGCCTGATGCCCGCCGTCAAGGCGGCCAACCTCAACCCCATCGACGCTCTGCGCCGGGAGTGAGGACAGACGGCAAAAAAGCGCAGACTGGGAAACCGGTCTGCGCTTTCTGTCTGTCGAAACGTTGATCTGTCAAAAGAAAAACAGGCGAAAAGTTCAGGAAACCCGGCCCAGGAGTGTCAAGCATGATGGACGGACCTACGATGCACCGCTCCGTCCGACTTACAGGGAAAACGCAGAAATCCCCTGCCGCAGAGCGGCAGGGGGTCAGTCTGTGTCAGGTCAGCCGGCGGCTTCCGTCCGGGCGGTGTCCGTGTCCCGGAACAGCAGCGAGATGCACCACAGGGCACCCACAGCCACCAGAACGTAGACGATCCGGCTGAGAATGCTCCCGGAGCCCCCCAGCAGAAAGGCGACCAGGTCAAACTGGAACAGGCCGATCAGCCCCCAGTTGATGCCGCCGATGATGCTCAGAACCAGAGCGATCTTATCCAACATCCGTATTCCCTCCTTTTCGTTTTCACAGGCGGGAACCGCAGAACAGCACCCTGCGGGCCCACAGGGTTACTATGGTTCGAGGGGAGGGAAATTATGCGTGCGGCGGGTCAGCCGCCGACGTCCTCCTCCACATCCAGAGAGAAATCGGCGTCGTCCAGCCTGGAGAAATCCGGGTCGGCGGGGGCGACAGGCACCCGCTTGAAGGGGTCGTAGGCAAAGCCACGGCAGCTCCCGCCGCCGGACATGACGCCCTTTTTCAGACAGACCACCGTGTCCTCGGCGATGGCGGTGCCGTGCTGACAGTAGATGCAGTGCGGCTCAATGTGATCTCGAAACAGCATGGGAAATTCCTCTTTCCTGATGGTAATGGATGGTCGATGAGGTTATTATACTCGTTCACAGCTGCTTTTTCCACCCCTTTTTGTGAGCAGCAGGCCCACGCCCAGCCACAGGACCGCTCCCGTCCCCACGGACAGGGGGAGAAACGCAAACAGGTCGAGCGGTGCTCCACCCAGGGCGGCGGGGAGCAGCTCCGGCATCAGATGCGCTCCCGCCAGGGCCAGCCCGGCGGAGACAATCCCCTGGAGCAGCTTGGCTCCCAGGTAGGGCCCCAGCCGGAGACCGGAGCCCTCCAGCAGGGCGGCGGTCTGGCAGTGGACGGAGAGCCCGCCCCAGCCCAGGAGAAAGGCACAGGAGGCCAGTCCCAGGGGGGACTGCGCCCAAGGCCCCAGGGAACAGACCCCGTTGGACAGCTCCAGCACACCCGACAAAAGGGAGGTGAGCAGGGAACCGGAGACGGTAGCCGGCCAGGGCAGGGCCCGGAGCAAGCCGATGACGATGTTGAACAGCACCATATAGGCAGAGACCTGGAGGGAGGCGTTCAGTGCCTGCTTGACCGCCTGGGGCAGCAGAGCGGCGGCGGAGGCGGGCGGCGTATCGCTCCGGCGGCCCTTGCCTGTAACGAGCAGCGGCGCTCCCCGCAGCAGGATCCCCACAGCCAGAGCGGACGCAATGTGAACGGCCAGCAGAAAGACGCCGGTGGCGACGCTGCCAAAGACGGCGCTCCCTGCCACGGCCAGGATAAAGGCAGGGCCGGAGTTGTTGCAGAAGCAGAGCAGGCGTTGGGCCTCCTCCCGGGAGAGGAGCCCCTCCTCCATCAGGGTCCGGGCGGTCTCCGCCCCCACCGGGTAGCCGCCCAGAATACCCAGGGCCAAAGCCGCACTCCCCCCGCCGCTCACATGAAAGATCGGCTCCATCACCGGGTCCAGCAGCTTTGCCAGCCGTTGCCCCAGCCCCAGCCGGATCGCCAGGTTGGACAGGACAAAGTAGGGGAACAGGGCGGGGAGGATCACCTCTCCACACAGCTCCAGTCCCGCCCGGGCGGCGTCCCCTCCCGCCTGGGGATACAGCAGAAGCGCCAGGGCAAACACCGCTGCCGCCCCGGCTATCAGCTTACGGGCCATCTCATCACCCCCTCCTTGTCCCAAAGCCTATGCCGGAAAGAACGGGGATAGACCGAAAGGGAAAAGAGTGGTATAATATGGCAATATCTACAAAGAGAAGAAGGAGGGGAGCCCATGGACAGAAGATACCATCTGCTCGACGGCATCCGGGGGCTGGCGGTGGTCAATATGGTGGCCTACCACTTCCTTTTTGACGTCTTTATCATTCAGGGATTCCGGCCCGGCTGGACGGGCATTTCCGCCGTCCACATCTGGCAGCAGTGCATCTGCTGGACGTTCATCCTCATCTCCGGGCTCTCCTGGAATCTGAGCGGTCACCGGCTGAGAAATGGCCTGCTCCTCAACGGGTGCGGTATCCTGGTGACGGCGGTGACCCTCATCGCCGAGCCGGACCAGGCCGTCTGGTACGGGGTGCTGACCCTGCTGGGCTGTGCCCTGCTGCTGGCCACGGCGCTGGGGCCGCTGCTGGAAAAAATCCCGTCCGTCCCGGGGGCGGTGGTGAGCTTTTTCCTGTTTCTCCTCACCCGGACGGTGCAGAGCGGATACCTCTCCCTGGGCGGGCAGGTGCTGCTCCGGCTGCCGGAGGCGCTCTACTCCTCGGGCTGGCTGACGGTGTTCGGCTTTCCCGCCCCCGGCTTTACCTCCAGCGACTATTTTCCCCTGTTTCCCTGGCTCTTTCTCTATCTCACAGGCCTGTTTTTAGGCCGGCTGCTGCTGAAGCGCTCTCCAAAGTGGCTGAGCGTCCAAATACCCGGCCTGGACTGGGTGGGGCGGCACAGTCTGCTGATCTATATGCTCCATCAGCCGGTGGCGCTGGTCCTGTCCATAGTGGTGGCCGCACTGGTCCCACGGTAGGAATACATTGTTTTTTCTCCCCCGGTTTTTCGCCCACCGCCGCATCCCGTACATCGTTCAAAATCTTTTTCGCGAAAATTGCAAGTGCAAGTTGAACACATCCGCGAAAAATTTTTAATAGAGTC
>JAJQEM010000033.1 GCA_021201635.1 Clostridiales bacterium | reverse complement strand
AATCGCTATGGATTTTTTAGGTGTTCAACTTCATTTTACAATCGACCTTTTTCTTCTTTCTCCTTTCTCAAGGAAACGCTCCCCGACTGGTGGTGTAGTCGGGGAGCGTTTTCCGCTTCAAAATCAGACGGGAGATGGTCAGGTGCTACTGTAAGTGCCCGGTTCCTGTCTGGGGCCGGGCACGGGTCGGTCACGCATGCACAAATTTTTTCAGGCAGAGGACGGCGTTGTGTCCGCCAAACCCGGCGGAGTTGGTGAGGGCATACTGGATGTCCTTCTGGATCCCGCCCCCGGTCACATAGTTCAGGTCGCAGGCCTCGTCCGGCACCTGATAGCCCACCGTCATGGGGACAAAGGAGTCCTTCAACGCCAGGGCGCTGATGATGGTCTCCACCGCTCCGGCGGCCCCCAGCATATGCCCCGTCATGGACTTGGTGGAGCTGATGAGCAGCTCTTTAGCCCGGTCTCCGAAGGCCTTTTTGATGGCCTGGGTCTCGCAGGCGTCGTTCATGGGTGTGGAGGTGCCGTGGGCGTTGATATAGTCCACCTGGTCGGTGGTGATGCCCGCATCCTCGCAGGCGGAGCGCATGGCCTCGGCGTAGGCCTCTCCGGAGGGGTCGGGGCTGGTGATGTGATAGGTGTCGGAGGTAGCCCCGTATCCGGCAATCTCTGCGTAGATGGGAGCTCCCCGCTTTATGGCGTGCTCCATCTCCTCCAGCACCAGGACTCCTGCTCCCTCGCCCATGACGAAGCCGTTGCGCTCCTTGTCAAAGGGGATAGAGGCCCGATCCGGGTCAGCGCTGGTGGCCAGCGCCCGCATATTGGCAAAGCCGGATAGGGTGTAGGCGGTGACGCAGGCCTCGGTGCCTCCCGCCAGGCAGGCGTCCATCCGCCCGTCCCGGAGGGCCAGAAATGCCTCGCCCACAGCGTTGGTGGAGCTGGCACAGGCGGAGGAGATGTTAAAGCTGGGGCCCCGGAAGCCGTAGCGGATAGAGAGCAGTCCTGAGGCCATGTTGGAGATCAGCTTTGGGATGGCCAGTGGGGAGACCCGCCGGGCGCCCTTCTGCCGAAAGACGTCGTGCTCCTGCTCCAGGGTGTGCATTCCGCCGATGCCGGTGCCCACATAGACCCCCAGCCGGTGGGCCTTGCAGTCCTGGAACCGGCTGCCGCAGTCCTCGATGGCCTGCCGAGCCGCCTCCAGCGCATACTGGCAGTAGAGATCGGTCTTGCGCAGCTCCTGACGGGTCATGCTCAGGGAAGGATCAAAGTCAGGCACCTCTCCCGCCACCTTGACGGGGAAATCGGTGGTGTCAAAGGAGGTGATGGGCCGAATGCCGTGCTTCCCCTGACGGATATTGTCCCAGAACCGGGTCAGGCTGCTCCCCACAGGGGAGACGATGCCAACGCCTGTGATGACGACTCGTTTCATGAAAACCGCTCCTTACATTTCTTACTTTTTCTGTCTGTATGCTCACGCCGCCTGGGCGGACGAACTGACGGCCAGAGCCGCCTCCATCATCTCCCGCACCCGCTTTCCCACCTCGACGGTGTTGTGGTCGGCGACAAAATCCTTGTCCAGTACCCCGATAAAGTCCAGATAGACGTCGGTGTGGTGGAAGGGCGTATTTTTGGTGGCCAGCTCGGTGTTGCGGATAACCGCCACTACGATGGGGCAGTTGGCCCGTTGAGCGATCTTAAAGGCCCCGTTTTTGAAGGGCAGCAGCTCATTGGTGGGGTTCCGGGTGCCCTCGGGGTATATGCCCACAGTGGCCTTCTGGTTCTTCACCAGGTCGATGGCCCGGAGGATGGTCTTGGCCTCGTCCTTCAGATTGCCCCGGTTCAGGGAGAGACAGAAGGACTTGTGCATCAGCTTGCCAATGATGGGGATGTGAAACAGCTCCTTCTTGCTGACAAAGCCGGTGCGGTACTTCCGCAGAACGCCCATCTCCAGCAGGGGATCCATGGCCCCCCGGTGGTTGCTCACCAGCAGAAATTTCTCCTCCGGCAACTGCTCCTTTCCGGTCACATGGAGCCGGATGCGCAGCAGCTGAGTGGCAGACTCGATGACGCAGTTGGAGAAGAAACGGTAGATGGGGCTATGGTTCTCACAGGGCTTATCCAGGTCTACGCCCACCGTGAAGCAGGTGCAAATCAGTATACTGAGCAGGGCATAGACCAGATAGCTCAGCGCAAACACGCCGATAAACAGGGGCACGCTCCCGATGACCTGGAACGCAGTCATCAAAATCGCCGTCACCAGGGACGGCACAGCGATTCCGTACAGCAGCATAATGATTTCCTTTCTGAGCGGAAATATGACCGCCCGCCATACAACCCGTCCCCTGCAGGGGGCGGAACAAACCCGCCCTTCCATTCTGCCGGGCGGGTAGCTTTTGAAACTGAGTATATCTGGTTTCTGATACTATATTACACCTACAAAAGGCCGCCGTCAAGGGTCTGGACAAATTTAGCAATTTGTCCAAAAAGAAATTCCGAAAATTACTATTGACAACCGCCCCGGCCTCCCGTATAATAATTGTCGCACAAAGAAGCAGGAACGGTATCCCGTCCTCACCTGCCGCCTCAGGCGTCTGGTCAACAGTGGTTCTCTCCCGGCGAGAGCGGGGAGTGTCTCCATGCGGATACCGTTTCGGTATTCGCTCTTATTATTTTCTGGAGGTGTTTCCATCATTAGCAGCATGACGCATCAGATCAACGAAGAGATTCGCGACAAAGAGGTTCGTGTGATTTCCGCCACCGGCGAGCAGCTGGGCATTATGTCCGCCAAGTCCGCCCTGGAGATCGCCGCCCGACAGGAGATGGATCTGGTCAAAATCTCTCCCAAGGCCGTCCCGCCGGTCTGCAAGGTGATGGACTATGGCCGTTACCGCTTCGAGCAGTCCAAGCGGGAAAAGGAGATGCGCAAGAATCAGCACATCGTCGAGATCAAAGAGGTTCGGATGTCCCCCAGCATTGACAGCGGCGACTTCAATGTCAAGCTCCGCAACGCCAAGAAGTTTCTGGCAGAGGGAGACCGTGTCAAGGTGGCTGTCCGCTTCCGTGGCCGTGAGATGGCCCATACGGAGATCGGCGCCGATCTGCTCAAGCGTTTTGCCGCAGAATGCAGCGACGTGGCCAATCTGGACAAGAAGCCCAATATGGAGGGACGGCACATGATCATGTTCCTCTCCCCCAAAACGGCCAAGGAGCTGAACACAGCGGCAAAAAAGGCCGCAGCTCAGGAAAAATCAGAAAAATCAGCGGAGAAGTAATTTACGGCGGCTCGTCCGCCTGACGAAAGGAGCAATTCATCATGCCTAAGATGAAAACCCATAGCGGTGCCAAGAAGCGCTTTTCTCTCACCAAGACCGGTAAGGTCAAGCGTGCGCATGCTTTCAAGTCCCACCTGCTCAATGGCCACGGGAAGACCACCAAGCGGAAGAGAGGCCTCCGGAAGGGCGCCTATGCGGACGTCACCAACGCCGCCACCATCCGTGAGATGATTCCTTACAAGTGAGATAGAGGAGGGAACTGAATTATGGCAAGAGTAAAGCGCACAATGATGACGCGGAAAAGACGCAACCGCACCCTGAAGCTGGCCAAGGGCTACTGGGGCGCTAAGAGCAAGCACTTTAAGATGGCCAAGCAGGCCGTTATGAAGTCCGGCAACTATGCCTACACTGGCCGCCGTCTGAAAAAGCGTGACTTCCGCCGCCTGTGGATCACCCGTATCTCCGCCGCCTGCAAGCTCAACGGCATGAACTACTCCACCTTCATGCACGGCCTGAAGCTGGCCGACGTGCAGATCGACCGCAAGATCCTGGCTGAACTGGCTGTAAACGACGCCGCCGCCTTTGCCCAGCTCGCCGAGCTGTCCAAGAGCAAGCTGGCCTGAGCCTGACCTGAATAGAAACAAGCCCACATGACAGAGGTTCTGCCATGTGGGCTTTTTCGTTTTCCTGCCGGGCCAGGAGGGGGCCTGTCTGATTGGCTGTTATCCTCACCCCGCCATCTCCCGGAGCTTTTCCAAAAACTTCTGCCCCGCCCTGGTAAACACCTGATATTTCTTCCAGACCACGTGCATCTCAATTTCCGGCTGCCCCTCCAGGGGACGGAAGCAGAGGGGACTGTCCCCGGAGACGTTGATGATGTGGTCGAAACAGATGGCGTAGCCCATTCCCTCCTCCACCATAATGGAGCCATTGAACAGCAGATTGTAGGTGGCGACTACCTGCCACGCATCCAGGCCACGGAGCATGGAGCTGTCCCCCAGGGGCTGACGGGACACGATGAGCGGCTTCCCCTGCAAGTCCTTCGAGGTGATTGCCTCCTTCTGAGCCAGAGGGTCGTCCCGGCTCATGAGGACGCCGAATCGCTCCGTATACGGCACCTTCAAGGATTCATATTTGGAGTTGTCGATCTCCCCGAACAGGATGCCGAAGTCCAGCAACCCCTTGTCCAGGTCCTCCATTACCGTCACCCGGTCACCGCTGACGTTGTGGAAGTGCACCAGGGGATACTCCTCCTGCAGCGCCTTTGCCACCTTCACAAGAAAACGGATGCCCTCGGACTCCCCGGCCCCGATGTGGATGTCCCCGGCGATGACCTCGTCGGAGAGGGAGATCTCGTCCTTCGTCCGGTCCACCAGGGATAGAATTTCCTCCGCCCGCTTGCGCAGCAGCATCCCCTCTTCGGTGAGAGTGATCTTCCGGTTGCTGCGGATAAAGAGCTGCTTGCCCAGCTCCGCCTCCATCTCCCGCAGCTGCCGGGACAGGGTGGGCTGAGACAGGTGCAGGGCCTGGGCCGCCCCCAGGATGCTCTGCTCCCTGGTGACGGTCAGAAAATACTGTAATACACGAAGCTCCATGAAATCGCCTCCCTTTCTCCTGCTATTTTACCATTTTCTTTTATGCCTGTAAAGCATAAAAGTGTGTTCAAAACAGGTATTTGATATTTGTCGCATTTTGCACTATGATTGGCTCGAAAATTGCAAGTGCAAGTTGAACACATCCGCGAAAAATTTTTAATAGAGTC
>JAJQEM010000158.1 GCA_021201635.1 Clostridiales bacterium | reverse complement strand
ATTAAAAATTTTTCGCGGATGTGTTCAACTTGCACTTGCAATTTTCGTTCTTTTTTCGTCGAACCGACAGACGGCCAGCGTCCGACTTTCGTCAGGCGCTGGCCGCCGGTCACTCACCGTTACCAGCCCCGCTTCATAATCTCCTCGCAGACCCGCTGGCTGTTGTTGTGGTCGAGATAGGCATACATCCGGGGCCGCATCTCCGCATAGACCTCCGGGAGACGGAAGTCGTTTTCGGCGTACTCCTCCAGCTTGCCCAGCAGCTCCTCAGCGGTCATCACCCGGTCTCCAAAGAGCTCGGTCTCCAGGTCGATATAGGCCCCGGTGGTCTCGTTGTACTTGTCCACATCGAACTGGTAGAACAGCACCGGCTTGCCCTGATAGTACACGTCCCAGCAGACGCTGGAGTAATCGGTCACCAGCATCTTGCAGCCCATCATCAGCTCGTTGAGGGGTTCTGAGCCAAAGGGAATCAGCCGCACCCTTCCCCCCTCCTGCGTGGAGAAGTTTCCCAGATAGTCCCGGAACTTAGGGTGGATATAGAAGTCCAGGTACAGATCCCGCCGCTCCAGCAGCTCCGCCAGCCGGGGATCGTTGAGTAGGGACATATAGTTCCGATAGTAGTCACTGGCCCGGAACACCAGGTCGGGCGTATCCTCCAGCCAGTTGCGCCAGGTTGGCATGACCAGGATATGCCGTTCCTTCAGCCCCTTATCCTTTAATACATCCCACCGGGTCAGGCCGGTGACGATCACACTCTCCGGGGCATAGCCTAAATTCTCCACCACGATGTCATGCTCTCGCTGATTGGAGGTAACAAACAGGCTAACTGCGTCTGCACCCTTGTTGTAAAACTCTACCCGCTTCAGGGCGATCACGCCATGCTGGAGAAAGAGTAGTTTTTTTGTATTCTTCACTCGGGGCAGGATAATGCTCTCCTTATTTCGCCAGGCGTAGACATGGTCCTTGGAGTCGCTGGAGATGAGCAGCCGGCTGGCCAGGAGATAGATCATGTGCCGCAGGCTCATAAACTGGATCACATGGTCCCGATAGGGCAGCAGCCGCTCCTGATAGTCCGGCTGCTTTTTGTCGATGATGTAGTAGATGCTCCGGTGCATCTCCTGCTCCATGCCGTTTTCCATGCAGTGACGGAAGAAGTAGAAGCCGTTGTCCTGGGCCATGCAGCAGTACTTTTCATAGCACAGGAAGATGTTCTTCTGCTTTAGCTGCTTTCGGAACAGCCGGAACAACACCAAAGCCAGCCGCTCCTTCAGCCGGAAGGCCAGGCCGCTGTAGGGGCTGTACTCCTGGCAGGAGAGGGCAAAGCGGTCCTTGGCCGTTTTATAGAGAGAGATGGTCAGTTCCTCCCCCTGGCGGCAGCTCCCGGGGAACAGAGTGCGCTCCACCTGCTGCCAGCGCCGCTCCCACTTGCCTGCGGTTTTTTTCTTTTTCTTTGGCGCCTGGACAAATGCCAAATAGGTCTGCCCGTCCTCTCCCTGGAATGTGGCCCGGATGTCCCACCAGATAGGCTCGAACCGGAAGCGGGACAGGTCGATCTCTCCCGTAATCCAGGTGGACCCATTCTGTTTGAACACCGTCTGGGCCGACGTCAGGTAGATCTTTCGATCCACCTCCAGCTTATACCGATGTACCAGGGCAAAGCCGCTCCACGTCCCCGGAATCTCCTGGGAGCAGCGCACACTAATCTGCAGCTTTCCGAACCGGAGCTGTATCTGCTCCACCCAGCAGGTCAGCTGCCGCTCATACCGCCGGATGCAGTCCGCCGTCTGCAGCTTGCAATATCCCGCCGACGGGCAGCAGATCACCCCTTCTACCTGCTGGTCCCCCAGCTCTACGATGCCCAGAGGCTCTCCATACAGATAACGGACGTTCCGATAATTTCGGTCCGCCGCCAGCTTTTTGCGGGCCATCCGCTCCGGACACCGCAGCTGTACGTGCTGCCAGTCCGTCCCCTGGCGGACTGCCAGGGTCAGCGCCCAGCGGACGTTCCGGCTGTTTTGCACCTGCTCCGCTATGGCAGTCAGGTCTGCCGTCAGCAGGCACCCCTGAGGCCCGGTAGCGGCCACCTGCACCGGGCAGTACAGCCGCTCTCCCTTTCTCGCCGCCACCAGGAGCAGCTCCGCCCCCGCCTCCAGAGACACTCCGGGGACCTCGAACCGCCACTGCCAGTCCTGGCCGCCCAGGTCCCGTATCGCCCAGTGACCCTGCACAGGAATCCGCTTTTCCTCCATGGCCTCCCGGAGGGCCATCCCCTTCGGCCCGTCCTGACAGGTTAGGGGCCGCTCCGCCGCCCGGAAGGACGGGCGGCACAGATTGTCAATTTGAAAATAGCAGCCCAGTCCCTCTGACCGGGTCACCGGCTCCCCATTGGCCAGCAGCTCTGCCGCCTGGAATGCCTTGCGGTCGGTAATGCACAGAGGGACGTGGAACCGGGTCCCGTCCTCTTCGGTCAGTACCCCGGAGAGGGCATACTCCGCCC
Source organism: Clostridiales bacterium (assembly GCA_021201635.1). Classification (GTDB taxonomy): domain Bacteria; phylum Bacillota; class Clostridia; order Oscillospirales; family Oscillospiraceae; genus Onthomonas. The sequence goes on along the minus strand of JAJQEM010000158.1, from coordinate 2,545 downwards.
CATCCATGGGCAGGGCGGACAGCTCTACCGCCCCCATAGTCAGTCCATCGTCAGAGAAGGACTCCAGGGCGGGGAAGAACCGCTGTCCCCGGGGGTCTCCGTCCGCCCGGTGCAGGGAAAATCCCGTTAGCTCCGGGGCTTTTCCGGGCGCTCTGGCTCCCAGAAGGAGCCGTCCGTCCCGGATGACAAACCCCTCCAGACTATAGGCGGACTGCTCCCAGTACCGCAGCTCTCGGTGAACCACCGACAGCGCCACCACCACCGCCTTCTGCTCCTTGAGCATATACCGGGGGATCGCCTCATATTGCGCCCCCTCCCGGCAGAAACTGTCCACCGGGCTGCCCCACATCCTCCGGTCATTGAAGAAATAGGCGCTGCGTCCCCCTGGCTGGAGCCGCTCCAGATGCCGCCTGGCCCGGAGGGGATACTGGGTCAGCCCCTTCCCCTCCCGTTTGGCCAAGGTGATGATGAACGGCTTTTGCCCCTGGGGGTTCCAGACCTCGTCCACTCCGGAGAGGTCTGCCGTCAGTATGCCCTCCTCCAGCCAGGCGGGGACGTACCAATGCTCTGTCTCCGCCCAGTTGGACAGCACCAGCAGCAGCTCCCCCTCCGGGAAGGCGCCGCCCCGGCAGGCCATCCGAAGCCTGCCCCCCTCAGAGGGGAGCAGCTTCACGCTCAATGGCTTCGGTGCCATCGAGCCTGCCACATTCTTTTTCAGCTTCTTCCAGCCGGGGCGAGCTTCTGCCATAGGATCGTCTCCTTTTGATGTGACCTCCCGGAACCGGGCAGGGCGCATCATTAATCAGTTAGATTATAGCATATCCTTCCCGACGTCACAAGCACTGTTCTAAAAAATTCATAATTCCTCTCATCCGGGCAGCAGCTCCCCCACCATCTCCCGGAAGATGGTGCCGAAGGTCTTTCGCTCCACCGAATCCGCCGCCGTGACGGGCAGTTCCTGGAGCACCTGACCGTCCAGGGATACCGTCAGCGTCCCCAGCACATCTCCCGCCGCCACGGGAGCTTCCGCCGTCTCGTCCAGGGTCAGCTCGGTGGTGAGACGGCCTGCATCGCTCTTGGTGATGAGCATTCGTCCCCCTCCACCGTTGTCGGGACGCTCTCCGCCTCCCCCAGGGTCACAGATACCGGGGGCAGAGCCACGCCGCCGGTCACGTCCGTCACCGTCCAGCCCCCGAAGCCGTAGTTGAGCAGGGTCTTGGCGCTCTCGAACCGGTCAGAGGAGGTCTCTGACCCCAGCACCACGGCGATGAGCTCCATGCCGTCCCGCTCTGCGCTGGCGGAGATGCAGAAGCCCGCCCCCTGAGTGAAGCCAGTTTTCAGCCCGGTGGCCCCGTCATAGTAATAAATCAGCTTGTTGGTGTTGGCCAGCTGGAACGTCCCGTTCCGGAGGGTGTCCATCCAGATGCCGGTGTAATCCCGGATCACCTCATGGCTCAGCAGCTCCCGGGACATGACAGCGATGTCATAGGCGGAGGTCACGTGCCCCTCGGCGGGCAGGCCGGTGCAGTTGCAGAAGTGGGTGTCCTCCATGCCCAGCTCCGCCGCCCGCTGGTTCATGGCCGCCACAAAGGCCTCCTCGCTGCCCCGGAGATGCTCCGCCAGGGCCACGGCGGCGTCGTTGCCGGAGGCCACCGCCACCGCCTTGAGCATCTCGCTGACGGTCATCTGCTCTCCCTCCTCCAGATAGACCTGGCTGCCGCCCATGCTGGCAGCGTAGGCACTGGCCGTCACCGTATCCTCCAGGGAGATGCTCCCGCTGTCGATGGCCTCCGCCACCAGCAGCATGGTCATCACCTTGGTCACCGAGGCGGGCTCCAGGGCCTCGTGAGCGTTCTCCTCATAGAGGACCGTCCCCGTCTCCCGCTCCATCAGCACCCCCGCTTTGGCGGAGATGGTCACAGGAGTGGTCTCCTCCGTCTCCGTCGCCCAGGCCCCGGGCAGCAGGCTGACAAATGCAGCGGTCAGCAGCAGAGCCGTCAAAATGCGCTTTTTCATCGCAGTTCCCTCCCCTTTCTCCCTAGTCTCCGCCAAATTCCCTCCGTTATGCTGGAGGGTTTTCCCATCGGCGGAAAATTGTGGTCATGAATCCCCTTGTTTCAGCCCGGGGCAGGGAGTATAATAGCAAAAAGAGCGTTGATAAAGGAAGGAGGCGCCGCCATGTCCGGTCTACGGGTGCTGGTCTGCTGTCCCAATGGGGCGGGAGTCAGCCTGATGATGGAGTCAGTGCTGCGGAGGGTGGCCGCAGAGCTGGGGCTGGAGCTGGCCCAGCTGGACCACGGCTCCATCCGGCAGGGGGCAAAGACCGCCGGGGCGTATGACCTGGTGCTCTGCCCGGCGGAGCTGATGCCCCATCTCCGGGACTGGGAGGGCCAGGCGGACATCATCGGCCTGACCAATCCCCTTTCCCGCCGGGAGATGCGGGAACGGCTGACCGCCTATTGCAAGAAACATCCGTGATGTATCAGAATTATATGGTCGATTGTAAAATGAAGTTGAACACCTAAAAAATCCATAGCGATTGAAT
>JAJQEM010000061.1 GCA_021201635.1 Clostridiales bacterium | reverse complement strand
TCTATTAAAAATTTTTCGCGGATGTGTTCAACTTGCACTTGCAATTTTCGAAAATTTTTTGAAAAAATCTTTTAAAAAGTGCTTGACAAGATGGCCCTCCTGTGGTATCATACTGCCATGGAGAGGAGGGAACCTCAATTCCCCCACTCTACAGGATCAGGATAGTCCCCACGGGAAGCTGATTTCCAACATCGCACTTCCAAAAAACATCCAGATGAAACGGAGCCAAAGCAGAAAACCGACGAATCTGTTGTCAGAGGGGAACCGCTCATACCGGAGAGACATTGGCTGCACACAGCGTCCTGGGAGGACAGGCTGTGAGCAGATGATTCAAAGGACGAGACGGCAAGACCAAAGGGCAGAAGAACAGGCGGGGTAAGCAGCGCAGAGAAAGCCTGAATGAGAAATTCCAATACCGGAGCGTGTATTCAGAAAAGCGCACTTCTGAATGGACAGGAAGGGAAGGAAAATCAAAGCAGGTGGACAGGCGCAGCAGCAGAGGAAAACCGTTTCCGGGATGGAAAAAGCAGCAAAACCTCATTGACCGATCTTTCCAAAGAAATGCTTTTACCAGAGCAAAAAACCAAAAAGGATGACATCTGAAACAACAGGTCGATTCTGAAAGGACGGATTTTCAACGGATCTGATTTCTAAGGAGAGCGCTTCCTGAGGGGACTATCTGAACCTGACTCCGGCGACCGTGCGACCGGAGAGCCTACGCTGACAACAGTTTTGAGACTGCGTGATATAAGGCGAAGGGAATTTCAGAGAACAGGAGGTTATCGGTAAAATGATGGATTTTAAGAGGGATCGGAAGTGACCTGTACCGTAGCGCAGCGGGTACAGGTCACTTCCATTTTTGCAGAACAGAGCACACGCCCGACCTCCGGAAAACAGGAGACCGGGCGTTTTTGCGGCTAAATATGAAGCAGGAGCACAGCGATGCCGAAATAGATCAGCAGGGAGAGGGCGTCCACCACGGTGGTGATGAAGGGACTGGCCAGCACCGCCGGGTCGAGGCCCACCTAATTGGCCAGGATGGGGAACAGAGCGCCCAGCAGCTTGGCGGCGGCCACCGTCACGATGATGGTCAGGGAGACCACCAGAGCCACTGTCACCGTCACGGCGGGGTTGCTCATGAGCAGGCGGTCTACCAGCATCATCTTGCCGAAATTCACTGCCGCCAGAGTGACGCCGCTGAGCAGGGCCACCCGCAGTTCCTTCCACAGCACCCGGCCCGTGTCCCGTATGCCGATCTCGTGGAGGGACAGGGCACGGATGACCTCCGCCGAGGACTGAGCGCCGGAGTTGCCGCCGGTGTCGCTGAGCATGGTGATAAAGGAGGTGAGCACCATGCAGGCGGCCAGGGCGTCTTCGTAGCTGGAGATGATCTGAGCGGTAAAGGTGGAGGACAGCATGAGCAGCAGCAGCCAGGGGAGGCGGCTGGCGGAGATCTGCCGGACGCCGGAGCGGAGATAGGGGGTCTCCGAGGGGAGCATACCGGCCATCTTCTGGATGTCCTCGGTGGTCTCCTCCTGCATGACGTCCATCACATCGTCGGCGGTGATGATGCCCACCAGCCGTCCGCCAGCGTCCACCACCGGCATGGCCAGCAGGCCATAGCGTCCGAATTTCCGGGCCACCGACTCCTGATCCTCCTGGGTGGCGGCGGAGATGGGGTCGCTGTCCATGATCTCTCCCACCGTGTCCTCATAGGCTGCCAGCATCAGCGCCCGGATGGTGACAAAGCCGGTGAGACGCCGTCTTGTGTCCACCACATAGCAGACGTCGATGGTCTCCACGTTCTCCGCCTCCCGGCGGATGCGCTGGAAACAGTCGGACACCGTCATGTCCTGCTCCAGGTCGATGAGCTCGGTGGTCATCAGTGCCCCGGCGGAGTCCTTGGGGTAATTCAAAATTTGGTTGATGCCCTCCCGCATTTCCGGGGCGGCGTAGGCCAGGATGCGCCGGACCACATTGGCGGGCATCTCCTCTACGATGTCGGCGGCGTCGTCCAGGTACAGCTCGTCCAGCACCGCCCGCAGCTCGCTGTTGGAGAAGTCGGCGATGAGCTGCTGCTGGTGCTCCGGGGTCAGCTCTACGAATACCTCCGCCGCCGTCTCCTCCGGCAGCAGCCGGAACAGCAGGGGGATGCTCTCCCCGGAGAGGCTGTCCATGAGCTGGGCCACGTCGGCGGGCTCCAGGGGAAGGAGCATGCCCCGGAGCTGGGCGTATTGCTTTTGCTTCAGAAGGCTCTCCGCAATGGCGGTGAGCCGGTAGAATTTTTCCTCAGGATACATGACGTGACCTCCTTTCCGGAATGGGAACGCCGGGGAGAGCGCCACGGGTCAGGCTCACATGGGAATGAGGGCCAGAGCAAACCCAAAATAGATCAGCAGAGACAGGGCGTCCACGATGGTGGTGATGAGAGGACTTGCCAGCACGGCGGGGTCCAGCCCCACCTTGTCCGCCAGGACGGGGAGGATGGCGCCGATGGTCTTGGCGCAGATGACGGTGCAGATCAATGTCAGGCTGACCACCAGAGCTACCAGGGGAGTGACCGCCGAATTGTTGAACAGCAGCCGGTCGATGAGCATCATTTTCAGGAAATTGGCCGCCGCCAGGGCGACGCCGCAGACGATGGCAACTCGGCACTCCTTCCAGATGACCCGGGGCAGATCGCTGAACCGGATCTCGTGGAGGGACAGGGCCCGGATAATGGCCACAGAGGACTGAGAACCGGAGTTGCCGCCGGTGTCGCTGAGGATGGTGATATACGAGGTCAGGATCATACAGGCGGACAGAGCACTCTCAAATTTGGTGATGATAATGCTGGAGAAGGTGGCCGACAGCATGAGCAGCAGCAGCCAGGGGAAGCGGCTCTTCCATGTCTCCAGGACGCCGGTACGGAGATAGGGCTTGTCGGTGGGCAGGATAGCCGCCATCTTCTCGATGTCCTCGGTGGCCTCGGCCTGCATGACGTCCATCACGTCGTCGGCGGTGATGATGCCCACCAGCCGGTTCTCTGTGTCCACCACCGGCATGGCCATCAGGTCGTACCGGCTGAACCGCTGGGCCACCGTCTCCTGGTCCTCCAGGGTGGTAACGGAGAGCAGGTTGGTGTCCATGATCTCCCCGATCTCGTCCTCATAGCTGGCGAGAAACAGGTCACGGATGGTGACGTAGCCCAGCAGCTTCCGGTTTTTCTCCACCACATAGCAGACATTGATGGTTTCTGCGTCGGAGGCGTTCCGGCGGATGCGCTTGAAGCAGTCCTCCACCGTCATGTCCCGTTTCAGGTCGATATACTCGGTGGTCATCAGGGAACCGGCGGAGTCCTCCGGGTATTTCAAAATCTCGTTGATGCTCTTGCGCATCTCCGGCTCGGAGTGAGCCAGGATACGTCGCACCACGTTGGCGGGCATTTCCTCTACGATGTCCACGGCATCGTCCAGATACAACTCATCCAGCACCTCCTTCAGCTCGGTGTTGGAGAAGCTGCGGATGAGCTGCTCCTGGTGCTCCGGGTTGAGCTCCACGAACACCTCCGCCGCCGTCTCCTTGGGCAGCAGCCGGAACACCAGAGGGATGCTCTCCCCGGACAGGTCGTCCATGAGCTGGGCGATGTCCACCGGCTCCAGGGGAAGGAGGCTGCCCCGGAGCTGGGCATACTGTTTTCGCTTCAGGAGATCCTCTACTATGTGGACCATTTTTTCCCGCCTGCTCTCAAAATCTGCCACAGCAACGACCCCCTTCTCTGCTACAATTTCCACCCCTCTGCGGGGAAAACAAAAAAGCATCTGATACCCTATCCGGCATCAGATGCATGCGAGCGCCATTCAGACCGTCCCAAAGGACGCCCACCCACCGTTCAAGCTTTAGCATCACAAGGCAGTGAAATTGCATTAGACGACACCTTTGGGTTCGATGTCACCTGTTCAGACCAACGGATCGTGTCTCCACGACTTTGCGGCAGCAACCCGTATCCTTGTGGTAGCCTTACCTACCGGATCGATATTCTCTTTCTACCCTCTATAGTATGCCAATTGACGGCTGATGTCAACCCCATGGAACACAAAAAGCGCAGTTTAGAAGGGGAGAGGCGGGTGGGAAAACTGCAATTTCCCCGATTGCAATTTCCTGCCGATGTGGTACACTGTAGTACATGAGACTGCCGCCCCGAAAGAGGCGTTGACGGGAAGTGAGACGGGATGAAGATCAGCCAGACCCAGCTGACCTGGGTTGCCCTGGTGCTGGGACTGAACAATCTGCTCCTGCGCCTGAACTGGTGGACGGCGGCCTATGACGAGTCCGCCCAGCTGGTGACCGATGGGGGACTGCTGCGCACCTTTGCCCTGCTGGTGACTGTCTGTGCCGCCGTGGTGGTGACCGTCTGGCTGCTGCTCTGGCGGCGGAAGATACCGGCGGCGGCACCCTACGGGGACGGAAGCCGGAGAAAGATCGCCCTGCGGTTGGCGGCGGGCCTATGCTCCCTGGCGGGCGGCATCCTGGAGCCGGTGCGCAACACCGCCGAGGTGGCCGCCTCCCCCATTTCTCAGGCCATGAGCCTGCTGCTCATCACACAGGGCATCGTCATGCTCTACCTGGCCCTGGCCCGGAACCGGGAGAGCAGCGGCTACCGCACGGCGCTGCTGCTGCCCTTTTTTGTCAGCTGCTTCTGGCTGGTGGCCTTCTATCACCAGTACGGCTCCGCCCCCAGCATGGAGACCTATCTCTGGCCCATGATCGCCGGAATTTTGATCTCCTTTGCCTGGATGTATGACGTCGCCTTTGTCTATCAGCCCGGGCGGGGCAAGTGGCTGGGGCCGCTGGCCCTGCTGGTGCTGCTGACGGCGCCCCCTGCCCTGGCGGCCCCCCTGTCCACGGACGACCGGCTGGCGCTGATCTCCGCCCTGCTGTGGTTCCTGGCGGCCTCCCTGGAGCTGAGACCGGTCCCGGAAGCGCCCCAGACCCCAATTACCGAAACGAATGAAACCGGAGAGGAGAATCCCCATGTCTGAACTGAATGAAACCGTTGCCCCTGTGACACCCGCCGCCCCTGACCCGGCTCC
>JAJQEM010000106.1 GCA_021201635.1 Clostridiales bacterium | reverse complement strand
ATTCAATCGCTATGGATTTTTTAGGTGTTCAACTTCATTTTACAATCGACCATAAAAAATTCACACATGAATTTGTGTAAAACGACAGATTTGGGTCGTGTTCGCAGGATTCCGTCCTCCTTCACGGGGCAAAAGGCGGCACTGCGCAGTCGGTGCGGCATAAAAATCCACAGCCCGGCAGACGATTGCCTGTCGGGCTGCGGATTGAGAGAGAAAAGAGAGAGAAAAGAAAGGAGGATGTTTGTTGAAATGCTTCGTTCCTGACAATGAGAAGTATACCAGACTGACAGAAGAAGTGGATGAAGTTTTTGTGAGGAAATTGAGAACGTTTTGTGAAGTCGCTCCTCTCAGAGGCACTTGTAGTAGACCGCCGTGCCACTGCCCCGCACCTTCCGCTCTACCTGGTATTTCCGGGGAAATGCGTCCAGCAGCTCGGACAGCTTGGCGTAGCCGTAGGTCTTGCAGTTGAAATCCGGCTTGGCCCGCTTGAGATAGTGTCCGGCGGAGGCCACATTGACAAACCCCTCGTCGTCCTGGAACTTGTCCCAGGCGATGCGCAGGAGGTTGTGGATCTCCTCAATATGGGGAACGGGGGGCAGGGACTGCTTGCTGCCCCTGCGGTCGGACTGCTTCTGGCCGGAGGGGTGAGCGGCGGGAGCTTCGGGGGCCTGCCTGTCCGCCTGACTGTCCTCGTCCTCCTCCGTCTGGGAGACGTATTCCAGCAGGATAAAGTCGTCGCAGGCGTTCCTAAAGGACTCCGGGGTGGTGGTCACGCCGGCCCCGATGATGTACGCCCCGGATTCCCGGAGCCGAATGGCGAGAGGGGTGAAGTCGCTGTCGCTGGAGACCAGCACAAAGGCGTCGTAGGTGCGCTCGTGGAGCAGGTCCATGGCGTCGATGACCAGGGCGATGTCGGTGGTGTTCTTCCCCGCCACATAGTCGAACTGCTGCTCGGCCTTGATGGCCAGCCGCTTGACCTCGTTCTCCCAGTTTTTCAGGGCGGGCTTTTTCCAGTTGCCATAGGCCTTTTTCAGCACGATCCGCCCATAGGCGGACACCTCGTGGAGCAGGGCCTCCATTTTGGACAGCTGGGTGTTGTCGGCGTCGATGAGGACGGCGATCTTCTGCAAATTATCCATACGGTCCTTCCTTTAACCATAATATCCTGCCGCCATTATAGCACAGATACCATCTCCTGGGCAGTCCCCTCCGAAAAAAATCCCGTCAGGAGCAAAAACGGTGACTGCCGATGACGGTGAGCAGGGGGCGGCTCCAGATCCAGGCGCTGGTGGCGGTGTCCGGGTTAAAGTAGTAGATAGCTCCCCCGGTGGGGTCCACGCCGTTTAGCGCATCCTGGGCGGCCTGATAGGCGGAGTCGGCCACGGGCTGGTCGATCTGGCCGTCGTCCATACAGGAGAAGGCCCCCGGCTCGTACACCACTCCGGCGATGGTGTTGGGAAAGGAGGGGTGGGCTACCCGGTTGAGGATGACCGCCCCCACCGCCACCTGGCCGTTGTACGGCTCTCCCCGGGCCTCGGCGGAGATGACCTTAGCCAGCAGCGCCAGGTCGCCGCTGCCCGTCTGGCTGGAGGCAGAGTCCGCCTCGCTCATCATCCCCAGGGCCCGCAGGGTGGCGGGGCCGCAGACGCCGTCTGCCGTCAGGCCGTTTTTCTCCTGAAACCGCTTGACGGCGGCTACTGTCTGACTGCCATAGACCCCGTCCACCGAGCCGTCGTAGTACCCCCACCGCTTCAGCTTGGTCTGGATGGTGATGACCGCCTCCCCGGAGGAGCCCTGGCGGTAGGTGGCGGCAGCGGCAGTCTGAAAGGCCGCCGCCGTGACGAAAATCAGCGCAAAGGCGAGAAACAGAGCGGCAACGCCCCGGCGGGTCTGCCGTTGGAACATAAAAAAGACCACCTTTCATACAGGTGGTCTTAGTGTGAGTCGGTTTTTGCCAGCTATGAGTGGAAAATGGTGGAAAAAGATGAGAGCGCCCTCACCTTGCCATCTCCCCCATCAGACATCCCTCTCCCACGCCGGTGACACGCACGTCCGCCAGCAAATTGTGCCAATTCCCCTCTGCGGGGGTGCGCACCTGGACGTAGTTGGGGGCGTGGCCCTGCCAGAGCCCGTCCCGCTGCTCTTCCAGGAGAACGGGGAGGGTCTCTCCCACCCAGGAGGCGAGGTGGCGCTGCTCCAGAGCGGCGGCTGCCTGGGCGGCCCGGTGGGCCCGCTCCTCCTTGACGGCGTTGGAGATCTGTCCCTCCATCTTCGCCGCCGGAGTGCCCGGGCGGCGGGAGTAGGGGAAGATGCGCATGGCGGAAAACGCCGCCCGCTCCAGAAAAGCCAGGGTCTCCCCAAACTCCTCCTCCGTCTCTCCGGGAAAGCCCACGATCAGGTCGGTGGTGATGGCGGGGCGGTCAAACCAGGTGCGCAGCAGGCGGCAGGATTCCAGAAACCGGGCGGTGTCGTACCGCCGGTGCATCCGCTTCAGCACGCTGTCGCACCCGGACTGGAGGGACAGGTGAAAGTGGGGACACAGGTTGGGGAGAGCGGCGGCCCGGCGGCAGAAGTCCTCCGTGACCGTTCTCGGCTCCAGACTGCCCAGCCGGATGCGCAGATGGGGGACCGCTTTGCACAGAGCCTCGATCAGGTCGATGAGGGAGGAGCCGTCCTTCCGCTCCACTCCCCAGGAGGAGATCTCAATGCCGGTGAGGACGATCTCCCGGTAGCCCTCCTCCGCCAGCTGCCGGGCCTGCTCCACGGCGGAGTCCAGGGGCTCGGAGCGGAGCGCCCCCGGGTATAGGGGATGATGCAGTAGGTACAGAAGTTCCGGCAGCCGTCCTGTACCTTGAGCATGGCCCGGGTGCGGCCCTCCAGCCCTCCGGCGGGGAGCACCTCGAAGTCGGTGCGGCGGAAGGGGTCGTCCACCTGCATCCAGCGCTGGCGGCGGACCGCCTCCTGCTGCACCTGCTCCAGAAAGGCCAGCCGGTCCCCGGTGCCGGAGACGAAATCCACCCCCAGCTCCGCCACCTGCTCCGGGGAGGTCTGGGCGTAGCAGCCGCAGACGGCGATGACGGCGTTCGGGTGCTCCCGCCGGGTACGGCGGATGGTCTGGCGGGATTTCTTGTCGCTGACGGCGGTGACAGAGCAGGTGTTGATGAGATACAGCTCCGCCTCCTCCTCAAAGGGGACCAGGGTGTGGCCCCGGCCCTCCAGGACGGTTTGCATGGCCTGGCTTTCGTATTGGTTGACCTTACAGCCAAGGGTGTAAATGGCGAAACGCATATTTTTGTCACTCTCTCCCTTGCAATCAGATGCAGAGGCACGTTATAATGGGTAAGCCCACAGAGGCATTGAACCATATTATAACGAAAAAACGGGGCGATGTACACCCCGGAAAGGAAATCGACCATGAAAAAGCAGATCTGGGCAAACCTGAACTCCATCGACACGGTGAAGGAATTTGTCACCGTGGCCAGCCAGATGAGCTGCGAGATCGACGTCTGCTCCGGCCGCTATGTGGTGGACGGCAAGTCCATCCTGGGCCTGTTTTCCATTGACCTGTCCAATCCGGTGGAGGTCGTGGTGCAGGGCACCTCGGAGGAGCTCGAGACCTTTGACCGGCTGAGCGCCAAATTCCAGGTAGAGAAGAAGGGCTGAGCCATGGCAAACGACCACGCCTTCTTTGCCCTCATCTCCCGGATGCGGTACATCGACCGCTGGGCGCTGATGCGCAACACCGACCGGGAGAACGTCCAGGAGCACTCCCATCAGGTGGCCGTTCTGGCCCACGCCCTGGCGGTCATCCAGAACCAGTATTTCGGAGGGCAGCTCGACCCGGGACAGGTGGCCCTCACCGCCCTGTACCACGACGCCACCGAGATCATCACCGGGGATATGCCCACCCCCATCAAATACTATAATCGCACCCTTCGGGCCTCCTATCAGGAGGTGGAGGACATGGCGGCGGAGCGGCTGCTCTCCATGCTGCCGGAGGAGCTGCGGGGACAGTTCCAGCCCCTTTTGCAGCCCACCGACCCGGAGGTGGAGGCGGTGGTCAAGGCGGCGGACAAGCTCTCCGCCTATCTCAAGTGCGTGGAGGAGCAGAAGGCGGGCAACGACGAGTTCAACCGGGCGGGGGAGCAGACCTACGCCGCCCTGGAACAGAATCCCCTTCCCGCTCTGCACTATTTTATGGAGCACTATCTCCCCAGCTTCCGACTGACCCTGGACGAGCTGCAGGGAGAGCAATAAGAGGGCAACAGGTAAAGGACAATCTGACGAAATTCCACTCCTGCCTCCCCTGAAAGGGGCGGAGGGGTTTCCAGTAAAAGGATCAATTAGCAATCAGAAAAAGAGAGGTCATCGCCATGCGTGCAATCGTAACCGTCGTGGGCCAGGACAGAGTGGGCATCATCGCCGACGTCTGCTCCCTGCTGGCCAAGAACCAGGTCAACGTGCTGGACATCAGCCAGACCGTCATGCAGAACTATTTCACCATGATCATGATGGTGGACACAGAGCAGACAGAGCTGCCCTTTGCCCAGCTGGTCCAGTACCTCCAGGAGGAGGGCAAGGGGATGGGGCTCACCATCCACGTCCAGCGGGAAGACATCTTCAACGCCATGCACCGGATCTGAGGGACTGCCATGCTGAGTAGAAATGAGATCATGCAGACCATCCAGATGATCGACCAACAGCATCTGGACATCCGTACCATCACGATGGGCATCTCCCTGCTCTCCTGTGCCGACCCCGACCCGGAGGCCTGCTGCCGGAAGATCTATGACAAGATCTGTCGCAAGGCGGAGCGGCTGGTGCCGGTGGGGGAGACCATCGAGGCGGAATTCGGCATCCCCATCGTGAACAAGCGCATCTCCGTCACCCCCATCGCTCTGGTGGCCGCAGCCTGCGAGACGGCGGACTACGTCCCCTTCGCCAAGGCCCTGGATCGGGCGGCGAAAACCTGCGGGGTCAACTTCATCGGCGGCTACTCCGCCCTGGTGCAGAAGGGAATGACCGAGGCGGATCGGAAGCTGATGGACGCTATCCCGGAGGCCCTGGCGGAGACGGAGTTCGTCTGCTCCTCGGTGAACGTGGGCT
>JAJQEM010000081.1 GCA_021201635.1 Clostridiales bacterium | reverse complement strand
AACAGAGCACAGCGGTCAGAATCAATGCAAGCGATCTCTTCATTTCAAATCCTCCCTCTTATGAATGCTTATGGATATAGGCTGTGAGCGGATCAGATAGACATGACCTGCTCGGATGGTGACCCCGGCAATCGTTCCCGGAAGAATTTCATTGCTGACTGACCGGGTAGAGCCGCGGTGGAGGGTAAATTGGTCCAATGGGTAGCGGACGCCGGTCAACGTGACGCCGGTGACCACTGCATCCAGTGGAATCAGGCCCAGATAGTGATAGGCAGGCTGATTTTCAATTTGATGGCTGCCTGGGCCCAGAAAACGGATTTCATTTGATGCATCCAGCAAGATGCCGTGGCCGCCCCGCTGATCGATCTGCTCCAGCAGGCCCAGGTTCGCCAGGTGATGGTCTCCCCTGCCGCCGGTGCACCCCAGGAGCAGCAATTCCCGGTAGCCCAGCTGGAGCGCCTGATCGACTGCCATCTCCATGTCGGAGACATCCTTCTCCGACGGCAACAGGGTGGCGGGCAATCCCTCCGAACGTCCGCCGGAGTCGTTGTCCCCTACGTACCAGTCCGGGTGCAAACCCAGCCGCTCCGCCAGCGCTCGTCCGCCATCGGCGCAGATGATAAAGTCGTCCGGATGAATCCGCTCCTTCAATCCTGGAGGAAGGGATTCAGAGACTGCGCCGATTAGGACGGCCCGGTTTTCTTGTGATTTTCCCAAGGCCGAAACTCCTTTGCCTGTTGATAGAGCCGCACATAGCTTTCGTGACGGCTTTTGGATACCCTCCCCTGCTCTATCACTGCCAGCAGACCACAGCCCTTTTCCCTGACATGGGCGCAGTCAACAAAGGCACAGTCGGACAGATAGGGACGAAATTCCGGGAAGTAACCTGCCAGTGCCTGGGCATCCATCAGTTCAGGGGTCTGGGGGTCAAAGGCGGCAAAGCCAGGGGTATCTGCTGCCAGAGCGTTTCCCGGAAGACGAAACAGCTCCACCATCCGGGTGGTGTGTCTCCCCCGTCCCAGCTTGGTGCTGACCTCCCCTGTGGCCAACTCCAGGGTGTCCTCCAGGGCATTGAGCAGACTGGATTTTCCCACGCCGGAATTGCCGGTAAAGACGGAGATGCGGTCCCGAAGACAGGTACGGATATGCTCCAACCCCTGACCGGTTTTTGCACTACACGGAATGACGGTGAATCCGGCGTTCTCATAGACCGCCGCAAGCTCCGGAACGGGAACCAGATCCCATTTGTTAAACAGGATGATCGGCTGACAGCCCACGGCAATGGACAGTGCGGTGATCCGGTCAATCAGGAACGGGTCTGTCACCGGGACTGCTCCAGAGGCCACAATGAGGATTTGGTCCATATTGGCCACAGCCGGGCGTTCCAGGGCATTGCGCCGGGGGAGGATGGCATCTAGGGAGCCTTCGCTCTCACCGAGCGGAGTGATCTCCACCCGGTCACCTACCAGAGGTTTCTGTTTCTGATAGCGCAGCTTGCCCCGGCCACGACACCGGATGATCTGTCCCTGAACGTCCACGTCATAAAAACCGCTGAGAGAGCGGACGATGACCCCCGTCACTCAGAAATATCCTCGCAGGTAAAGACGTTGGTCTGTACCCCGTCGATCAGGACGATGATGTCGCTAATCTCACCGCTGTATACGGTGGACGCCTGGGTGGCGTCCTCGGCGTAGGTCATGTTCAAAATGACCTCTCCATTGACAGTTACCGACACGGTGGGGGTGGTGCCTGCATCCTCATCCGATGTGTGAAGAGGGATGAGGATTTCGTAGACCGGCGTCGTGGAGGTCTGTACGGAAGAGCTGTCGGTGGAGGAATCATCGCTGCTCTCTGTGCTGTCGGTATCCGTATTTGTGGTATCTCCCGAGCTTAGAGAGCCGTCGCTGATTTGAACATGGACCTCCGTGCCCGGGTCGGCCTCGCTTCCGTACTTGACGCTCTGATAGATGATCTCCCCGGCGGTTCTGCTCCCGGCAACGGTCACGCAGTCGCCCAGGGTCAGGCCGATGCTCTCAAGAGCCTCCTTCGCCTCGTCCAGATCCATGCCCACCAGATTGGGCATGGAGACTGCCCGGATCTCGGGGCCCTTGCTGACATAGAGAATGACGGTCTGCCCCTCCTCCAGCACAGAGCCGGAGACCGGATCAGTGGAGACGATCAGTCCCTCGTCGATGATGTCGGAGTAGACACGATCTCCATAGGTGACCACCACACCGTAATTGTTCTCCAGCTCTGCCTCAGCGGTGCGGTAATCCTTCCGCAGAAGATTGGGCATATAGATGCTGTCATCCTCCAGCACGCCGGAGCTGACGACAACGCTGATGGTGGTCAAATCGCTCTTGGTGGTACTGCCATGGGAGGGTGTCTGAGAGATGATGGCCCCTGCCTCTACAGAGTCGTTGTACTCGGTGGAAGAGATGACCACCTCAAAATGTCCACCCAGCTCGGTGGCGATCAGCTCCTTGGCCTCATCCACCGTCATGCCAGAGAGAGAGGGCACTTCATAGATGTCTCCCGTGTCCAGAATGTCCTCCAGGAAATTCTGGTAAAGCATAAAGCAGATGGCGATGATAATCCCCACAATGGCCACAATGGCGCAGGTGTAGATGATGCGTGCCTTCTTCCGCTGCTGGTCCTCATAGGCCTCCAGAGCAGCGGTGTCCTCAAACTCCATCTCTCCGTCCCCAGTGGTCCGCTCCGTCTGGCTGGCCGTCTGCACAGGACTGACCAGAACGGAGGGTTGGGGATGATCGGAATTGGGCGAGCAGTCAGTGACCTTTGTCTTGGGATTCCAAGGATCGGCATAGGCGAACACGATCTCCGGATTCCGACGAAACTCCTCCAGATCCTTCAAGACTGCTTTGGCGTCCGGGTAGCGCAGCTCCAGCCGGGCGCACATACACTGCTTGCAAATCTGTTCCATGCCTCTGGGCACCCGGGGGTTCAGCTCCCGTGGCGGTGCTGGTGTGCCGTTGATATGCTGGAGGGCGATGGAGACGGGGGTATCCCCGTCAAAGGGCAGCTGTCCGGTGAGCATTTCATACAGAACGACGCCGGCGGAATAGATGTCGCTCCGGGCATCCACAGAGAGGCCCTTCGCCTGCTCCGGGGAGACGTAGTGGACGCTGCCAAAGGCCTCTGTGGTCAGGGTTTTCTGGCTATCCATAATGCGGGCAATGCCAAAGTCGGCCACCTTGACGCTGCCATCCCGGAGGACCATGATATTCTGGGGCTTGATGTCACGGTGGACGATGCCCCGGCTGTGGGCATGGCGGAGGGCGTGCATGATCTGGGTCGAGAAGTGGAGCGCCTCCCGCCAATCCAGGACGCCGCCCCGCTTCTGCATATACTCCTTCAGGGTAATGCCCTCGATCAGCTCCATGACGATATAGTCTGCATCGTCGAACTGGCCCACATCATAGACGCTGACGATGTTGGGACTGGAGAGCATGGCGACCGCCTGGGACTCCGTATGAAACCGACGGCGTATATCGTCATCCGGCATCATATTCGGTCGCAAAATCTTGACCGCTACCAGCCGGTTGAGACGGTGACATTTGGCCTTATAGACCACCGCCATGCCGCCTTCGCCGATCTTTTCCAAAATCTCGTACCGATCATCAAGGTATTTTCCGATGTATTGATCCATGAAAAACCTTCCTTATCTTTCCACACCGTCCCGAAGATCCATCAGGACTGCCGTCACATTGTCGTGTGCGCCACGGACCAGAGCCGTATGGAGCAACCGCTGGCAGCCCTCCTCAACAGGGCCGTCCAGCTGCACCAGCTCAAAGATCTCGCCATCTGTCAGCTCGTTGGTCAGCCCGTCAGAGCAGAGCAATAGCCGCTCACCGGATTGGAGCTGGTGGATAAACAGGTCGCCAGTGACCTGGCGTTCTGTCCCCAGCGCCCGGGTGATAATATTTTTCCTGGGGTGATTTCTGGCCTGCTCCGGCGTGATGCGTCCCGCTCGGAGCAGCTCTCCCACCAGAGAATGATCCTGGGTGATTTGTCGGATGCCGCAGTCCCGGAGGGCGTAGGCCCGACTGTCCCCCACGTTGAGGATATAGGCGGACGAGCCCAGCACCAGGGCGGCGACCAGAGTAGTGCCCATGCCCCGACACTCCGGATGCTCCCAGCCATAGCAGTAGACCACCTGGTTGGCCCGCTCCAGGGCATAGCGCAGCTGCTCCTCAGAAGGGCACTCGCCGCCGCCAGCCGGTGCTGAGAGCGCCTGGAGCAGCGTCTGGGCGAAGCTGTCGATGGCCAGCTGACTGGCTACCTCTCCGGCGTTGGCACCGCCCATGCCGTCGCAGACAACGCCCAGGCTCATTTCATCTCCCACATAGGTGAAACACGCATCTTCATTGTGGTCCCGCACACAGCCCACATCGGTTTTCTTCCATGCAGCGGTCTGCACATACTCACCGGCTTTCCCGCAGACCTGTCGGTCTGTTATTCTGTATCCTGAATGCCCAGGGCCTTTCGACGCAGCTGGCCACAGGAGGCGTCAATATCACTGCCTAGCCTCCGCCGAACGGTGGTGGTAATTCCCTGCTGCTCCAGACGCTGCTGGAACTGTCTTATCCGGGCGCTGGGCTTCAGGGGGCTCTCCCGTACATTGTTCAGCGGGATCAAATTCACATGACCGGGAATCCCCTTCAGCCGACGGGCCAGCAGATCGGCCTGCCAGTCGTGGTCATTGACTCCGTCCACCATGGCGTACTCGTAGGAGATGCGCCGCCCGGTGGTCTCAAAGTACCGACGGCAGCAGTCAAACAGCCTGTCCACTCCCACTGCCCGGTTGACCGGCATCAGCCGGGAACGGGTTTCATCGTCCGGGGCATGGAGGGATACTGATAAAGTTAATTGTAACCGATAACTGGCAAGTTTGTCAATTTTTTCTGTAAGTCCACAGGTAGAAAGGGAAATGTGCCGCATTCCGATGTTGATTCCGTCCGGATTGTTGACCAATTCCAGAAAGCGCATGACCGCATCAAAATTATCCAGCGGCTCTCCAATGCCCATCAGGACAATGTTGGAGATTTTTTGGTCGATTGTAAAATGAAGTTGAACACCTAAAAAATCCATAGCGA
>JAJQEM010000091.1 GCA_021201635.1 Clostridiales bacterium | reverse complement strand
GTGTACAGGGGCGGAGCGGGGCGTTTGGATGTCTCCTCCTGGGGCTGGGGGTCGGGCTGCGGCTGGTTCTCCCGCCGGAGCAGCACGTCCAGCAGCCGGAGCAGCTGCTCCAGCACCCGGTCCCGGTCCTGCCACCAGTCCATGGTCCACACCCGGCACAGGTTCCAGCCCATGTCCCCCAGCAGCTCGGCCCGGCCCAGCTCCCGCTCCCGGGTCCGGGGGATGGCCCCATAGTCCGGCCCGTCCAGCAGGATGGCCAGCAGCCAGTCCCCGGGGCGGTTCGGGTGGGGGATGCAGATGGCGTCGGAGATGGGGCCGGGCTGGGCCAACCAGCCCCGCTCTGCCAGGGCGACGCATACCTCCTCCTGAATACGGTTTCGATAGGGAAGGGGCTGTGTCTCTGGGCATGGAGTCTGTCCGGCAGCGAAATCCAGCAACTCCACCAGGCTGTCATCCTCCAGCCGGGGCCAGTCTGCCCGGTCAAGGGAGGTATACAGCCAGACCTCTCCCCGGCAGGGGGCGAAGGCGTCGGAGAAATGGTCGGCGGCGGAGCGCCCTCCCAACGCTGCTTGAGCGGGGGAGAGACTGCCGTATTTGTCCATGGCCAGGGTCAGGGAGAACAGGATAATCTCCCGGCCCTGACTGCTGCACTCGTCCGTGGGGGCCACGGGGAGGGCGTTCAGTTCTTCGGCGATGTCCGGGTTTTCAGCGGCGGCCTGGGCCAGCAGGCGGCGGATGTCCCGGGCCTGTTCTGCCGTCAGGGTGACGATGGCCAGGTCGCTCCGGCCTTCCTGGACAAGCTGCACCGCCTGTTCGGTCACGGCAGCGGCTTCGGCGGGGTTGGCGTTGTCCTCCATCCGCCCCACCACCGTCTTGTAACGGATCCGGAAGTCCATGGGCCGGGGAGAGGGCAGCCCCCGGCGGCGGAAAAAGTGGGCATCCGGCCACTGGAGGCTCTCCTGGCGGAGAAGATAGGACCCATCCAGCCGTAGCTCCGGCACGCCTGCAGCCAGGCAGGCCGTCCAGAGGGTGTTCTCAGTCGGCGCATTTCCGCCCAAGAGCAGGGCAGTCCGGCCCAGGCCTACCAGCCGAGCCCCAAGGTCAGCGTCCAGACGGTCTGCTCCGTCTACCGCCACGTAGTCAAAGACGGGGGCGCCGTCGGAAGCGGGGGAGAAGCACCGCAGAGCGTCAGCTGGACTGGCCAGCACGCAGGGGAACAGCCAGCGTGTCAGCTTGGGCAGGCCCCGGAGCAGCCCGTCCAGAGAGATGTCCTTGGCTCCATTGCGGTTGGCCCAGCGGAGCAGTCCCAGCTCTTCCTGCAGGTCTTCCTCCCGGTAGATGTCAGGGATGTGGGCGGTCATCAGGTCAAACAGGGCCTCCCGTGTCTGGCGGGTCAGCTCCCCGTCTAGCTGGGCATAGTCCCGCAGCAGCTCCCGGAACTGGTGGGCGGAGAATTGCTTTAGCTCCGGTACCCAGTCCAGCTCTTGCTGGAGCAGCGCCCGGTACATGCTCTTGCGGAACAGGGCGGCCACGTCCTCCTCCGGGGGGATGGGATGGTCGAAGTAGTTGACGAAGAACTGGAGCCCCAGGCTTTCACCCCGGCGGCACTGGAACTGCCAGCTCATCCAGTCCTCCAGCTCGTCCAGGTGCTCCAGCAGGGTCTGGCATCCGGTCCGGAGCTGTCCTACCCAGTCCGGGCCGTCCCCAGAGAGGTGGGCGGTGGCCAGGTTTTCCAGGCGGTCTGCCTGGTCGGAGGCGTCCCGGAAGGCGTCAATCAGGTCACGGGCGCAGTCCAGGGCGGCGGGGTCTCCCGCAAGGGCTGCCCGAAGGGCCAGGTCGCCGGTCATCTCGCCCAACAGCTCGTCGGAGCGCACTGCCTGGACGCTCCGGGCATAGAGATCGTCCCAGTCGGTGTCCGGCCCGTCATATAGGTCGACCAGCTCGTCGGACCAGCGCTCCATCAGGGCGTCGATGGCCGCACTCTCCCGCTGGCAGGCGGCCAGCAGCCGCAGGGCCTGGGCGAAATCACCCAGGGCCACCGGCTCTTTGGCCTGGGCCTCCAGCTGCTTGCGAATGGTGAGCAAATTGCGGAGACGGCGGCAGTCGTTTCGCCGCTCCACCAGCCAGTCCCGGCTGTCCGGCTGACCAGTCCGGCCGATCATCACATCCAGACGGCCCAGCACCTCCCGGGCCTGCTCCCACTGGGTCTGGAGGGCCTCGGCGGCGGCCACTGCCTCGTCAGAGCTGCCGTATTTCCGCAGAAAGTCCTCGCTGCCGGTGAGCTCGGTGAGCCAGGCATGGCTCTCCTCCGCCACCCGGCGGGCGGTCTCCAGCCAGACCCAGACGGTCTCCTCTCCCTTGTAGACGCTTTTCAGCTCTTTCTCCCAGCGGTGATAGATGGTGTCGCACTGGGCCAGCTCATCCTGAAAGTCAATGAGCCAGTGGATGCCGCTCTCGATACCGTCGGTGGTGAGCTTACCCTTGCAGCAGCTTTCCAGCTGGGAACGGAGGGAGGTCCGGTTCCGCAGCCAGGCGATGCCCCAGTTGCCGCCCTCGTGCTCCCAGCGGGCCAGGAGAGAGCGGCCGTCGATAGAGAGAAAGTCCTCATTCCAGTCCCGGAGGATGACGTCCTTGCTCTCCTTGGCCTGCCTGCCGTGGCGGATGAGCTCGCCCACGTCCCATAACAGTCCCTGAATGTTGGGACAGGCACCCCACTCCCCGGGGATGTCCTTCCAGCGGGCCAGCTCGGCGGCAATCTCGTTATATCGTTCCCAGCTGTCCCGGGTGGTGGGGGCGGGTACCTGGAGCACCTTTGACCACTGACGGCCTATCTGCTCCAGCCCGTTGAGCAGCCCTTCCGCCTGGGTGAGCAGACGGCGGAGAGCGCTCTCCCGGTCAGGCTCTTTCGGAAGCGTCCAGTCCGCCTGGAGAAAGCTCCACTGCTGCTCCAGACTGACGGCGTCCATGTCGAACACGCTCTCGTCCCAATTGACCAGCACCTTGTCCTGGAGAGAGCGGAGGCGCTCCGTGCGCTCCCGGAGCTCCTGGACGGTGTCGGAGAGCATGGGAATCTTGGTAGAGCTGCACCAGCTGTCTGGATAGCCTTGCCACTCCAGCAGCAGCCCGGCGATGTCCGCCAGGTGATCCCAATCCTCCCGGGAGCCAGGCGCAGACATCCCGGTGCGTCCACACCAGTCCGCTCCGGCGGCTTCCAGAGTGTCCAGGGCGGCAAACAGTTCCTCGGCCCGGGCGGGTATTTCCTCCATCAGCTCCGGGCGATACTCACAGCCCCAGACCGGGGAGAGAGGATGTTCTGCAGGGGCCTGCCCCAGGGCACGGGCAGCCCGGGCCAGCTCTTGGGCGCAATCCAGACGGGTCTGGAGGCCGTCGGCGTCCAGATGGCTGAGCATAGGGGAGGGCAGGGGAAGAAGTCCCTCCGTCTCCTGCTCCTCCAGGCAGTGACAGATGAGCTCATAGGGAGTTAACCCGCAGCGGCTGGGGGTGTGAAGGGTGGAGACATACCGATCCAGCCGGTGGCTGACCTGGAGGGTCTGCTGGGACAGAGAGAAAAAGTCTCCCCCGTCTCCCCGGGGCCGGAGCTGGAGAGCCAGATTATACTGCCGCAGCACCGCTTTTTTTCGGTCGCCGGTCTGGGGAATATGGAGACAGAGCTGTCCAAGGCCCAGATCCTCCATCCGATGGAGCAGATCGGTGCGGTCCCGCTCTGTTCGGGCCACCGCCAGGATGTGCTGACGGCCTCCCATGGCGTTGGTCAACAGACCTGCCAACAGCTGGGTCCGCCCGGAGCCTCGTCCTCCGGAGACCAAAAGGTGCCCGTCGTGACCCAGCCGGGCCAGAGCGGTCATCTGCACCCCGTCCAGGGGGAGAGGGGACAGAATGCCCTCCTCCGCCGGGGCGGACAGACTCGGGTCAGGGGCGGATTGGGGAGGGAGGGCGCCCGCTCCGGTGAGGGCGGCGGCAAGGGAGCCTTCCGGCCAGGTCTGGGACGGGGCAGCGTATCGCTCCAGAGCCTCTACCGGGAAGCAGCCCAGCCACAGCCCCTCCTCCTGCCGCCAGTCCTCCCGGCCTGTCAGCAGGCCCGCCAGCTGCTCCCGGAGAAAGACCCGGCCAAGCCGCCAGCTCCCCTCCGGGGCGGGACAGTCCTGGGCCAGCCGATCCAGCAGGGGACGGTTGAGAATAGGATTCTCGCTGCCACGGCGGAGCTCCCAGTGTCCGGGGCCGCCCTCCAGCATCACCGGACAGATGAGCAGTGGCCCGGCGTATGCTTCGCCCAGCGCCAGGCGATCCTCTGCCAGACAGAGAACGGGGCTGCCCTGGAGCCGTACTGTCCGCTCTGCTGTCAGAGCCAGCCGCTCCAGCGCATGGGCCAGGGCGTCCGGCTCCAGGTCGGTGACGGCGGCGGATTCGATCTCCTCGGCGGAGTCATCAGGACAGCACAGGGGAATCGTCCGGCCAGAGGCTAGGGCGTTCAGCAGCGTCTCTGCATCCGGGCAGGTGATGGGCACCGGTGAGTCACAGCGGTCTATCCGGCCCAGCGGCCCCTCCAGCAGGGGGGAGACATTTCGTTTTTCTTCTTCCATAGGGGACACTCCTGACATACAGCCCTCCGCTGACGGGCGGAGAGGGGAGAACATTCTTAATGATAGTATAGCAGAATATCGAGGCAGGGGAAAGACATTTCTCATGGAAGCGGGGAAAAACCGCCCACTCTGGGAGTCCTGACAAAAACACCTGACTTTCATCAGATGTCTCATCAGTAACATCTGGAACGCCCAAGCGCTCATTGCTGAGTGCCTGAGCTTTCTGGCTTTTATCATGTATTCAATTTTACAGCAATCAACCTTTATTGCTTATATATTCGCCATAGTCAGCCTCAATTTGCTCCTGCAAAATCCGAAATGCCAATTCCATTTGTGGGTTGCCCCATGCCATGATGACAAAGTCGTCTGGGAAAGAGTAAATCAGGAAACGCTCATATCCCGTATATGGGTGTTTTTCTTTTATTAAACCACAATATATTGTAGTTTCGTGCAATTTTCGAAAACTCTCAATTGGTCGATTGTAAAATGAAGTTGAACACCTAAAAAATCCATAGCGATTGAATC
>JAJQEM010000090.1 GCA_021201635.1 Clostridiales bacterium | reverse complement strand
GTATTCGCATGTTTGTATCAGGTTAATTTGGCCTATAGCCGCACTTTTTGTAAACTCAAAAAGTAAATGCTGTTGCCCTGCTTGCCCTTCGGCTGTGTATTGACATTTCACTTCAAAACTGCTATTCTAAAATGTGGTTGTTTGTGCATACCAGTCGGGCAAAGACCGCCGCATTTCCGGACACAGCTCCGGACCCAGCTGGTACACACGATTTTGATACAGAATGAGAAGTCCAGACAAGGTCTGGCGGGATGGGAGCCGATATGAAACGATTTCGGATGATTTGGGCAGGATGCTTTCTCGTGATTACCGTACTCTTTCTGGCGGTGAATATCATACAAAAGGCCGAAGGACAGGACGGGGGCCCTGTCATTTCCGTCCCGGACGAGACTCTCACGGTGAGCATCGAGGACGGAGAGGACACCCTGCTCCAGGGTGTGACTGCTCAGGACGGGCGGGACGGGGATGTGACCTCCTCCGTCCTTGTGGAGAGCATCTCCAACTTCTATGGGGACGAAAAGCGCCTGGTGACCTTCGCCGCCTTTGACTCGGACGGCAATGTGACCAAGGCCACCCGTGCGATCCAGTACAGCGACTACACCGCCCACGGTTCACCCTGCTCCACTCCCTCCGCTATCAGACAGGGGAGGAGATCGACCTGGAGGAGCTGGTTCAGGCCACGGATTGCCTGGATGGGGACGTGACCAGCAAGGTCAAGGTCAGCACGGACAGCACCCTCAGCACCCGCACAGCCGGCGTCTATCAGGTCACCTTCTCGGTGACTAACAGCGCCGGAGACACCGCCTCCCTCTCCACTGAGCTGGAGGTCTATGACCCGGATTACAACAACGCCGACATCAACCTCTCGTCCTATCTGGTCTATTGCCAGGTGGGGGACGATGCGCCGGATTATCGCTCCTATGTGGAGAGCGTCGTGGCAGGCAGCGTCCGATATACCTTCTCCGAGGGAGCTGCTTCCGCTACCGGCAGTGACGGTTCCACCCTTCGGCGGACCGCTCTCCGGGTGCGCAGTTCGGTGGATATGGACACAGCTGGGGTCTATCAGGTCTATCTCACCTATCAGGGCGAGGACTACCAGGGGACGACACTGCTTCTGGTAGTGGTGGAATAAAGGAGGCAGCTATGGCAGAAGAACAAAAGCGGCGTGCCAATTCCAGCCACTCCCGCCGGGGGAGCTCTGCCCAGCGCAGCAGCTCCCGTCAGCACGATTCTTCGCATCAGACGACCGTCCAACAGAACCCCCAGCTCCAAATGCCAAGCTCGGTGGATGTGTTCAGCGTTCTGCGGGATCTGCTGCACGACTGGTGGATGATCCTCACCGCCGGACTGGCGGCGGTCATGGTGGCCTGGATGTTTTTACAGCTGGTCTATGTGCCGGTGTATACCAGCAGCGCCACCCTGATCATCTCCGCCAAGAGCAGCACCGGCGGCGTCGTGTCCGACCTGTCCGTCTCCAGCTCCACGGCGGAGACGCTGGCGGAGGTGCTGGACAGCAGCTTGCTGAAGAAATACGTCATGGCAGACCTGGGGGTGGACGAGCTGCCGGACATTGAGGCCAGCCTGATCTCCGACACCAACCTGATGACCCTCCAGGTCACGCCGGAGGACCCCGAGAGCGCATTCCGTGTTCTGCGGAGCATTCTGGACAACTATGACCAGGTCACCAGCCACATCCTGTCCAACATCGTGCTCAACGAGATGGAGGCGCCCTCGGTGCCCACGTCGCCCTCCAACTCCCTCAATACGAGAAGCACTCTGTTCTACGCCCTCTGGGTGGGCATGGGCGCCATGGCCCTGCTGCTGGCATGCCTCTCCATCCAGCGGGATACCGTCAAGACAGAAAAGGATGTCACCCGGAAGCTGGACACCCGGCTGTATCTGTCGGTATACCATGAAAACAAATATAAGACGCTGAAAAGCCGTCTGCAGCGATCCAAAAAAGCACTGCTCACCACGTCGCTCGCCACCAGCTTCCTGTTTGCGGAGACCTTTAAAAAGCTCCGCACCCGACTGATGTACCAGTCGGAGAAGAACGGGGCCAAGGTGCTGCTGGTGGCCAGCGTGGCGGAGAACGAGGGCAAGAGCACGGTGGCGGCCAATATCGCCCTGGCCCTGGCCCAGAAGATGGAGCGGGTGGTCCTCGTGGACGGCGATCTGCGCCGCCCCGCCATCCACAAGCTGTTTTCCAAGCCGGTCCCCCCTCGGCGGAGCTGTCCTCCTTCCTGTCCGGAGATATTCCAGTGGACGACCTGGTGCTCCAGGACCGTGATTCCGGCCTCAACCTGGTGCTGGGGAGCAAACGGTGCACCAACTCCACCGAGCTGGTGGCCCGGGACGCCATGCGGGGCCTGATCGAGGCGCTGCGTACCCGGAGTGACTATGTGGTGATCGACTCGCCCCCCCATGGCGATCATGGCAGACGCCGAGGTGCTGGCGGAGTATGCGGACGTCACCCTGCTGGTGGTGCGGCAGAATATGACCTATGCCCCTCAAATCAACGACGCCATCGACACCCTGGAGAACAGCCACGCAAAGCTGCTGGGCTGCATCTTTAACGACGTCAAGACCCGTATTTTCTCCGGGAGCCGGACCTGAAGCTATGGCTACTATGGCTACGGCTATGGGTATGGCTATGGCCGGTACAAGCGGGGCTATGGCGCCTACTATGGTAAGCAGGAGGAGAAAAAATGACAGGAGGTGCGACTGAGAGATGAGCGAATATTCCGGGACCCATAAGGAAGAAGAGGCAGTTGAGCCCATCGACCTGATGCACCTGCTGGGCGGGATGTGGAAGGCGTTTTGCCGTTATTTCTGGCTGGTGCTGCTGCTGGCAGTGCTGGGAGCCGGTGGGCTGGCCCTTCGCACCTATCTGACCTATACGCCCCAGTATACGGCTTATGCCACCTTCACGGTGACCTCCAGCAGCCAGGGGACCTATTCCACCAGCAACTACTACAACACCGCCACCGCCAGTCAGCTGGAGACCACCTTCCCCTATCTGCTCACCAGCGGCAGCCTATCCCGGATCGTGGCGGAGGACCTGGGGGTGACCGCCCTGAACGGCACCATCACCGCCTCTGTCATGGCCAACACCAACCTGTTCACCATCGAGGTCCGCTCCAGCGACCCTCAGGCGGCCTATGACATTGTTCAGTCCCTGATCGAGAATTACCCGCAGGTGGCAGAGCAGGTGGTGGGCATCACCGAGCTGGAGCTGCTGGACGAGTCCGGCATCCCCACGGTGCCCACCAATACGGTCAACTATGTCAACACCGCCGTCAGGGGCGCTCTGCTGGGCCTGATCGTGGGCGTGGCCATCCTGTTCTTGATCGCTGTCTCCCGACAGACCATCCAGCGGGAGTCCGATTTCAAAAAGCGGCTCAACATCGAGTGCATGGCCTCCATTCCCCAGATCTCGGTCAAGCGGCGGGCAAAAGGGAAGACCCAGGCCATGGTGTCCATCTATAACCCTCACATCTCTCAGGGCTTTTTGGATGCCATTCGGGTCCTGCGCACCCGTATCGAGCGGGACGCCCGGGAGCGGGGCAGAAAGGTCCTGCTGGTCACCAGCGCCGCCCCGGGAGAGGGCAAGAGCACTCTGGCCGCTAACATCGCCATGTCTTTGGCCATGGATGGCCGGAAGGTGCTGCTGATGGACTGCGACCTGCGCAACCCCACCGTCCATGAGATGCTCCAGCTCCAGCCGGGCAAGGGCGTCTATGAGCTGCTCACCGGCGAGGCAAAGCTGGATGAGGTATTTCAGTACGATAAGGCCCATCGGCTCTATGTGCTCCCCGGCGGCAAGCCCTGCTCCAACGCTTCGGAGATTCTGGATTCCCGGCAAATGCGGGAGCTGCTCAGCAGCGTCAAGCCCCTGGTGGACTATGTGATTTTGGACACCGCCCCGGTGGGCATGATTACCGATACGGCGGTGCTGGCCCCCTGGCGGACGGCGCCATCTTCGTGGTCAAGCAGGACTATGCCAAGACCGGCGACATTCAGGAGGCGTTGGAGCAGCTCTCCGAGAGCCGCATCCACATGATCGGGTGCGTTCTCAACGGCGTCACCTCCGCCCCCGGCGGCTACGGCTACGGTTATGGCTACAGCTACGGCGGCTATCACCATTACGGCGGCTACGGGGAACAGCCCGCCGAGCAGGAAACAACAAGATAACAGAGTAAGATGCCATTCTCCAATGCCGACGGTCAGCTTTGGAGAATGGCATTGCTTTATGCTTTGAATGAAAAGCCGGCAGAGCGGTACCGCTTCAACACGGTACCGCTCTGCCGGTATTTTTTCACGCTATGCCTGATCTTCCCGCATGAGATAGCGCACCAGCAGCTCCACCAGAATGTCAAACATGACCGGAGAGAGAGAGCTGGTCTCCGGATCCGGCGTGAGGTAGGGGAGTACGATAGTTCTGTCCACCTGATTTCCGTAGGCGTGCATACTGTTGGCGGTCACCAGCAGCACCTTGCCGTTTGTCCGGCAGGCATCCTGCATAATGTGCGCCCCGGCGCTGACGGAAAAGACGATCAGCAGGTCGTTTTCGCCCATCACGTCCGCCACCTCAATCAGCAGATCCCGGCTGACTGCATGGAAAATGCGCCGGCCCTTGCGGATGAGGATTTCAAACAGCTGGGCGGGCTGAAAGCTCTTGCCTGTGCCGGTGAGAAATACCCGGTCAAAGCCGTCGATGTATGCCGCCGTCTCTGTCAGAAATTCGTCTGTCAGCAGCTGCTCCCCCTGCTGGATCGTCTGATAGAGGTCGTTAAAGTAGGCAAGGTGGTCTGTCCCCTGTGCGCCCAGGTCTTCCTGGGTCGCCTGCCATGTAATCAGTGCGACCCGGAAATCCTGATACCGATTGTAGCCCAGCCCCTTGATAAAGCGGGACAGCGTGGGCTGGGAGACCCCGCACTCCTCGGCCAGAGTGCTGGTCGTCATGTGAACAATGCGGGAGGGATTCTGCGAGATCGTCTTGTAAATCAGCATTTCATTCTGGGTAAAGCTGTCCTTGTGAGCCTCCATGCGCTGCAATGGATTCATACTTACCTCTCCTGTCGTTGATTCTGTCGTTCCCCTTAATCATAAATACTTTCATTCAGGAAATCAATACACTTTGAATATTTTTCGAAAATTGCAAGTGCAAGTTGAACACATCCGCGAAAAATTTTTAATAGA
>JAJQEM010000042.1 GCA_021201635.1 Clostridiales bacterium | reverse complement strand
ATTCAATCGCTATGGATTTTTTAGGTGTTCAACTTCATTTTACAATCGACCACAAATTTTCTTTTGTTCCTTCACAGTTTTCCTCCATATTCCGCTGCAAAGCGCACAAAACCCTCCGTCCGTTCGATTTCCGAAGGACGGAGGGTTTTGGTCATATCAAAGGGCGTTCGTTCTGCCTTTACACCAGATTCTGGGGGGTGCCCGCCAGGAACTGCTTCAGGTTCTCCACCACGATGACCGCCCGTTTCTCAAAGGCCTGCTGGCTGGCGAAGGCCACGTGGGGGGTGAGCACCGTGTGAGGGGCGGACAGGAGGGGATGGTCGGCGGAGATGGGCGGCTCCTGCTCGAACACGTCCACACCGGCTCCGGCGATCTCCCCGTTTTTCAGGGCGGCAGCCAGAGCGGCGGAGTCCACCACCGGGCCACGGGCAGTATTGATGAGCAGGGCGGTGTTCTTCATCAGCTTTAGCTCCCGCTCCCCGATGAGGCCCACAGTGGCCGGGGTCTGGGGGACATGGAGGGAGACGATGTCGCACTGGGGCAGCAGCTCCTCCAGGGTGTCGCAATAGGTCACGCCCTCCACGGCCTTCTTCGTCCGGCTCCAGGCCAGGACCCTGCAACCGAAGGCGTTGGCGATCTTCGCCACCCGGAGGCCGATGGCCCCGGTACCCACCACGCCGAAGGTCTTGCCCTCCAGCTCGTAGCCCACCAGGCCCGCCTTGGTGCCTCCCTGACGGCAGGCGGCGTCGCAGGGCAGGACGTTCCGGGCCAGGTCGATGACCAGCCCAAACACCAGGTCGGCCACCGCCACGGTGGAGTAGCCAGCGCAGTTGCAGACGGTGATGCCGTGGGCGTGGCAGTAGTCCACATCCACATGGTCGGTGCCGGTGAAGGCCACACAGATCATCTTCAGGTCAGGACACTGGCGGATGACGTTCTCCCGATAGGGGAAGTTGGACAGCACCACCACATCTGCCCCGGCGCTGCGCTGCACCAGAGTGGCCTCGTCCTCCTTCCGGTCAGGATAGGCCACCAGCTCCACGTCAGGGCCCAGGGCGGCTCTGGCCTGGGCCAGCAGATCCTCATTGGGGATGCCCAGCGGCTCCAAAAATACGATTTTCATCAAAACGACCTCTTTTCTCAGGCAGCATTTGCGCCCGACGGTTGAAATGATTATAGCACACGGGGCGTGAAAAGGAAACCCTTTGGCAAATTCGGTGGTGGTTGGAGCGGATTCGCCTCAAAGAGGGAGCCAAGTGGATTTGCGCAACAGTGCAGTTTCCCCGCCAAAAGGGGAAAATTTTCTCTAAAAAGTTCGTCTGTTGCATATTCTTTCCCGCACTTCCGGTGTATGCTGTGGATAAAAGGAGGCGACCGCAATGAAATATGAGTTTTGTCCCCGGCTGCCCGACCCCCAGGCAGTCCTGCCCGCCGGGTACTGCGACGCCTGCGGCGGGGAGGTGTATCCCGGCGACCGGGTGTACCGGGGAGACGGGGTGCTGTGTCACTGGGAGTGCCTGGCGGAGGATATTATGGAGCCTCCCGACCCGTCATAGGAAATAATCGAAATTGCTGCACAGTACCGGGCCGATGGGGATACGGAAGCAGGTCTCGTCCAGCTTGCCGGTGACCAGATAGCGATAGAGCAATTGAACAGCGTTGTAGCTCTGGAGGCTGGGATCCTGCCAGATGGCAGCGTCAATGGTGCCGTCCAGGAGGTAGGGGCGCAGCTCCTCGAACACGTCGGTGCAGACGTACCGCACCTTTCCCACCAGCCCCATCCGTTTCAGGCACTGGCAGACCGGCAGGGCGTTCCGGGTCATGGAGCAGTAGATGCCGGTGACGTCATCCAGGCTGAGCAGCACCTTCTCCAGCTCACTGCGAAGGCTGGAGCGGCTGGAGTTGTTGATCTCCAGGAGAGAAATCTCCGGGTCGTGCTGCTGGATGTAGGAGTAAAAGCCGGTGGTGTTCTCCCGGAGGATGCTCAGGCGCTTGTCGCCGCCCACGATGACGATGCGTCGGTGCCGTCCGTCCAGCTTGACCAGCAGTTCCGCCGCCAGCTCCCCCATCTGCCGGGCGGGGGCGGTGACGCAGGCCAGACGTCCGGAGGCCGGAGCGTCGGCGTTGAAGGTGACCACCGGGATGTCCCGCTCCCGGAAGCGGCCCAGGATGGTGTCCAGCCGCTCGTCGTCCAGACAGTAGGCCGCCACGCCCTGGACCTTTCCCTCGTCCAGGAGGCTCTGGAGCAGCTTTTCCTCCTGCCGCCAGTCTGCGCCGCAGGATAAAAGCTGCACACCGGCCCCCTGGGAGGCCAGCTCCCGGGCCGCCCGCTCCGCCCCCTGGGTCAGCTTTTCGTGAAAGGAATTCCGCTGCCCCGGCTTTCCCGGGCAGAGTACCGCCAGGCGGAGGTCCCCCCGTTTCAGGGAGGAGGCCGAGGAGTTCACCGTATAGTGCAGCTCCTCCACCACGGCCAGGACCCGTTTTCGGGTCTCCTCCCCCACGCCCAGCTTTCCATAGATACATTTATGCACCGTGACGATGGACACACCTGCCCGCTCCGCCACGTCCTTTAGTGTACAAGCCATAGCAACCCCTCCGGCGACGGGACATCTCCCGCTGTTTTTCTTCCTTTTTCCCTGAAAAAGTATCCGAAATTCTCTTTACTTTATCGATTATACCATCATTTCGCTGCCTCTGCAAGTAAACGTTTACCTGTTTTCCCCATTTCTTTTCTTTTTTACCTGTTTTGCTGCCTATGGCACGGCTTCTTTTCCCCTTTTGCACCGTTTTTTCGGATGTTTTTCCTCACTTTTGGTAAAATTGCCAAAAGTGGGCCGGAAAATTTGTCAGATAAGAAGAAAACGCAAGCACTTTATTTTAACCTTTGCACTTTTCCTGAAAATATGGTATTCTTATTTCAGCGCAATCCAGGGTCGGCGGAGCCTCTTCGCCGCCTGCACCATCTCGACCTGAAAGGAGCGTAGGGCCTGCCTTGACCGCCCGGCCCGTTACAGACTATGAAACCGTTTCTGGACAAGGATTTTCTCCTGGAAACTCCCACAGCGCAGCACCTCTATCATGACTATGTAGAGGGCCTCCCCCTGGTGGACTATCACTGCCACATCTCCCCCAAGGAGATCTATGAGGATCGCCGCTTTGACAATCTGGCGGAGGTCTGGCTGGGAGGCGACCACTACAAGTGGCGGGTCATGCGCTCCAACGGCATCAGCGAGGACTATATCACCGGCGACAAGCCCGCCTTCGAGCGGTTCCAGAAGTTCGCCGAGTCCCTGGAGCTGTGCATCGGCAATCCCATGTACCACTGGTGCCATCTGGAGCTGAAGAACTACTTCGGCTTTGAGGGCCATCTCAACGGCGACAACGCCAAGGAGGTCTGGGATCTGTGCAACGACAAGCTGCGCAACGACCCCAACTTCACCGCCCGGGGTCTCGTCCGTCAGTCCAACGTGGCCATGGTCGGCACCACCGACGACCCGGTGGACTCCCTGGAGTGGCACCAGAAGATCGCCGCCGACCCCACCTTTGAGACCAAGGTCTGTCCCTCCTTCCGGCCGGACAAGGCCCTGAACCTCCACAAGGTGGGCTTTGCGGACTACATCACCCAGCTCTCCGCCGTGGTAGGACGGGCGCTGTCCACCGCCCAGGACGTGGCGGACGCCCTGGTGGAGCGCATCGAGTACTTCCACGCCAACGGCTGCCGTGCGGCAGACCACGGCCTGGACTACGTGATGTATCGTCCCTGCACCCCGGAGGAGGCGGACGCCGCTTACCACAAGGCGCTGGCGGGAGAGAAGCTGACCATCGAGGAGATCGAGGGCTATCAGACCACCCTGCTCCTGGCCTGCGCCCGGGCCTATGCCCGGCTGGGCATCGCCATGCAGCTCCACTACTCCTGCATCCGCAACCCCAACGCCCGGATGTTTGCCCAGCTTGGCCCCGACACCGGCTATGACATCATCGCCAACACCAACTGCACCACCGAGCTGGCGGCCCTGCTCAGCGATCTGGACGCTACCGGGGAGTGCCCCAAGACCATCCTCTACTCCCTGAACCCCGCCGACAACGCCCAGCTGGACGTGCTCATCGGTGCTTTCCAGGGTACCGAGGTCCCCGGCAAAATCCAGCACGGCTCCGCCTGGTGGTTCAACGACAACCGGGCGGGCATGGTGGAGCAGATGACCTCCCTGGCCAACCTGAGCCTGCTGGGGAATTTCATCGGTATGCTCACCGACTCCCGCTCCTTCCTGTCCTACACCCGCCACGAGTACTTCCGCCGGGTCATGTGCAACCTGATCGGCGGCTGGGTGGAGAACGGGGAATATCCCAATGACGAGAAGGCGCTGAAAAAGATCGTCCAGGGCATCAGCTATTACAACGCCGCCCGGTATTTCGATCTCTGACCATGTTGTCCCTCTGGCGGAAGCCAGCTTAATCACCGCCGGCCGGACAGGCCGTCCGTCTCCGGCAATCACACAGAAATGGAGTGTTTCAAATGATCGATCTTCCTCTGAACGTTGATTTCTCCGGCAAAGTCGTCGTCGTCACCGGCGCTGGCGGCGTGCTCTGCGGCACCATGGCCCGGGCCTTCGCCCAGGCAGGCGCTAAAGTGGCCGCCCTCGACCTGAACGAGGACGCTGTCAAAAAGCTGGCCGACGAGTGCAAGGCCGAGGGCTTTGTCTGCGAGGGCTACAAGGCCAATGTCCTGGACGCCGAGGCTCTGGCCGCCGTCCATGAGCAGGTCCTGGCCGACCTGGGCCCCTGCGACATCCTCATCAACGGTGCCGGCGGCAACAACGCCCGCGCTCAGACCGACAACGAGTATCAGCATGAGGCCAAGGAGGGCCAGAAGACCTTCTTTGACCTGGATCAGGGCGGCGTGGACTTCGTGTTCAAGCTGAACTTCCAGGGCACCCTTCTCCCCACCCAGGCCTTTGCCAAGGACATGGTGGAGCGCAAGTCCGGCTGCATCCTGAACATCTCCTCCATGAACGCCTATATCCCGCTGACCAAGATCCCCGCCTACTCCGGTGCTAAGGCGGCCGTCAGCAACTTTACCCAGTGGCTGGCCACCCACTTTGCAGGCACCGGCATCCGCTGCAACGCCATCGCCCCGGGCTTCCTGGTCTCCAACCAGAACCGCAGACTGCTGTTCAATGAGGACGGCACCCCCACCGCCCGTTCCGGCAAGATCCTGGCCGG
>JAJQEM010000095.1 GCA_021201635.1 Clostridiales bacterium | reverse complement strand
CAATCGCTATGGATTTTTTAGGTGTTCAACTTCATTTTACAATCGACCATTTTTTAAAAAGTATTGTCGGTGGAGGCAAAAGAGGACAGAGAAGCCTGACAGACGGGGGCCCCTCCGGGAGAGATTTCTCCCGGAGGGGCCTTTTTGCTTAGGGAAGCAGAGGATGTCTTTACTTGGCGGCGTTCTCAGCCTTCCACTTCTTCATCTTGCCGTGGCGGCGGACGAAGTAGAGGACGCACAGGGCCACCAGGGCCACGTCAACCACGCCCACGGTGATGTACAGCCAGTAGGCCACGGGGGTGGCGCTGACCTCCTCACCCACGCTGTTGGCGGCGGTGTAGAGGATGTTGTGGGTGGCGGTGCGGAGGTCCTGCTGTCCGGAATTGGTGCCGGTCAGAGCCTCAGTGAGGGACTGGATGTTGGCCAGGGACAGGATTAGGTCGTTGCCGGAGGCGATGGCCCGGTCGATGTTCACATAGGAGAGCTGGAGGATGCAGTCGGTGATGACGGTGCCCTCAAAGCCCCACTCGTCCCGGAGAACGGTGTTGAGCAGCGCAGAGCTCTCGGCGGCGCAGGTGGCGCCGACCCGGTTGAAGGAGGACATGATGCCACGGGTGCCGCCCTCTTTCACGGCGATCTCAAAGGCTTTGAAGTAAATCTCCCGCATGGCCTGCTCGTTCACCCAGGTCAGCACGCCGCCGGAATCCCGGTTGGACTCCTGGTCGTTGACGGCAAAGTGCTTGCAGTAGGTGGTCACGCCCTGGGACTGGATGCCCTGCACCTCGGCGGCGGCCATCTTGCCGGAGTGGACGCCGTCCTCGGAGTAGTACTCATAGTTCCGGCCGGAGAAGGGGGAGCGGTGGATGTTCATGGCGGGGGCGTACAGGGCGGCCACCTCCATGGCGATGGCCTCCTGAGCGAAGGTCACGCCCATCTCATAGGCCAGGTCGGTGTTCCAGGTGCAGGCCAGCACGGACTGGGCGCAGTACTGGGTGCCGGTGGTGCCCGCCATAATGTTGTTGATGCCGTTGGGGCCGTCCACCTCCACATAGGCGGATTTGCCCACGGAGGACACCGCCTGGGTGGCCCAGCCGCCGTTGGAGACCAGGTTCACCATCTCGTCCACGGAGACCTGCTCCAGCAGCTCATCCCACAGGGGGTCGTCATAGTCCAGCCCGGCCACGTCCTCCAAGGTCAGACCGTGGTCGGCCACCACGATGGCCTCGGCGCTCTCGTCGGTGGGGATGGAGGTGTCGTTGATAACGGCCAGGGTCTCCTCAGAGGCCTCCCGGCTGAAGGCGGCCCGCTCGGTGGGGAAGGTGCCCTCCCAGTCGGCCCGGGTCAGGTAGGTGGTGCACTCGCCGAAGCTGACGTCGTCGAACTGGTTGACGGCGGCGATGCTGTCGGTGGAGCGGGCGCCGTCGTTTTCGTCGTTGTAGATGACGTCGGCGTCCACGGTGACGGTGCGGCTGTCGATGAGGTCGTGGGAGTTGTTCATCAGCTTGATCTCATACTCACCGGCCTCCAGGACGTAAGCGCCGCCCTCGGCCTTGATGCCGGAGTAGTCGTAGGAGGCCATATCCTCATAGAGGAAGCTGATGGTAATCGTCTCGCTTGTGCCGGGCTCCAGGGTCTCCGTCTTGTCGAAGTCCGCCAGGACGACCTCGCTCTTCTCGATGCCGCCCACGGTGTAGGGGGCGGTGTAGTAGATCTGGACCACGTCCTTGCCCGCCACGGAGCCGGTGTTGGTGACGGTGACATCCACAGTGATGGTGGTGCCGTCGTTGGTGAAGTTGGTGATCTCCTGCTCAAAGCTGGTGTAGCTCAGGCCGTAGCCGAAGGGGTACTGGACAGTGGCGTCGTAGTCGATGAAGCCGTCCGCCGCCGCCGTCTCATAGTAGCGGTAGCCCACATAGATGCCCTCGATGTAGTCCACATAGTGGTAGTTGTCCGGGTCCGTGCTGGCGGCGATGGGGTTGGTGTTCGTCCACTCGATATTGGTGTAGTCGTAGTCGCCCAGGCTGTAGTAGCTGGGGGCGCTCTCCACCTCATAGGCGAAGGTGTCGGAGGTGCGGCCGGAGGGGTTCACGATGCCCGCCAGCACCTCGCCCACGGCGTTGGCGCCGGTGGAGCCCAGGCAGCCGATCCACAGGGCGGCGTCGATGCCGTCCTCCTCCAGCCAGCCCAGCTCCATGGCGTTGGTGGAGTTGACCAGGACGATGACGGTGTCAAAGTTCTCCTTGATCATGTTCAGCACGTCGATCTCCACCTGCTGGAGCTCCAGGTAGTGCTTGCCTGCGTCGCCGCCGCTGACTGTCTGCTCGGTCAGTGCGCCGGAGGCCACGATCTCAGTGACCTTGTCGGGGTCCATGTCCATGGGCAGGTCTGCGCCCTCGCCGCCCAGACGGGAGATGACGAACACGGCCACGCTGGAATAGGCTTTGGCGTTCTCCAGCAGCTCGTCGGAGTACTCGTCCACAGACGGCTCGTTGATGTCGAAGTTGTTGCCGGTGTAGCCCACGCCGGTGCGCTCAATATAGTGCTCATCGTAGAAGTCCACCAGCTCCTGGTTGACGGTGAGCCCGGCGTTCTCCAGGCCCTCGGCCAGGGTCACGTTGTTGGTGCTGTCGCCGGAGCCGGAGCCGGAGCCGCCGTACACGGTGTCACGGGAGCCGTAGCCGAACAGGTTGACGGCGGTGCCGGAGGCCAGGGGCAGGGTGCTGTCGTTGTTCTCCAGCAGGACGATGCCCTCGCTCTCGATCTCCTGGGTCATGTCCTTGGAGGCCTGGGCGGCTGCTGCGGTGGCCTCCTCGTCGGCGGCGGGGGCCAGGAAAGAGTTGATGGTGTCATAATACTGGGGTACCAGAGTGATCAGCGCTGCATTGAGCACGATCAGGATGACCAGAAGGATGCACATCAGCACGAAGGGCACTCTTCCGGGGCGGCGGACGCCGCCTTGGGCGGTTTCTTTCATAAAAATTTTCCTCCTTTTTCCAGAACTTCTCTGGCTTGCTGCCCAAAGCATAGCACAGAAAGACGGAAAAAGGAGGAAGGCTGACCCAGTTTGCACGTTTTCCGGCGTAACTTGCGCCACTTACAGAAAAGACATCTCCGATAGAGCTGTCTATTATGACTGATACCGGGGGATGGTCACCCGGAGGAGGAAGATGTTGTCTTCGGTCTGGACAGTGAGGAAGCCCCCGTACTTCTCCGCCGTGTAGCGGATGCTCTTGAGCCCGAAGCCGTGATACCCCGGCTCCTGCTCCTTGGTGGTCTCCGGCAGAGCGCCCTCTCCCTTCAGCGTGCCGCCGTAGTAGTTCTCCAGCTGGAGAAAGACCAGGTCTGCCCGAGCGAACACGGTGACGGCGATGGTGCGCAGCTCCTCGTCCTCCAGGGCGCTCACCGCCTCGATGGCGTTGTCCAGGGCGTTGCCGAACAGAGCATAGATGTCCACGGCGTCCATAAAGGAAAGGCAGGCCCCGTCCGCCACACAGGTCAGGGTGATGCCCCGCTGCTCACAGAGCAGGCTCTTCTCCGTCAGCACCGTGTCCAGCACCCCGTTGCCCGTCTCCACCATGGAGTCGTAGATCATCACCGACTGCTCCAGCTCCTGGATGGACTGCTCCCGCTGGCCCTGGTCGGAGATGCTGCGGAGGGCGGCAATCTGGTGCTTCAGGTCGTGGCACTTGCGGTTGATGAGCTCCACGTTCTCCGTGGCCATCTCGTACTGGGCCTTGTGCTGGAGCCAGAGCTGCTCCTGCACGTCCAGCCGCCGCTGGTCGTCCAGCCGCCGCTTCTGGTTCACCTGAATCCATAGCACGAAGGAGCAGCAGGCGATGGCGTAGAGCAGACAGACGGGGTACAGCGTTCCGTCCACTGTCCGCAGTTCCTGGGCCACGGCGCTGAGTACCAGGGCCACGGACAGGGCGCTGACGGTGGTGGCCAGGGAATAGGCCCCCTTCACCAGATACTCCCCGCCGGTGAGCAGGTGTCGGGCAAAGGCGTAATAGGCTGCCAGATAGACCAGACCGTAGACCAGCAGATAGCCCACGCTGTAGCTGTCCAGCGTGTCGTTC
The DNA here is from genome assembly GCA_021201635.1 of Clostridiales bacterium. GTDB lineage: Bacteria > Bacillota > Clostridia > Oscillospirales > Oscillospiraceae > Onthomonas. The sequence continues at coordinate 1,210 of JAJQEM010000095.1, read as the reverse complement.
AGCGCCTGGGGGAACAGCAGCCGGTGAAAGCAATAGGCAAGGTGCTGGGTCAGATAGGCGCAGGTCGTGCCATAAAAGGCCTCCCGGAGGGGGAGCCGGAAGCACAGAAGCGTCAGCCCGGCCACGGCAAAGTAGGCGGCGAAGGAGTAGATCAGGGAATAGGCCATCTGGCTCTGCCACGCCCCCGGCAGCAGGACGTTCCACAGGCCCAACACCCACATGGGCAGAAGAAGCGTAAGAATCCCGCCCGGCAGGAGCCGGATGAAAAAGCGGTTTCTCCTGGGACACCGGGCAAAATAGAGGGCGGCGGCCACCATCAGCTCCGCCGGGAGGGACAGGGACAGCAGAAAATCTCCCCACGATTCGATCACCGGAACCCACCTCCCAGATAGTCGGACAGCTGTTGCAGCACTTCCTTCCGCTTGGGGCGGCTCACAGGGATCTCCTGCCCGTCCACCAGAAGGGCGTCCCGCTTTACACCGGCGACGTTGGCCAGGTTCACCAGATAGCTGTGGCTGCACCGGACAAAGGGCAGCCCTGCCAGCTGCTCCTCCATGTCCTGGAGACTGCCCCGGATGACAAAGGTCTCCTCCGAGGTGTGGATGTGGAGCCGGTGGTTGATGACCTCGATGTAAGAGATGGTGTCGGTGGCCACCCGGCGGGAGAGGTCCCCGTCGCTGACCATCAGGAACCGGCGGCTCCTGCGTCCGGCGATGCCCAGGGCCTTTTTCAGCTTGAGGGAGAACTGGGGATACTTCACCGGCTTTAAGACAAAGTCCATGGCGTCCACCTCGTAGCCTCGGATGGCGAACCGGGCCATGTTGGTGATAAAGATGAGCACCACCGCCGGGTCCTGCTCCCGGATGCGTTTGGCGGCGCTCATGCCGTCCAGATTGGGCATCTCGATGTCCATCAAAATCACGTCCCACACCGGGCGATAGTCCTCCACCACGTCCAGCCCGTCTGGAAACAGGGTGGTTTGCAGCTCTGTCCCCGTCTCCCGGCTGTTCCGCTCCACATACTCCTGGAGCTGCCGGGCGCAGGCGGCGTCGTCCTCTACAATGGCGATACGTGGCATGGCGATCCCTCCCTGAAAGAAAGCTGAACCTATTATAGCAGGAATATGGATGGAAGTAAATCAGACAGACAGGAAAAGCCAGGGCAACAGCATTTACTTGGCAGCAAGAACGGCGGCCAATGCCTCATTGCT
>JAJQEM010000082.1:1985-5379 GCA_021201635.1 Clostridiales bacterium | reverse complement strand
CCACCGGCTTACGCCGGTCCCCCTCCCCTTTCAGGGGAGGTAATGGGCGGTGCCCCCCCTTTTCGGCTCCCCTGAAAGGGGAGCTGTCGCCGCAAGGCGACTGAGGGGTGCAGCACGCACCTTCGATGAGCATAAATCTCCCGGCGAATTCGCACCATTCCTCACCCGTCCAGCTGCTCCCGCAGGGTCCGGTTGACCACCTTGGGGTCGGCCTTGCCCTTGAAGGCCCGCATACACTGCCCTACCAGGAAGCCGAACACCTTCTGCTTGCCGGAGCGGTACTCCGCCACCTGGGCGGCGTTGGCGGCCAGGACGGTCTTTACCGTCTCCTCCACCAGTCCGGCATCGCTGATCTGCTCCAGGCCGTGGGTCTTCACGTAGGAGACTGGGTCGGCGTCTTCGTCAAAGACGGCGGAGAACACCTGAGAGGCGGTGCTCCGGTTCAGTTTGCCGTCGGACACCATTTGGATGATGGTGGCCAGGGTTCCCGGTGTCAGGGCCATGTCCTTGGCCTCCATGCCCTTCTCTTTCAGGGTGCGGAGCAGCTCTGCCATCATCCAGTTGGACACCTCCTTCGGCGGGATTCCAAGAGCCACCGTGGCCTCGAAGAAGTCCGCCAGGGCACGGGTGCCGGTGAGCAGCTCTGCATCGTACTCCGGGAGGCCGAATTCCCGGACATACCGCTGCTGCCGGGCCTGGGCCATCTCCGGCAGACCGGAGTGGAGGCTCACCAGATAGTCCTCGCTCAGCTCCATGGGGGGAATGTCAGGCTCCGGGAAGTACCGGTAGTCCTGGGCGTTCTCCTTGGAGCGCATGGAGAAGGAGGCGTCCTTGTTCTCGTCCCAGCGGCGGGTCTCCTGGATGACTGCTTTATGGTCCATCTCGATAAGCTCCTGCTGGCGGCGGGCCTCGTAGCGGATGGCCCGGGCGATGGCCTTGAAGGAGTTCAGGTTTTTCATCTCCGTCCGGGTGCCCAGCTCAGAGGAGCCCATGGGGCGGACGGACAGGTTCACGTCGCACCGGAGGGAGCCCTCCTGCATCTTGCAGTCGGAGACCCCCAGATATTCCAGGGTGGAGCGGAGCTTTTCCAGATAGGCGATGACCTCGTCAGCGGAACGGAAGTCCGGCTCGGTGACGATCTCGATGAGGGGGACGCCGCAGCGGTTGTAGTCCGCCCGGGTCTGGTCGATCCAGTTGTCGTGGACCAGCTTGCCTGCGTCCTCCTCCATGTGCAGCTCATGGATGCGGATAATCTTCTCCTCCTGGCCCACCTGAATGGGCACCTTCCCGTTGCGTCCAATGGGGAGGTAGAGCTGGGAGATCTGATAGGCCTTGGGCAAGTCGGGATAGAAGTAGTTCTTCCGGTCAAATTTGCAGTACCGGGTGATCTCACAGTTGAGGGCCAAGCAGGCCTTGGCGGCATATTCCAGCACCCGCTTGTTCATGACAGGCAGGGTGCCCGGCATACCGGTGCAGATAGGGCAACAGTGGGTGTTTGGCGCTCCCCCGAACTCGGTGGTGCAGGAGCAGAAGATTTTGGTCCGGGTGGCCAGCTCCACGTGGGTCTCCAGACCGATGACGATTTCCCAATCCATTATCGAACACCTCCTTGCTCTGGGGGGACGAGGGTGTGATAGTTCGTGCTCTGCTGGAAGGCGTGGGCGGCGTTGAGCACCTTTTGCTCTCCCAGAGCAGGGCCCACCAGCTGGGCCCCCACGGGCATCCCGTTCCCGTCCAGTCCGCAGGGGATGGAGATACCTGGCAGACCCGCCAGGTTGACCGAGACGGTGTAGATGTCGGACAGGTACATCTGTAACGGGTTGGACAGGCTCTCCCCCAGTCTGGGAGCGGTAGTGGGGGCAACGGGCATAAGCAACAGATCATATTTCTCAAATGCCCGGTCAAAGGCATCCTTGATGACTGCCTTTACTTGAAGCGCCTTGCGGTAATAGGCGTCGTAGTAGCCGGTGGAGAGGACGAAGGTGCCCAGCAGGATGCGCCGCTTGACCTCTGCCCCGAAGCCCTCGGTGCGGGTCTTGTTGTAGAGATCGGTCAGGTCGGAATACCCCTCCGCCCGCCAGCCGTACTTCACCCCATCGAACCGGGACAGGTTGCTGCTGGCCTCGGCAGCGGCGATGATATAGTAGGTGGGCACCACGTACTCCATAACGGGCAGGCTGCACTCCTCCACCACGGCTCCCCGGTCCCGAAGGACCCGGGCGGCGGCAAGGACCCGTTCAGACACCTGGCTGTCCAGCCCTTCCCCAAAGCAGTCGGTGGGGACGCCGATGCGCATCCCCGTCAGGTCGCCGGAGAGATTTGCCAACAGCGTGCCATGAGGGGCGTCCAGGCTGGTGCCGTCTCTGGAATCCTTTCCCTGGATGCCGTCCAGGATGGCAGCGCAGTCCTCGGCAGTCCGGGCAAGAGGGCCGATCTGATCCAGGGAGGAGGCGTAGGCGATGAGCCCGTACCGGGAGACGGTGCCGTAGGTGGGCTTCATGCCGGTGACGCCGCAGTAGGAGGCGGGCTGACGGATGGAGCCGCCGGTGTCCGAGCCGATGGCGTACCAGCACTCCCGGGCGGCAATCGCCGCCGCCGCCCCGCCGGAGGAGCCGCCGGGCACCCGGCCCAGCTCCCAGGGGTTTTTCGTGGGGCCGTAGAAGGAGGTCTCGGTGGTGGAGCCCATGGCGAACTCGTCCATGTTCAGCTTGCCCAGCACAACGCCCCCCATGGCGTGGATTTTCTCCGTGAGGGTGGCGTCATAGGGGGGCACAAAGTCCCCCAGTATTTTGGAGGCGCAGGAGGTCTTGACCCCTTTCGTGCAGATGTTGTCCTTGATGGCCAGGGGCACCCCCGCCAGAGGACCGTTCAGCTCCCCGGCGGAGATTTTTTTTTGCACCGCCTCCGCCTCCTCCATGGCCCGATCGTTGAGGACGGTGATAAAGGCGTTGTTCTCCCGGTTTTTGGCCTCGATGGCCGCCAGGGCCTCTCGAGTGGCCTCAGGGACGGAGACCTCCCCGGCTTTGATGGCTCTGCCCAACTCTAGGGCAGTCAGTTCCAGCAGGCTCATGTCTCGTCCCTCCTATTCCACCGTCTTGGGCACAAGATAGCTCTCCCCGTCCGGGGCGGGGGCGTTGGCCAGCAGCGCCTCCCGGGGAAAGGACGGCTCCACCACGTCCTCCCGGAGGACGTTTTTCACCGGGAAGGTGTGGCTCATGGGCTCGATATTGGTGGTGTCCAACTGATTCAAAATATCCATATAGCCGATGATCTGCTCCAGCTCCCCGGTCATCCGAGTCTTTTCCTCCGGGGGCAGCTTCAGGCGGGAGAGAGCGGAGACTCATGTCTCGTCCCTCCTATTCCACCGTCTTGGGCACAAGATAGCTCTCCCCGT
>JAJQEM010000082.1:0-1885 GCA_021201635.1 Clostridiales bacterium | reverse complement strand
CGGTCATCCGAGTCTTTTCCTCCGGGGGCAGCTTCAGGCGGGAGAGAGCGGAGACGTAGTCCACCATCTCTTCGGTAATTTTCATGACAGTATTCCTCCTTTATGACTCACGGCTCCAGACGGCTCAGATCTCTGGGGAACAGGCAGGCGTACCGGACGTTATCCAGGCCGCACAGCTTCATGGTCAACCGCTCCAGACCGATGCCCAGGCCACCGTGCGGGGGCATCCCGTGCTTGTGGATAGTCAGGTAGGAGGTGAATTCCTCCGGGTGCATCCCCTTGGACAGCATCTTCTCCACCTGCGTTTTGTAGTCGTGGATGCGCTGGCCCCCGGTGGTGACCTCCATACCCCGGAACAGCAGGTCGAAGGACAGGGTATATTTGGGGTCCTCCGGGTCGTCCATGGCGTAGAAGGGCCGTTTTTTGGTGGGATAGTGGGTGACAAAGACGAAGTCCGCCCCATACTCCTCCTGGAAGTAGCGGCCGATGTTGGCCTCCTCCTCCGGCTCTAGGTCGTAGGGATCCCGGATGGGACGGTGGTACTTGGCGGCGGCCAGCTCCTTGGCCTCCCAGAAGGTGCAAATCGGGATTTGCTCTACGTTTGGCAGCTGAATCCCCAGCCGCTCCAGGTCATCGGCGTACTCCCGCCGGAGCAGCTCCATGGCGTACCGGAGATAGCCCGTTTCCACTTCGATAATGTCGTAGAAGGAGCGGATATACCCCATCTCGAAGTCCATGGAGGTGTATTCGTTCAGGTGCCGGGGGGTGGAATGCTTCTCCGCCCGGAACACCGGGGCCACCTCGTATACCCTCTCGTAGACCCCCACCATCATCTGCTTGTAAAACTGGGGGGACTGGCCCAGAAACGCCTTGCGGTTGAAGTATTCCAGCCGGAAGATGTTGCTGCCCCCCTCCGCCCCGGCGTGGACGATCTTGGGGGTGTGAATCTCCGTAAAGCCCTCCTCGGAGAGATACTCCCGGAAGGCCCGGCCCAGGCCCTCCTGAATTTTGAACACGGAGCGCTTTCTCAGATTGCGCAGCACCACCGGCCGCAGTGCCAGCTCGGTGTCCAGGTTCAAATCCAGCTTCCACTTGTTCACCGGTACGGGCATGGGCTCCGCCGGGGAGGAGAGGATCTGAATCTCCTCCACCCGGATCTCCATTCCTCCCGGCGCCCGCCGCTCCCGGCAGAGGGTTCCGGTAACGATGACGGCGGATTCCTCGCTCACATTTGACAGATCGATCCCTGCGCCGCACACACACTGGAGCACCCCGTCCCGCTTCCGCAGGGTCAGAAAGGTCAGCCCCTCCCCCATGGGTCGCTTGCTGTGCACCGCCCCGTGGACGGTGACGGTCTGTTCGTCATATGCCCCCGTTTTCAGCTCTGACAGCTCCAGCCGTCCGGTCTCCGGCGTTCCGGTCACAAATTTCATTTCCAGCTCCTCCTCATACCAATTCCTGATGCAGTATACTCGTCCGGAGCATAGAAAAACGTCCCGGACTGTCGTTCAGTCCGGGACGGAAAAAACACTCTCTCCGTGGTACCACCCGAATTGCGCTGGCCCCGTTGTCAACACCACTTTGAACTCCTTAACGCAGAGATACGGGAGACCCTCCTGGCCCTGTGGACCACTCGAATCCCCGGCTCCGGGGCGTTGCGCCGTTTCCCGCTGTGGACAGGGCTTTCAGCCGGTGGCCCCGTTTCTCTGACACAGCTTGCGGAAGGACGATCCCCTTCTCAGCCTTTGTTGCGGTTATTATAGCGGCTCAGTCCGGTATTGTCAAGAGGATTTTTATCAGCTAACGTGCTATTACGCTAAAGCGGGCTGTGCAAACAAAAACAGCCAGTCCGCAGACTGACTGTTTTCATTGTGTTGGCACTACC
>JAJQEM010000127.1 GCA_021201635.1 Clostridiales bacterium | reverse complement strand
ACTCTATTAAAAATTTTTCGCGGATGTGTTCAACTTGCACTTGCAATTTTCGCTCAAATAAAAATGTATAGACCCCCAATGAAACTACAAACCCAATTCGCCGCCTTTGTCCACTCCACCGACCAGACAAAATCCACCGTCCAGGCCAGCCTGGACGAGTTGGAGACGCTGAAACAATCGCTGATGCAGGAATATTTTGGGTAAATTCCGCCCCTGCCTCCCCTGAAAGGGGCGGTGGTGGAGGGGTTTTGGAACCGGAGGTGTCCCCATGACCAACTTTGACTTTCTCACCGCCGAACCTCAGTTCGCCGCCTTTGCTCCGGCGGCGGTGGCGGCGGAGAAGATCCTGCACATCGACCCGGCGGCCTGCGCCCTGAACTGCCGCCGGGCCATGGAGTGCGCCGTCAAATGGATGTATTCCGTGGACGGCGACCTGGTCATGCCCTATCAGGATAAGCTCTACAACCTGATGTGCGCCGAGGAGTTCCGGGACATCGTGGGGCCGGACATCTACAGGCGGATGGACTACATCCGCACCACCGGCAACACCGCCGCCCACACGGGCAAGGCAGTGACGGAGGCCATGGGGCAGCTGTGCCTGGAGAACCTCTATGTGTTCCTGGACTTCGTGGCCTGCTGCTACGCCACGGAGTACGCCCCCGGCTCCTTCGACCCCGCCCTCTGGCAAAAGCAGGGGGAGACGCCCGCCGACCCGGACGCAGAGCTGAACCTCCAAAAGCTGATGGAGGAAAACGCCGCCCTGAAAGCGGAGCTGACCGCCCGCCGCACTGCCCAGCAGCCGGACTACGTGCCCAAGCCGCTGGAGCTGAGCGAATACGACACCCGGAAGCTGTACATCGACGAGATGCTCCGCACCGCCGGATGGACGGAGGGGAAGGACTGGCTCAACGAGGTGGAGCTGCCGGGGATGCCCAACCGGGGACAGGTGGGCTATGCGGACTATGTGCTCTACGACGACACCCACCGGCCCCTGGCGGTCATCGAGGCCAAGCGGACCTGTGTGGACGTGTCCAAGGCCCGGCAGCAGGCCAAGCTCTACGCCGACCTGCTGGAGCGGGCCTATGGCCGCCGCCCGGTCATCTTCCTGACCAACGGCTTCGAGACCCACATCATCGACGGGGCCTATCCCGAGTGCAGGGTGGCCACCGTCTACTCCAAGCGGGATCTGGAGAAGCTGTTCAACCTGCGTGCCATGCGGGTCAGCCTGAAAAACATCATGGTAGACCGGGGCATTGCGGGCCGCTACTACCAGGAGGGAGCGGTGAAGGCGGTGTGCGACAGCTTTGACCGCCGCAACCGCCGGAAGGCGCTGCTGGTCATGGCCACCGGCTCCGGCAAGACGAGGACGGCCATCGCCCTGTGTAACGTGCTGCTCCAGCACGGCTGGGTGCGGAATATCCTGTTTCTGGCTGACCGGAACAGCCTGGTCACCCAGGCCAAGCGGAGCTTTGTCAACCTGCTGCCCGACCTGTCCGTCACCAACCTCTGCGAGGAGCGGGACAATTACAACGCCCATTGCGTCTTCTCCACCTATCAGACGATGTACAACTGCATCGACACGGTGGAGGACGAGACGGGGCGGCTGTTCACCTGCGGACACTTCGATCTGGTCATCTGCGACGAGGCCCACCGCTCCATCTACAACAAGTACCGGGATATTTTCAACTACTTCGACGCCCCTCTGGTGGGCCTGACCGCCACCCCCAGGGACGAGATCGACAAGAACACCTATGAAATTTTCGAGCTGGAGAACGGCGTGCCCACCTACGGCTACGAGCTGGCCCAGGCCGTCCGGGACGGCTATCTGGTGGACTTCATGAGCGTAGAGACCAGCCTGAAATTTCTCGAGGAGGGCATCACCTACGACGACCTGTCCGAGGAGGACCGGGAGGCCTATGAGGACACCTTCCGGGACGAGAACGGCGAGCTGCCGGAGCGCATCAGCTCCTCCGCCTTAAACGAGTGGGTGTTCAACGAGGACACCATCAAAGAGGTGCTGCACGTCCTTATGACCAACGGCCTGCGCATCGACTACGGGGAGACCCTGGGCAAGACCATCATCTTCGCCAAAAGCCACCGCCACGCCGTGGAGATTTTGCGCATCTTCAACCGGGAGTATCCCAACCTGCCCGGCTACGCCGAGATCATCGACAACTACATCAACTACGCCCAGAGCGCCATCGACCAGTTCAGCGACCCGAAAAAGCTGCCGCAAATCGCCATCTCCGTGGATATGCTGGACACCGGCATCGACGTGCCGGAGGTGCTGAACCTGGTGTTCTCCAAAAAGGTCATGAGCAAGGCCAAATTCTGGCAAATGATCGGGCGGGGCACCCGCCTGTGCCCGGGGCTGATGGACGGCGAGGACAAGAGCAAGTTCTACATCTTCGATTTCTGCGGCAACTTTGAGTTCTTCCGCATGAGCAAGGGGAAGCCCGCCGTCAACCAGATTGCGCTTCAGGGGGCGATCTTCAGCCTGAAGGCGCAGATCGTGTATAAATTGCAGGATTTGGACTACCAGACGGAGGAGCTGACGGCGTTCCGCTCCGCCCTGGTGGACGATCTGGTGAACAAGGTGCAGGAGCTGAATAAGGAGAACTTCGCTGTGCGCCAGCACCTGAAATATGTGGAGCTGTTTGCCGACCCGGAGCGGTACAAGGCCCTCACCTATGAGGACACGCTGCACATGAGCGAGGAGCTGGCCCCTCTCATCACGCCGGACGAGGACGACCCCAAGGCGGTGCGGTTCGACGCTTTGATGTACGGCATCGAGCTGGCCTACCTGGTGGGGAAAAAGTACACCCGGGCCAGGAGCGACCTGAGGAAAAAGGTCTCCGGCATCGCAGGGGTGGCCAACATCCCGGAGATCAAGGCCCAGTCGGAGCTGATCGACAAAATCCTGCACACCAACTACCTGGACAATGCGGGCATCAACGAGTTTGAGCACATCCGGGAGCGCCTGCGCAATCTCATCAAGTACATCCCTGTGAGCAGGGCCCAGTACACCACGAACTTTGACGACGAGATTTTGTCCATAGACTGGCATGAGGCGGAGCTGGATAACGACGACCTGAAAAACTACAAGGCCAAGGCGGAGTTTTATGTGCGGCAGCACCAGGACGAGGCGGTCATCGCCAAGCTCAAAGGCAATGTGCCCCTGAACCGCAGGGACGTGGACGATCTGGAGCGCATCCTCTGGAGCGAGGTGGGCAGCAAGGCGGACTACGAGGCGGAGCTGGGCGCAAAGCCCCTGGGTGAGTTCGTCCGGGAGATTGTGGGGCTGGACATGAGGGCTGCAAAGGAGGCGTTTGCGGCCTATCTGGACGAGACGAAGCTGGACAGCCGACAGATTTACTTCGTGAACCAGATCGTGGAATACATCGTGCACAACGGCCTGATGAAGGATCTCTCCGTCCTGCAGGAGCCGCCCTTTACCGACCAGGGCAGCATCGTGGAGATCTTCACCGATCTGACCGTCTGGCTGGGCATCCGCAGGGTCATCGAGGGCATCAACGCCAATGCGGTGGCGTGATGGACAGGAGACACGCAACAGGACAGGAGAACAACCTAAAGGAGCGGGTTTATGAAGGGTTCAGAAGCGAAAATGCTGGGATTTATGGAAGGGGCGGACAAGCGGTATGTCATCCCCGTCTACCAGCGGAAGTATGACTGGAAGAACGACAACTGCCGCCAGCTCTACGACGATCTGAAGAAGATCGTCCTGGGCAAACGGGAGAGCCACTTCTTTGGCAGCATTGTCTCCTCAGTGGTGCCAAATGGCGGGAAAATCGAATATCACATCATAGACGGGCAGCAGCGGTTGACCGCCGTTTCCCTGCTGCTCTTGGCGATCTGCAACCTGGTGTCTCAGGGGAAGGTCACATCGTCGGAAGAAAAGCTGGACGAGCAGATCAGTCAGCGATTTCTGATCGCACCCTGGGCCAGAGAGGGCGATAAAATCAAGCTCCGCCCGGTGAAGGGAGATCGGGAGGCGCTGGAAAAGCTGTTCGGCGACCCGGAGGACTATGACCCCACGTCAAATCTCACCCACAACTACCAGTTTTTCTGCGAGATGATCCTCAAGGAGGAGGTGTCGGTGGACGAGCTGTTTGCCGCCGTCGGAAAGCTGGAGATCATCTGCATCACCCTTGATCTGGGCGATAACGCCCAGCTGATTTTTGAAAGCCTGAACTCCATCGGTCTGGCCCTGACCGAGGGCGACAAGATCCGGAACTATATTCTAATGGGCCTGTCTCCCCGGGAGCAGACCAAATGCTATGACACCTACTGGGCAAAAATCGAAAGGTGCACGGCAAACGACGTCAGCGGGTTTGTCCGGGATTACCTGAGCGTCAGGCAGCAGATCACGCCGACGGTCAGGTAATGTCTACCGTGCGTTCAAGCAGTATGCAGAGGAGGCCAGTCTGCCGGTGGAGACGCTGCTGGAGGATCTGCTGCGGTATGCCCGTCTCTATGAGAAGCTGCTCACCTGCCGGAGCGGGTTAAACTCCAAAAAGCTTGACGACTGCCTCTACCGCATGATGCGGCTGGAGATCGTCGTGACCCGTCCCTTCCTGATGGAGGTGCTGCGGCTGAACCAGGTCGGCAAGCTGACGGTGGACGATGTGCTGTCGGTTTTTCTCATCACGGAGAGCTACCTGTTCCGCAGAAATATCTGCGAGGTGCCGACAAATGCCCTGAATAAGATTTTTCTGAATCTCAACCGGGAGATCCTCCGCTATGATAATACCGCAAACGACTATGTGAACAAGATGATTTACACGCTGCGCTCCAAAAAAGAGAGCGGGAGATTCCCGGACGACAGGGAGTTTACGCAGGCGCTTGCCACCAAACAGGTTTACCAGATGCGGGGGAAATATAAGGCGTATCTGTTTGAACGCTTTGAAAACTATGGGACGGTGGAGACAAAGGACGTCTATACTCACCTTGACAACAACGTCTACTCCATCGAGCACATTATGCCGCAGCATTTGACCCCTGCCTGGACAGAGGCGCTGGGGCCGAATTACGCAGAAATTCACGCCACGTGGCTCCACAGGCTGGCAAACCTGACGCTGACCGGCTATAATCCCAGCCTCAGCAACAACTCCTTCTCCGAGAAGCGGGATGCGAAGGAGGGCGGCTATCGTGCCAGCGGACTGAAAATGAATCAGAAAATCGCACGTAAGGATTCCTGGGGGCTGCCGGAGCTGGAGGAGCGGAGCGCAGAGATGACCGAGCGGGCCAAAACCATTTGGGCCTACCCCAAAACAGATTTTGTGCCCACAAAAAAGGAATTTGATTCCTGCGAAAATTGCAAGTGCAAGTTGAACACATCCGCGAAAAATTTTTAATAGAGTC
>JAJQEM010000046.1 GCA_021201635.1 Clostridiales bacterium | reverse complement strand
ATTCAATCGCTATGGATTTTTTAGGTGTTCAACTTCATTTTACAATCGACCAACATTTTTCCTCTCCACTACAAATTGCTTCCTCTAAAAAAATTTGTCACAGCCTCTTTTTATCGGGTCGCTTTCCTGAAATTCTCCCATTTTTAAGGTGGAACAGAAAGCAAGACTGCCCTCATTTCAGAATATGACCCGACAGGGCAAAACATCTGGTATAGAGGACATGTCTCTGCGCATAGCATGACGATAATGAGACGTGGGGTAAGAGAGGATTTATGATGCAGGGAACCGAACGCAGCGACAGCCGAAATCCATTGTGTACAAGCGTATTTAAGGGTGGAAAAAACATATCTTCGAAACAATATACAGATAAATGGGCTGAATTAATCAATCTTTTGGAACGGCAAAAAATGGCTCGTTCAGGAGATTGATGATGACAGACTGCTTACACTGTGGTATTATTATCAGTGGAAACAGCTTGTCTCTGCCCGAAAGGAGAGATCAAGCAAATATGAGTCAAAAGGTAGCCATATACTGCCGCCTGTCGGAGGAGGACAGGGACAAGCAGCACGAAGGCGACGACAGCAACAGCATCCAGAATCAAAAGGCCATGCTGCTGCAATATGCCGAAGAAAAGGGGTGGGAGGTATACGACATTTACAGTGATGACGATTATACAGGCGCAGACCGCCGTCGGCCGGAATTTACCCGCCTGTTAAAGGACGCTGAAGCACATCGGTTTGACATCGTCCTCTGCAAGACCCAATCCCGTTTTACGCGTGAACTGGAACTTGTGGAGAAGTACATCCATGGCCTGTTCCCTCTGTGGAATATCCGCTTTGTCAGTATCGTTGACAATGCCGACACCGCCAACAGGGGAAACAAGAAATCCCGCCAGATCAACGGGCTTGTCAATGAATGGTATCTGGAGGATATGTCCGACAACATCCGCGGCGTACTGGTCAGCCGCAGGCAGGACGAATATCACATTGGTTCGTTTGCGTTATACGGATATCAAAAGGACCCGGAGCAAAAGGGTCACCTGATCATCGACGAGGAGGCTGCCGCCATTGTCCGTGAAGTGTTTTCGCTTTACGCGCATGGATATGGTAAGACTAACATCGCCCGCATTTTGAATGACCGTGGAATCCCCAATCCGACGGAATACAAGCGTCTCAAGGGACTCCGTTATAAGCCTCCCAAGTCGAAGAACAGCACCCTATGGAAGTATTACACCGTTGCTGATATGCTGAAGAATGAGATGTACATCGGGAACATGGTCCAGGGCAAATATGGAAGTGTGTCGTACAAGACCAAACAGAACCGGCCTCGTCCCAAAAGCGATTGGTATGTTGTAAAGGGCACTCACGAGCCGATTATTGATCAGGCGTTGTGGGACAGGGTGCAGGCCCTGCGGGCTCAGCGGGCACGTCCCTTCTCTTCCGGGACCATCGGACTGTTCTCCAAGAAAGCCAGATGTGCTTGTTGTGGATATAACATGCGATCCTCAAAGAACAGGGGAAAGCACTATCTGCAGTGCCCGAACCGGCATATTGCGAAGGACGCCTGCATTGGCTCGTTTATCGCTGTGGATAAGCTGGAACAGATCGTCATTGCTGAGCTCAACCGACTGTCTGCGGAATACCTGGACAAAGACCAGTTGCTACAGCAGATCGCATTTTGCAACGATTTGCAGGAGCGAAAAAAGCAGCTGCTCAGCGATCTGTCCGTCTATGAAAGAAAGACAGTCGAATGTAGCAAAGCCACCCGCAATTTGTATCTGGATAAGGTGAGGGGTCTGATCAGCGAGGGTGATTTTCTCGAAATGTCAAAGGGCTTTTCCGAGGATCGAGAGAGGCTGGAACGCAGGATGCAGGACACGCAGAGACAGATCTCCGAGATTGAGGAACGAATTGTAGCCGGAGACAACCGTCGTGAACTGATCGAGCAGTACACTAATCCGGAGCATCTGTCACGGGAGGCGGTAGAAGTGTTGATCGACTATATTCTGGTGGGCAAGCGTGCTCCCGGAGAGAAGTCCGCCCCCATCGAAATCCACTGGAACTTCTGACCCTGCCTTACAATTATGCAGCAATGGACCCAATGTTGTTCTTATAACGTTGCAGCAGAGCAAAAGGCCCGAGTCACCTATGACAACATTCTCCGTCTCTCCGACGACCCGGACGTGAACGACGTGATCCGTTTCCTGCGGGAGCGGGAGGTGGTTCATTTCCAGCGCTTTGGCGAGGCCATCGCCCTGGCGAAGGAGCGGATGAACCAGAAGAACGTCTACCTCACCAACCCGGCCTTCGACCCGGCGTGATCCGCCTGCGTTCAGTGGTCGGGCAAATAGAATGATAAAGGCCCCCGCCTGGGAAACGGCTGTTCTGCCGCTCCCAGGCGGGGGCTCATATTATGTACCTGTTCAGGCTCTCGGGTGGGCCTTGGTATAGACGTCCTTTAGGTGCTGGTTCACCAGCTTGGCATAGACCTGAGTGGACGAGATGTCTGCATGGCCCAGCATCTCCTGGATGGCGTGGATGTCCGCCCCGTTTTCCAGCAGATGAGCGGCAAAGGAGTGGCGAAGCGTGTGGGGGGTAATCTCCGACTGGATGCCCGCCTTTTCTCCGTAGTACTTGATGAGTTTCCAGAATCCCTGACGGCTCATCCGGGTGCCGTTCATATTGACGAACAGCGCCTCCTCCCCCTCCACCGCCAGCTTGGGCCGCACATCCCGGAGGTAGTCGGTCAAGGCCTTTAATGCAGTGGGGTACATGGGGATGATCCGGTTCTTTTCCTTGCCCTTGCAGCGGATAAATCCGGCCGTCAAAAACACATCATCCACATTCAGGCCAATCAGCTCGCTGACCCGGATACCGGTGGCATAGAGCAGCTCCAGCATGGCGTGATCACGGTAGCCCTTCATATCGACGCACTCCGGCTGCTCCAGCAGAAGCTCTACCTCCTTGCTGGTCAGGATCTTGGGCAGCTTCCGCTCCACCTTGGCAGTCTTAACCCCCTCCGCAGGGTTGTCCTCTCGCCTGCCCTGCTCTATCATCCAGTGGAAGAAGCATTTCAGGGAGGCCAATGCCCGGGTCACGGTGGCGGCAGACTTTCCCTGTCCGCTCAGCCACTGGGCATATTCCTGCACCTCGTCCTGGCCCACGGTGGATAGCTCCACGTTTCTCTGGGACAGGTACTCCGCAAATTGATTGACATCACGGAGATAGGAACTGACCGTGTTGGCAGAAGATTTTTTTTCAGTTGTCAGGTAGTTTTTAAACTCGTCCACAACCTGCATCATAACTTGCCTTCTCGATCTTTTTCTGTTTACTGCCCGGTCAGCAGCATTGGCGTCAGCCAACACCAGACCAGGTACCCCCAGGCCACTGTCATCGCCAAACCGGCCAGACAGAAGCCTATGCACTGCACCAGCACCTGCCGGGACAGCTTTGTATGTTTTCGTCGCCCAGTGGCCAGCTCCCAGGACACGGTCCATCCCGGCACCGCCACTGCCAGCAGCATCGCCAGCAGGATGCCGTCTCCGGCACAGACCCACACCGCTCCCGCCGCCAGCCCCGGATACCCCCAGGTGCGTACAAAGGCGGATACGGTACAGGCCGTCAGGAATCCCCTGGCCCCCACCAGCATCGGCAGACCCAGCACCCCCAGCCCACTAAAACTAAGGATCGCCGCCAGTCCCACCGACTGCGCTGCCCGCCACAGGAGCGACAGGGGCTGCGGCTCCGTCCCCTGGCAGACCGCTTCCTCTACCCAGTGCTCCAAAACGGGCGTCAGCTGTTCCAATCCCAGCCCGGCGACGATATGACCTGTCAACGCCCCCATCAGAAATCCGGCTGTCAGCAGAAGCCAGGACAGGCGATAGGAAGAGTCGGGAACGGTCAGCACCCGGACGCCGGAAAGTTGCCTCTTCATTCGCTCACCTCTCCACAGTCTATGACAGGTGAGGAATGAGTAGAAGATTACTTTCCCAGCTCGTCCGCCCGGCGGATGCAGCGGGTAAAAGCCTCCCCGATCATCTGGTCGAAGCCCAGCTCATCAAAGGCGGTCAGCGCCGCCAACGTGGTCCCACCAGGGGAGCAAACCTGACGCTCCAGTTCTGCCGCCGTATGACCGCTCTCCAGCAGCATTCGGGCAGAGCCCTCCATGGTCTTGGCCGCCAGACGGAGCGCCGTCTCCGGGTCGATGCCCCGTTTTTCCGCCTCCTGCACCATCAGGGCCGCCATACGGAAGAAGAAGGCCGGACTGGAGCCGCTGACCGGGATGATGTCGTTCATCTTGTCAGCGGGGAGAATCTCCACCAAACCGGCAGCCTCGAACATCTGCCGTACGAACCGATACTGTGCCTCCGGCACATCTCCCTGTTCTGTCATAGCGGAAGCACCGCACCCCAGCATCAGCGGCGTGTTAGGCATCAGGCAGACAATCTTCGCCTCCGGCAGCTGCTCCTGGAGCCAGGCCCGGGAGATCCCGGCGGCAATGGAGACCACACATTTCCCGGCGGTACATGGGCCGATCTCCTCCAGCACGCCCGGAAGCACCTGGGGCTTTACCGCCAGAAGAAGGATGTCGCCCTTTTCCGCTACCTCCAGATTCGAGGTAGTCGTATGGACGCCCGCATCACCAAACGGTTTCATCTTGTTCCTGTGTGGATTTGACATCCAGACCTGCTCCGGTGACATAACATTCGCCCGAAGCGCACCACGTAAAATGGCGCTTCCCATGTTCCCGGCGCCGATCACGCCTAACATAAAATCACCCATCTCCGTCAACTCCACCAGCAAAAGGTCAGAATATACCCCTGATTCTGAGGGAATATACATACTATACCATTTCTGGGTGGGTTTGTGCAATACTTTTTTAGGATTTCTTCCATTTTTATCTATTATGCCGAAATTTTATGTCAACAATGTTATGTAAACTCCAAAACCGGCGATCTTTTGGTTCGGTTCTGGTTAGTGCTGTCAGAACAAGATATGGTCCCCTTTTCGGTATCTCAAAACAAAATATAGCCCAAAAGGGCTGTAAATCCCTTTTGGGCTAATTCTGATTACGTTCTGTAATTATACCGTCCGTATTTGCAGTTTTTGGTCAATTTGCCGAATTTGCTCGAATTGCCCTAATGGCAACGGCACATTCCAGTCGCTTCCGCTCCAGCTCACAGGCAATGTGAGAAGGCTGCTTCAGGTCGCCGTTTTCGTTATAGCCCCCGGCTGCGCAGCCGCCGGAGCAGTAGAACCTGGCCCAGCACTTCCGGCAGGCGGGTTTGGTATAGATGTTCAGGGCCGCAAAGGTGTTGGACAGCTCCTCGTCAAAGGTGCCCTCGTAGACATTGCCCATTTTGAAGTCCTCGTTGCCCACGAACTGATGGCAGGGGTAGATGTCCCCCTCCGGCGTGACGGCAACATACTCGCTGCCAGCGCCGCAGCCCCGCATCCGCTTGATGACACAGGGACCCTGTTGCAGGTCCACAAAGAAATGGAAGAAGTTGATCTCCGGGTGGTCTACCAGCTCCCGGGCCAGCTTGTCATACTCTGCCCGGGCGGCATCCAGCTCCGCCTCGGTGACGGCATAGGGATCTCCCGGCTTGCCGGTTGCAGGCTCCACCGAGACGTTTTTGAAGCCCAGCTCCCGGGCCATATACAGGACGTCTGCGGCAAAGTCCGGGTGCTTCTTCGTATAGGTCCCCCGGGCATAGTACTCCTGGTCTCCCCTGCCCGCCACCAGCTGCTGGTACTTGGGCACGATGCGGTCAAAGCTCCCGTTGCCCCCGGCGGTGGGTCGTTGGTCGTCGTTGACCTCCTTCCGTCCGTCCAGAGAGAGGACACAGTTCTTCATCTCCCGGTTGATGTAATCGATCTTCTCCTGATTGAGCAGCATACCGTTGGTAGTGATGGTGAACCTGAAATTTTTGTTACACTGACCCTCGATAGAGCGGGCGTATTCCACCGTCTTTGTTACCGTGTCCCAGGCCATAAGGGGCTCCCCACCGAAGAAGTCCACCTCGATGTTCCGGCGCTTGCCGGACTTCTGCACCACAAAGTCGATGGCACGTTTCGCCGTCTCAAAGGGCATGATCTTCCGGCCTGTACCGAAATCCCCGGTGGAGGCAAAGCAATACTTGCATCGGAGGTTGCAGTCGTGAGCCACGTTCAGGCAGAGAGCCTTCACCGGGGCGTCCTTCACATAGGCCCACCGGGGGTCGATATAGTCCTCCTGCGCAAACAGAAGCCCCTGGGCCTCCAGTTCCTTCAGTTCAGACCAGGCCTCGTCGATCTCCTCCCTGGCATAGAGCAGCGCCTCTGCCACCTCCTCCGGGCAGTGCTCCGGCAGAGACTCCAGCTCCTCCACCCGGCGGAGTATCTGGTAGGTCATCTCGTCCAGCACATGGACTGCGCCGCTGTTCACATCCAGGGCGATGGGGCAGTCCAGTGCAACAAAGGTATGTACCATTTCTTATTCCTCCCGTTCCCGCCGCAGGCAGACAGAAGTATGGACACATCGGAAGCTCCAATGTGTCCATACGTCTCCAAAAGATCCGCTGCGGCCGGAGATCACTTCTGGTTTTCGCACTGCTGGTTGGCAACGGTGCAAGAGGTCTTGCAGGCAGACTGGCAGGAAGTCTGGCACTCGCCGCAGCCGCCGTAGGAGGCGCTCTTCTTCAGGGTAGCGCCGTTCAGGGTCTTGATGTGCTTCATGGTTTCCCCTCCTCTGTACGATCACGCATCTGGAAACGGCCTTTTCAGCCTCTTGTCATATCCAGTGACCTCATTATATCACTCCACCCCAGACATTTCAATCATTTTCTCCGTTTTTTGCGAAAGGCGGAGATCAGTCCGCTCATCGCTCCGCCTCCCAGGGCAGCGGCGGCCAGGGGCACCAGTCCACCCCCGGCGCCACCCTCCGGGAAGATCAGTCCCGCCCCAAGCCACAGGAGCAGAAACAGCGTTGCCGTCCCCAGGCCCACCAGCAGCGCCCGGCTGCGCACAGAGCCGATGGCATATCGTCCCCCTACCAGGCAGCCCAGTGCCGCCCCGATCATCCCGGCCCGGTCAGTCCATTCCTCTCCCAGCGTTCCACCAGCGATCAGCCAGGCGGTCAGCGCCATAAGAAACAGTGCGACCCCCAGGGCAATGGCTCCGCCCGCCAGAAGCGCAGTGAAGACTGTTCCCGGAGACGCTCCCGTTGTCCGTTCCTGCGGCATAAAAACACCCTCCCGTCATCCTTTTGGGAAAGGATATGCCGGGAGGGCTGGTTTATGCGTTCTGGAGTTGGCGTCTTACTTCTTGCTGTCCGACTTCTTGGCGTCGGCGGCCTTCTGGTTCTCAGAGGTCTTTTCATCCTCGGCGATCTGAACGCCCTTGCTGGAGACGGACCATTTCATCAGCTCCAGACGGACCCGGTCTGCCCCAGTCTCGATGACGATGCTGTTCGTCTTGACTGCGCAAATCGTGCCCACGATGCCGCCGATAGTGGTAATCTCATCGCCGATCGCCAGGCTGTTGCGCGTCTCCGTGGCCTCTTTCTTCCGCTTGTTCTCGGGCCGGATCAGCATAAAATAGAAAATAGCGATCATGACGACCAGCATTACAATACCGCTAACCATACTCTCATCCATAGTAATCAGTACCTCCACTGTGCTCGGGTCTCTCCCGACATAATGTGGTCATTATACCGGAAAACCCGATATGATTCAAGCCCTTTGAAAAATTTTCCGGTGTTAACCCCGGTTTTTCGGCCCGATATGCGTCCTGTCGTCCGGTTTCACAGCCGGGTTTCCAACCGGGCTGAATACTCTGCCCGGAATTGGTCGAACGCCCCCCCGTCCAGTGCGTCCCGGATGGCCTCCATCAGGTGGTTGTAGAACCACAGGTTGTGGGTCACAGCCAAACGCATAGCCAGCATCTCCTCTGCCTTGAACAGGTGGCGGAGGTAGGCCCGGGAGTGGCTCCGGCAGGTGGGGCACTGGCATCCCTCCTCGATGGGCCGCTCGTCCAGCTTGTATTTCTCGTTTTTGATGTTGATGGTGCCGTTCCAGCTGAACAGTTTTCCGTGGCGGGCGTTGCGGGCAGGCATGACGCAGTCGAAGAAGTCCACTCCCCGGGCCACGCCCTCAATGATGTTGGAGGGAGTCCCCACCCCCATCAAATAACGGGGCTTATCCTGGGGGAGGTATGGCTCCACGGCGTCGATGATGTCGTACATGGTCTGGGTGCTCTCCCCCACCGCCAGGCCACCGATGCCCACACCCTCATAGCCCTCCATGGCGGAGATCTGCTTTGCGTGCCAGATGCGCAGATCCGGATAGGTGCCCCCCTGATTGATGGCAAACAGCATCTGTCCCGGATTCACGCAGTCCGCCGCCGCCATCAGCTCCCGCCGTTTGGCCACGCACCGCTCCAGCCAACGCTGGGTGCGCTGGACAGACCGCTCCACATACTCATAGGTGGAAGGGTTTGCCACGCACTCGTCAAAGGCCATGGCGATGTCGCTGCCCAGATTGGCCTGGATGGTCATGGACTCCTCCGGCCCCATGAAGATATACCGACCGTCCACATGGCTGTGGAAGGTGACACCCTCCTCCTTGATGTCCTCCCGCTTTGCCAGGGAGAACACCTGAAAGCCGCCGCTGTCGGTGAGAATGGGGCCGTTCCACCCCATGAACCGGTGCAGGCCGCCCACGGTCTTCACCAGCTCATCGCCGGGGCGGACATGGAGATGGTAGGTGTTGGACAGCTCGATCTGACAGCCCAGCCCCTCCAGGTCCCCGGCGTCCAGCGCCCCCTTGATGGCTCCCTGGGTGCCCACGTTCATAAAAACCGGAGTCTGCACCGTGCCGTGGGCGCAGGTAAACACGCCCCGGCGGGCCCTGCCGTTGGTTTTGATGATTTGAAACATAGCTTTGATTCCTCAATTGACTTCTTAGTCTCTGCCAGGTGGCCGAAGCACGCTCCGCCAGGGGATACAGATTTACGGCCCTGGCTGCATTTCACCCGATTATTATACGGGATAACCCCCGTCTAATCAAGTGCCGCTTCAAAAATCAGGGTCGCTCACCTTTTCCATACGATTGCCTTTTTCCCGAACTTTGCTATAATAGAGTTTATCCACAACTATTCAGAGGTCGGTGGTCTGTTATGATAAATACCCTATACCTGATGTCAGGTAAAGACGCCCTTCCCGCCAAGGAGCATCACTATGAATATGAAAATGAACTGCAACGGCTCATCGAGTGCAACCCGCAGCTCGTCTCCTACGCACCGGATACCGCTCAGTTGATTTTGGTGCAGCGTGAATTTGCCGTATCTGATGATTTTGGGCTGTCACTGGATCGCCTGTTTGTCGATCAGGACGGCGTCCCGGTGCTTGTAGAGGTCAAGCGTGCTGTCGATACCAGGATTCGGCGTGAGGTGGTCGCCCAGGTCCTGGATTATGCCTCCTGTGCGTCAGGTTGGAATGTGGACGCCCTTCGCCAGCTGTTTCAGGAGACCAACTGCAACAACGAGAGCATCCTCGAGCAGTACGACACAGACGAGTTCTGGGCCGCTGTCGCCACCAATCTGAAGGCAGAACGGTTCATCCTGGTATTTGCAGCGGACAAGATTCCCGGTCGGTTGCAAACCATCATTGATTTTCTCAATCGAAACCTGAACGGGATTCGGGTCTATGGCGTGGAGATACGCCAGTTCCTGACCAACGATTCCTCCCTGCTGTCCTCCAGCATCGTGACAAACCTTTCTGCCGTCAGCGAACAGGCTATGCTCTCTTCCCGAAAAAACTGGTCTGCCGAATCCATGCTAGCCTACATAGAGGACGCTTGTGGCCGTTCGGTGGCAGATGTGTGTAACGCTCTGATTCAATATGCCGATCGGCTCGGCTTTCTGAACAGCTTTGGCAAGAATGTCGTCCGCCCCACTTTTCTCTCTAAAAGACCGGATAGATACTGGTTCTTCCAGATCTGTTATTCATCGCCCACCGTCCCCATTATTTCTCTCCATGTGAACAACTTCACGTCAAGACTGAATCATGGACCGACCCCGGACGAGTTCAGACATATCTTCACAGAGAGGCTTGGACTCGACAGCCAGTTTGTTCATCTGACAAAGGAATTTGTAAACATCGACCTACGCAGCCTTACAGAACCGGATCATCTGAGTGCATTTCTCGCCGTGTTGACCGACTTAATGGAGAAGGGCGGGTTTATAAAACAATCTCTCTAAAACGGAAGCAAAGGCCGAGCTCCCTATTCAGGCGTCCGGCCTTTGCTTTTTAGCGGCTCACTGAGCTCATATAGCTCATGGGGCGCAATATCCTGTCCATTCTTCCACTGAATACCGATTCCTCCGGGCAGCAGTTGTACTGTGCGAAAATGCCCAACATCTCTCAGCTCGGCAAACCACGTCCCGGAAAGATACGGCTTTACGTCAAATATTCTGTTTTCTCCTGTCTCATACTTTAACAGAAGCATGAAATCATCCGCCGGAGTGACCGACAGCAGCCTGGGCTGTAGCATATGGAGACTCCTTTATGGCATGATGAACATCGCATCCCCAAAGGAAAAGAACCGATACCGCTCCCGCACTGCCTCCTGGTAGGCGGCCAGCACGTGCTCTCGTCCCGCCAGGGCGGAGACCAGCATGATGAGGGTGGACTCGGGCAGGTGGAAGTTGGTGATCAGACCGTCCAACACCTTGAACCGATAGCCGGGGTAGATGAAGATTTTCGTCCAGCCCCCGTCCGCCCGGACGGTGCCGTCTTCGTTGGCGTAGCTCTCCACCGTCCGGCAGGAGGTGGTGCCCACGCAGATGACACGCCCGCCGTTTTGCTTCGTCTCATTGATGATCTGCGCTGTCTCCGGGGGGATGATGCAATACTCCGAGTGCATATCGTGGTGTTCCACGTCGTCCGTTTTGACGGGCCGGAAGGTGCCCAGGCCCACATGGAGAGTGACATAGGCCAGGCGCACCCCCATCCCCTGTATTTTCTCCAGCAGCTCCGGGGTGAAGTGCAGCCCCGCCGTGGGGGCCGCCGCCGAGCCGACTACTTTGGAATAGACCGTCTGATACCGCTCCTGGTCCTCCAGCTCCTCCTTGATATAGGGGGGCAGGGGCATCCGCCCCAGCTTTTCCAGAATTTCCAGGAAAATGCCGTCGTACTCGAACCGAACCAGCCGGTTCCCGTCCTCCAGCACGTCTGTCACCCGGGCGGTCAGCTCTCCCTCGCCGAAAATGATCTTCGCACCGGTACGCAGCTTCTTTCCCGGACGAACCAGGCACTCCCAGGTTTTGTCCCCCCGGTCGATGAGCAGCAGCACCTCGCAGGCACCGCCGGACTCCCGATGCCCAATGAGCCGGGCGGGGAGCACACGGGAATCGTTCATCACCAGGCAGTCTCCCGGACGGAGAAAGTCGGGCAGCTCGTAAAACATATGATGGCCTACCGAACCTGTCTGCTGATCCAGGGTCATCAGCCGGGAGGCGTCCCGGCGCTCCAGGGGCGTCTGGGCGATCAGCTCCGGCGGAAGGTCATAATAAAAATCGCTGGTCTTCATGGATTTATCCTCATTTCAGGGTCGTTGCCCAAAAGAGTATGCAAAACCTGTTTTGAAATAAACCGATTTTGCAGGAAATGCGCCTTGACGATGCAAGGGAAGCGTGATATGATACGTCTATACACGCAGAATAGAGGTGCGGCCTGCATCAGTACCGCTGTGGAGGGCGCCGCCGCTCCGTGAGGCAGTGTGGAAAAGGCAGTCCGCCGAAGGGGCCGGACGGCGGAGGTCGGGCTGCCTGGGCGGCAGGCAAACAGTCTGCTGACTGTCATCAGAGCATCCCGGTTGGGAGCATCTGATGTTGAGCTGATCTGCTCCATATAATGTCAGTGCTTCGCGCACCGCACATTATAGTACAGAATCAGCCCGTTTTCAACGGCTGATTTCTTTTTTGCCCCGGAGAGGGAGAAACAGGACGGACGACGCCTGCATAGACTGAGCCAAGTCCGAATTTAGGAGGAGTTACCCATGGAGAAGTATAAGGTTGGCGTTGTCGGCTGCACCGGCATGGTGGGACAGCGCTTTGTCACCCTGTTGGAAAATCACCCCTGGTTCCAGATCACCGCTCTGGCCGCCAGTGCCCGGAGCGCAGGCAAGACCTACGGCGAGGTGGCCGGGAAGCGCTGGCTGATGAGCACCCCCATGCCCGAGTCCGTGAAGGACATGGTCATTCTGGACGCCGAGGCGGATATGGATACCTTCTGTGACCGGGTGGACTTCACCTTCTGCGCCGTCAACATGAAGAAGGACCAGATCAAGGCGCTGGAGGAGGCCTATGCCAAGCACGAGTGCCCGGTGGTCTCCAACAACTCCGCCCACCGCCATACCCCCGACGTGCCCATGGTGGTGCCGGAGATTAACCCCCAGCACATTCAGATCATTGACAGCCAGCGCAAGCGGCTGGGCACCCAGCGGGGCTTTATCGCCGTCAAGTCCAACTGCTCCCTCCAGAGCTACGTCCCCGCCCTGCACCCCCTCCGGGAGAAGTACGGCCTGGACAAAGCGCTGGTCTGCACCTACCAGGCCATCTCCGGGGCGGGCAAGAACTTCACCACCTGGCCTGAAATGGTGGACAACGTCATCCCCTACATCGGCGGCGAGGAGGAAAAGAGCGAGCAGGAGCCCATGAAGCTCTGGGGCGAGATCGTAGGCGACGAGATCGTGGACGCTGTCTCCCCCTCCATCACCAGCCAGTGCCTCCGTGTCCCCGTCACTGACGGTCATATGGCCGCCGTCTTTATAAGCTTCCCCGAGGGCAAAAAGCCCTCTGTGGAGGAGATCAAGGAGGTTTGGGCCTCCTACCGGGGCCGTGCCCAGGAGTTGGAGCTGCCCTCTGCCCCCAAGCAGTTCCTCCACTACTTTGAAGACCCCAGCTATCCTCAGACCAGGCTTCAGCGTGACCTGGAGGGCGGCATGGTCATCTCCCTGGGCCGTCTCCGCCCGGACAGCCAGTATGACTACAAATTCGTGGGCCTGAGCCACAACACCCTCCGGGGCGCCGCCGGCGGCGGCGTGCTGCTGGCAGAGCTTCTGTGCGCCGAGGGCTATATCACCCGAAAGTAACCTCCCCCTATTCCCTCCGCTGTGAGAAAGGAGACCTGTTCATGAAGCAGCCTATTTTTACTGGTTCCTGTGTCGCCATCGTCACCCCCTTCAAGCCTGACGGGGTAGACTACGAAAAGCTGGGACAGCTCATCGAGTTTCAGATTGCCAACGGGACCGATGCCATCTGCATCTGCGGCACCACCGGCGAGTCCTCCACCCAGACCATGCAGGAGCATATGGTCACGGTGGAGTACGCCATCAACAAGGTGGCCGGACGCTGCAAGGTCCTCGCCGGGGCGGGCAGCAACGACACCGCCGCCGCTCTGGAGCTGGCCCTCCATGCCGAGAGCGCCGGGGCGGACGGCCTGCTGATGGTCACCCCCTACTACAACAAGGCCACCCAAAAGGGGCTAATCCAGCACTATACCTACGTGGCCGATCGGGTGCACACTCCCATTATTCTCTATCACGTCCCCTCCCGGACGGGCACCAGCTTCAAGGCCTCTACTTACTATGAGCTCTCCAAGCACCCCATGATCAACGGCATCAAGGAGGCCAGCGGGAACTTCACCCTGGTCTCCCAGACAGTGGCCCTGTGCGGAGACAACATGAACATCTGGTCCGGCAACGACGACCAGGTAGTGCCTCTCATGGCCATGGGCGGCAAGGGCGTCATCTCGGTGTTGGCCAACATCCTGCCCCGGCAGGTCCACGACATGGTGCAGCTGTGTCTGGACGGCAACTTCGCCGAGGCCGCCAAGCTCCAGGCCAAGTATCAGAAGCTCAACGACACCCTGTTTATCGAGGTCAACCCCATCCCGGTCAAGACCGCCATGAACCTGATGGGCATGGAGGCCGGTCTGCTTCGGATGCCCATGTGCGAAATGGAGGAGGGCAACCTGGCCATTCTGAAATCCGTGCTGACCGAGTACGGTCTGCTGTAAGGAGCTCCCGCCATGCTGAAGATAGTCATTTCCGGCTGCAACGGCAAGATGGGGCAGGTGGTGGAGTCCATCTGCTCCGCCGACAGCCAGGTACAGGTGGTGGCTGGGTTCGACGTCAACCAGACCCCCCGGGCCTACCCCGTCTTCGTCTCCCCCGCCAACTTCACCGGCGAGGCGGACGTCATCATCGACTTTTCCAGTCCCAAGGCCCTGGACGGACTGCTGGCCTTCGCCACAGAGCGGGGCGTTCCGGCGGTGCTGGCCACCACCGGCTACTCCCCGGAGCAGCTGGCCCAGATCGAAGCGGCTGCCAAGACCGTTCCCATCTTCCGCTCCGCCAACATGAGCCTGGGCATCAACGTAGTACTCGACCTGGTGAAGCGGGCCGCTGCCATTCTGGGGGACGCCTATGACATTGAGATCGTAGAGCGGCACCACAACCGGAAGGTGGACGCACCCAGCGGCACCGCCCTGATGCTGGCGGACGCCGCCCAGGAGGGCCTGGACTATGAGGCCGACTACACCTACGGCCGTCATGACCGCCGCCAGGCCCGGCCCAAGAACGAGATCGGCATCAGCTCCGTCCGGGGCGGCACTATCGTAGGTGTCCATGAGGTGATCTTCGCCGGTCGGGACGAGGTCATCGAGATCCGACACGAGGCCCAGAGCCGGGAAATTTTCGCCTCCGGCGCCGTCAAGGCCGCCAAGTTCCTCGTCACCGTCCCCCAGCCCGGCCTGTACGATATGCAGGCCCTGGTGGCCGCCCAGCATGAAGAAGGAGGTTCCTTATGAGCCAGGGAATTACCAAAATCGCCTATGCCGCCGATGTGACCCTCATCACCCTGTCCTCCCTGCCCAGCGACAGCCGGACGGTGGCCTCGGTGCTCACCGCCCTCTCGGACAACGGGGTCAACGTGGACATGATCTCCCAGACCGCTCCCCAGGGAGGCAGCATCCGTCTGAGCTTCACCATCTCCGACGCATCGCTGGCCGTCGCCCTCTCTGTGCTGGCAAAGCTGCGCCAGGAGAATCCGGCCATTTCCCCGGAGATCCTCCCGGGCAACTGCAAGCTGGCTTTCTATGACGAGGACATGGTGCAGACCCCCGGCGTGGCTGCCAGGGTATTTTCCCTGCTCAGCCAGGCGGACATTCAGGTCATGCTCATCACCACCTCTGAGGTGGACATCTCCATCCTGGTCAGCGGTCACAACCTGTCCGACGCCCTGACCCTGATGTGCGAAAACTACAACGTGGAGCCGGTGGAGACCTGCTTCTGAGATTTTTCTGAAATCAAAAGATGAAAAAGCGATGGATCGCCGTCTGGCAATCCATCGCTTTTTGCTGTCTATTCCGTCTTACAGATGTACCCGATGATACACCTTTTTGCCCTTTTTCAGCACCAGACCCCGACCGGAGAGCTGCTGGGCGGTATAGGTGGCGGCGGCGTCCAGCACCTTCTCCTCCCCTACGCTGATGCACTTGTCCTTGGTGATGGCCCGCTTAGCGTCGCCGTTGGAGGAGGCCAGACCGGACAGGGTCAGCAGCCGGATGAGGGAGATGCTGCCGTCGGTCAGATCGTCGGCGGACACCACCGTCTCCGGCATATCGTCGGAGGCCCCTGCGCCGCCAAACAGGGCCTTTGCAGTGGCCTGGGCCTTCTTCGCCTCGTCTTCGCCGTGGACCAGAGCGGTCAGCTCATAGGCCAGAATCTCCTTGGCCCGGTTGAGCTGGCTGCCCTCCCAGGTCTCCATCTCGAAAATCTGCTCCAGAGGCACCTCGGTAAGCATTTTCAGGCACTTGATGACGTCAGCATCGTCCACGTTCCGCCAGTACTGGTAGAAATCGTAGGGAGAGGTCTTGTTCGGATCCAGCCAGACCGCACCGGAGACGGTCTTGCCCATCTTCTTCCCCTCGCTGTTGAGCAGCAGGGTGATGGTCATGGCCTCTGCGTCCTCCTTGCCCAGCTTGCGGCGAATCAGCTCCCGGCCACCCAGCATATTGGACCACTGGTCGTCGCCGCCGAACTGGAAGTTGCAGCCGTACTCCTGATAGAGATGGTAGAAGTCATAGGACTGCATAATCATGTAGTTGAACTCCAGGAAGCTCAGTCCCTTCTCCATCCGCTGCTTGTAGCACTCTGCCCGGAGCATATTGTTCACCGAGAAGCAGGCGCCCACCTCCCGGAGCAGATTCACATAGTTCAGCTCCAGCAGCCAGTCGGCATTGTTGACCATCAGGGCCTTGCTGTCGGAGAAGTCGATAAAACGGCTCATCTGCTCCTTGAAACAGTCGGCGTTGTGCTGGATGGTCTCCCGAGTCATCATCTTCCGCATATCGCTCTTGCCGGAGGGGTCGCCCACCATGGCGGTGCCGCCGCCCAGCAAGGCGATGGGCCGGTTGCCGTGCTTCTGCATCCGGCGCATCAGGCTCAGGGCCATAAAGTGGCCCACATGGAGAGAGTCCGCCGTGGGGTCAAAGCCGATATAGAAGGTGGCTTTGCCGTTGTTGATCATCTCCTTGACCTTTTCCTCGTCGGTCACCTGGGCAATCAGGCCCCGGGCTGTCAGTTCTTCATAGAGTGTCATCGTTGTTTGTCTCCTTTTCTTTTTGGGGACTGGCATACAAAAAGCCCTCTGTCCCCGAATTTGGGACAGAGGGCGCAACGTTGCGCGGTACCACCTCTGGTTCGCCCGTTCCTCACGGAAAGGGCCTCACGGAGTTCTGACAAACTCCTGCGCTGTAACGGGCACACCCGGCCTCTCCCCTACTGGCATTTCGTGTTCAGGGGGCTGCTCAGAGGGGTATTCTCACAGTGCTCTCTCCCCCTCTCACCGACCGGGGGCTCTCTGAACAGAGGAAGCTGTGATACTGGGCCTCGTCATCGCATTTCCAGTGGAAACTATACCATTCTTTTTTGCCGATGTCAAGAAAATTCAGTAAAAAAGGTTTTCAGACTTCATCTCTCCGGCGTTTCTTCCATCTCTCCGCCTGCTCCAGCATCTCCCCGGTGCTGCGGAGCAGGGCCTCGGTGACCTGTTCTCCGCCGGAGAGCCGGGCCACCTCCTCCATCCGCCGCTGGCGGGTGAGCTGCTCTACGGCGGTA
Source organism: Clostridiales bacterium (assembly GCA_021201635.1). Lineage (GTDB taxonomy): Bacteria > Bacillota > Clostridia > Oscillospirales > Oscillospiraceae > Onthomonas. Next base: position 19,956 of record JAJQEM010000046.1, on the reverse strand, counting down.
TAGGTGCGACCGTCCCGCTCCCCCTTTTCCACCGAAAAGTGGACGTCTGCCATGGCAGCGATCTGGGGCAGATGGGTGACGCAGAGCACCTGCTTGTGCCGGGCCACGTCAGACATCTTCCGGGCCACCTTCTGGGCCGCCCGGCCAGAGACGCCGGTATCCACCTCGTCAAAGACCAGGGTAGCCACCGCCTCGTTCTCCGCCAGCACATTTTTCAACGCCAGCATGATACGGGCCAGCTCGCCGCCGGAGGCGATTTTTTGGATGGGCTTTAAATCCTCCCCCACGTTGGCGGACATGAGGAACTGCACCTCGTCCATCCCTGTCTCGTCCATGTGGAGCTTCCCCGGCTTGATGGCGAAGTCCACCTGGAAGCGCACCTTCGGCATATCCAGATCGGTCAGCTCCTTCTGGATACGGCTCTGCATCCGCTCCGCCGCAGCTTTTCTGGCCTGAGAGAGGGCCTCTCCCCGTTTCCGGGTCTCCACCACGGCGGCCCGCCACTGAACCTCCAGCCTGGCAATACGGTCGTCGGCGTATTCGATCTGCTCCCGCTCCTGTTTGCACCGCTCCAGGTAGGCCAGCATATCCTCCACCGTGTCGCCGTACTTCTTCCGTAATCGGTAGATCAGATCCAGCCGTCCCTCCAACTGATCCAGCTCCCCGGGAGAGACCTCCAGACCGTCCTGCTCCCGGGCCACCTGCTCTGCCAGATCGTCCACAGCGCACCGGGCCTCTGCCAAGCTGTCGGCAAGCTGGGACAGTTGTTCGGAATACCGGCCCAGGCTGCGCAGGGCATTCTCCGCCCGGCCCAGCAGGGTCACGGCCCCGTCTGCCTCATCGCCGCCCGAGAGGGCGACGGCGGCCTCTTCCAGCCCGTCCAACAGCTTGCCCGCATTGCGCAGCTTCTGCCGCCGCTGGGACAGCTCCTCGTCCTCTCCAGGCTTCAGCTCCGCCCGCTCCAGCTCCCGGATCTGATAGTCCAGGGAATCCATTCTCCGGGCCTTCTCCGCCTCGTCCATGCGCAGGGAGTTGATCTCCCTGGCCAGGCGGGCGGCCTGGGCATAGCTCTCCTGATAGGCGGTCAGCAACGGCTCCGTCCCGCCGAAGCTGTCCAGATAGGACAGATGACACAGAGGGTCTAACAACTGCTGCCCGTCGTGCTGGCCATGGATATTGATGAGCTGACGGCCCAACTCCTGCATCTGGGCGACGGTGATGGGCTGCCCGTTCAGGCGGCAGCTGTTTCGCCCCCCCTGCTGGATCTGGCGTTGAAGCACCAGCTCCCCCTCTTGGTGAGAAAAGCCGTTCTGCTCCAGCCAGGGGCCCACCGTCGTCCCGGTAAACTGGGCGCTCACCAGGGCATACTTTGCCCCGGTACGGATCAGGTCACGGCTGGTTCTGCCACCCAGAATGGCGTCGATGGCGTCCACCACGATGGACTTGCCCGCCCCCGTCTCGCCGGTGAGCACGTTGAAGCCCTGGTCAAACTGAATGTCCGCCGACTGGATGACGGCAATATTTTCAATATGAAGCAGAGAAAGCATACCTGTCCCTCCCGTCTGCCAGCGAAGCAATACTCAGCGCAGCATGGAACGGATCTCGCCGCAAAACGCCTCCGCCGCCTGGTTGGTATCCATGATGAGCAGAGCGGTGTCATCCCCCGCCAGGGTGCCCACCATATTCTCGATTTCCATGTGGTCCAGGGCGGACGCCGCAGCGTTGGCAAGGCCCGGCACAGTCTTGACCACCACCAGATTCTGGGCGCAGGCCGCACTGATGACCCCCTCCCGGAAGATGTTCCGCAACCGCTCGTCGTGCTCTCCCTGCCCTCTGCGGTCAGAGATCACATACCGGTACTCCCCGGATGCGCCCAGCTCCTTCACCAGCTGTAATTCTTTGATGTCCCGGGAGATCGTCGCCTGTGTACAGCGGAATCCCTGCTCCCGCAGCGCCGCCAGCAGTTGCTCCTGGGTCTCTACATCCTGCCGGGCAATGATGTCAAGGATTGCCCGCTGTCTCTGTTCCTTCATCCTGTCTCCTCGATTCTCAGTTTCCACCCAGCTTTTGGCTGATGATCTCATAGAAGTTCCGGCCACTGAGCCGAACCAACTCGATATACTCCCCCGCATTGCGCAGCTCCACAATGTCTCCGCTCCCCAGGCGGAAGGCTTTGCCTCCGTCTACGGAGAGATAGGCTGTTTTCCTGCTCTGGCGGTTGGCCCGGACGGCGATTACCCGTTCCGGCCCCAGTACAAAGCTCTTGGCCTGGAGCGCATGGGCGCAGATGGGGGTGACGATCAAGTTTTCCGCCGTAGGCTCCACAATGGGGCCGCCCGCCGACATGGAGTAGGCGGTGGAGCCGGTTGGAGTGGCCACGATGACCCCGTCCCCGGAAAACTCCATGATCTTCACCCGGTCACCATACACCGCCAGATCGATCACCCGGGCCACGGCGCCCTTGGTGATGGTGGCATCGTTCAGCGCCAGCTCCCGGTGAATGACCCGTTTGTCCCGAAAGACCCGGACATCCATCATGGCCCGGCGCTCCAGGGTATACTCTCCCTTCACCAGCCGATGGAGTAACTTCAGTTCCCCGTGCTCCAGCTCCGCCATAAAGCCAACGCTGCCCATATTCACCCCCAGAATGGGGAAATGGTACTCTGCCGCCAGCTTGGCCGAGTGGAGGATAGTGCCGTCGCCGCCGAAGCAGATGAGCAGGTCTGCGCCCCGGGCAGCGTCCTGTAGCGCCTCAAACCGGATGTCCTCCGGCAGCTCACAGCCCCCGTCCGGGCGAAAGGGCAGACAGACGGCGGTCTCCACCCCGTCCTGCTCCAAAATGCGCCGGGCCTCCCGCACGGTGCGCAGCCCCTTGTCCCGGTAGGGATTGGGACTCAAAATCACTTTCATGGTGTTTTCTCCAGACTCTCATGGGAAAGGCGAACCAGCTCGTCCAGGTCGGGGTGTGCATCCGTGTGTCCCCCGGCCTCCAGCCAGCCCAGATATTCGATATTGCCCTCCGGCCCCCGGATGGGGGAAAAGGTCATATCAAGGACGGCCAAGTCGTTGTCCCCGGCATGGGTCAGGAAGCGCTCCAGCACCTCTCGGTGAACGGCAGGGTCCCGGACGACCCCCTTCTTCCCCACCTTTTCCCGACCTGCCTCGAACTGAGGCTTGACCAGGCAGACCATCTGTCCATGTTCCCGCAGCAGAGGCCGCAGGGCGGGCAGGATCAGCCCCAGAGAGATAAAGGACACATCCACCGAGATGAAGTCCAGCTTCTCTGAAAACTGCTCCGGAGTGAGATAGCGGGCGTTGGTGCGCTCCATGGAGACCACCCGCTCATCTCCCCGGAGCTTCCAGTCCAGTTGGCCGTAGCCCACGTCCACGGCGTAGACCTTCGCCGCCCCGTTTTGCAGCATACAGTCGGTAAAGCCCCCGGTGGAGGCCCCGCAGTCCATACAGACTGCCCTCTCCAGAGTGATAGGCCAGGTTTTCATCGCTTTTTCCAGCTTCAGCCCACCCCGGCTGACATAGTCCAGGGTCTTGCCCCGGATCTGTATCTCTGCCCCCTCCGGGACGGCATAGCCGCTCTTGTCCACCCGACGGCCATCTACAAACACCTGCCCGGCCATAATGACCGCCTGGGCCTTCTGCCGGGTGGGGGCGTGGCCCTGCTGGACCAGGGCCTGGTCCAGTCGCATCCTGCTCACGAGACCGCCTCCTCAATGGCTGCGGCGATATGGGTCGCATCGATGCCCAGCAATGCCCGCAGCTGAGGGATACTTCCGTGAGTGACCAGTCCGTCTCCGGCGTTGAGCAGGATGACCCGCTTCAGCCAGACATTCAGCGCCGCCATCTGGGTGGCCAGATCCCGGCCCACCGAGCCACGGGAGGCCACCTCCTCCACCACAGTCAGCCGGTGGGTGCGCCTGACGCTGTCCATCACCGGGCCGCTGTCCAGAGGGGAGATGCGATTGAGCTTAATGACCTCGCAGAAAATCTGTCGCTTCTCCAGCATTCGGGCGGCCTCCAGGGCCTCCCCGATCAGGGTTCCATAGGTCACCAGGGTCATATCCGTCCCCTGGCACAGGATGACGGTGGGCTCCCCGGAGGTGTCCTCTGAGAATCCGTTCTCGCCCCCCTTGGGGTAGCGGACTGCCACTGGCCCACGGGCCTCCTTTACCGCCCAGGAGAGCATACTCTCCAGCTCGGCAAAGCTGGCGGGGGCCAGAATGACCATATGGGGGACGGCGGAGAGCATGGAGACGTCGTAAGTACCCTGATGGGTCTCCCCATCCTCCCCGGACAGGCCCGCATGGTCTACCCCCAGCACCACGTGGAGCTTTTGAATGGCCACATCGTGGATGAGCATATCATAGGAGCGCTGCAAAAAGGTGGAGTAGACGGCGAATACCGGCACCAGCCCCTGCTTTGCCATGCCTGCGCACATGGCGACAGCGTGGCCCTCGGTGATGCCCACGTCAAAGAATCGTTGGGGGAACCGCTCGGCGAAGCCGGACAGACCGGTGCCGCTCTCCATAGCGGCGGTGATGGCACAGAGGTTCGGCTCCTCCTGGCCCAGCTTGCACATGGTCTTTCCAAAGACGGAGGAGAAGCTCTCCTTTGTCGGCTTCAATGGGATTCCCGTCTCCGGCCGGAAGGGGGCAACCCCGTGGAAATTAGAGGGCACGGCCTCCGCCGGAGGGTACCCTTTCCCCTTGATGGTGCGCACATGGATCACCACCGGGCCGTCCAGGCTTTTGGCGTACCGGAGCAGACGGGTCAGCTCGCTGAGGTTGTGCCCGTCCACCGGACCGAGATAGGAAAACCCCATGTCCTCGAACATACTGCTGGGCAGCAGTGTTCCCTTGATGGCCTTTTTGATCCGGTGGGTCAGAGCGTACAGGTGCTTTCCCCCGGGTATCTTCCGGGTAAAGCTCCGGTAGGCCTGCTTAAAGCGGAGATAGGACGCCTTGAGATGGTGGCGGCGCAGGAGGGTGGCGATGCCGCCCACGTTCTTCTTGATGCTCATGCCGTTGTCGTTGACGATGACCACCATCCGCTCGCCGCTGCCGCCCGCATCGGAAAGCCCCTCGTAGGCCAGCCCTCCGGTGAGGGCCCCGTCCCCAATCAGGGCAAGAACATCATAATCCTCCCCCCGGATGCTCCTGGCCCGGGCCATGCCCACCGCCACAGACACCGAATTGGAGGCGTGACCTGCGATAAAGGCGTCGTGGACGCTCTCGTTTGGCTTGGGGAAACCGGCAAGTCCCCCAAATTTCCGCATGGTGTCCATCTGTTTCGCCCGTCCGGTGAGGATCTTATGGATATAGCACTGGTGCCCTACGTCAAACACCACCCGGTCACGGGCGGTGTCATATACCCGGTGGATGGCAACCGTCAGCTCCACCGCCCCCAGATTGGAGGCCAGGTGCCCCCCGGTAGCCGCCACCGACTGCACCAGATCCCGGCGCAGCTTTTCGCATAGCTCGACCCCCTCGCTGTCCGTCAGATCGGTCAGCGGCAGGGAAAGTCCCTTTATATACTCCCACATGGTTTCTTACAATCCCTCCAGGCCTGTTCAGCGGAACAGCTCGACGCCGACGATACCCACGCAGAAGCCCAGCAGAGCGCCGAAAAACACTTGGAGCACGGTATGCCCCATGACGACCTTGATCTCCTGATGAATCAGGTTAGGGCCCATCTCCTCCGGGATGCTCTTGAGCAGCTCATTGAGTACCTTTGCCTGCTCCCCGGAGGAGCGGCGAACATGGGTGGCGTCGTACATGGTCACAATGGCAAAGAGGCAGGCGATGGCGAACAGTCCTGAGTCAAACCCGTAGAGCAGCCCGGTGGTCGTGGCGCAGCAGGTCACCAGGGCAGAGTGAGAGCTGGGCATACCGCCGCTGGCGATAAATTTTCCCCGGGAAAAATATCCCTCTGTGATGCGCTGAATAAAACCTTTGGCGATCTGTGCCAGTGCCCACGAAATGACAGACAGCACCAGGATTCGATTTCCCAACGGCATATATCTTCGTCCTCGCTTTCGTCAGTTGCTCCGGCCTGCCAGATAGTCTGCCAGAGCCTCCAGAAAAGTCGTTTCCAGGCCGGTCCCTTCCAGGGCCCGTTTGGCAAGCTGGGTCTGCTCCCGGATGATGCGCTCCGCTTTCTCCATCCCCTGCAGAGAAACCAGGGTGGACTTCCCCTGGGCAGCGTCCTTCCTCACCGACTTGCCCATCTCCGCAGTTGTGGCGGTCACGTCCAGGATGTCGTCCCGGATCTGGAAGGCAAGCCCCACGGCGGCGGCGTACTCCCGGGCGGCCTGCATCTGTTCTGTGCTGCCTCCGGCGGCGGCCACCCCCATGAGACAGGCCGCCTCCAGCAGGCAGCCGGTTTTCAGGGCGTTCATGCGGGCGATCTCCTCCGGGGTGAGCGTTCGCTCCTCCCCTTGCATATCCAGCACCTGGCCGGCGCACATCCCGTCCTGTCCCGCTTCCCGGGCCAGAACCAGCGCCGCCGTCAGCCGCCGCCCCTCTGGGAGAGGGGCGGAGAGCACCTGTTCAAAGGCCGCCGCCTGGAGGGCGTCCCCTGCCAGCACCGCCATGCACTCCCCGAATACCTTGTGGTTGGTGGGTCGGCCCCGGCGAAGGTCGTCATTGTCCATACAGGGCAGATCGTCATGGATGAGGGAATAGGTATGGACCATCTCGATGGCGGCGGCAAAGGGCAGCGCCTGCTCCCCGTCCCCTCCGGCGGCCTGGCAAAAGGCCATGGTCAGCACCGGACGGATGCGCTTGCCCCCCGCCAGAAGGCTGTATCGCATAGCGGTATACAGCTCCCCATAGGGCGGCTCCCCGGTGAAGCACCGCTCCAGGTATGCCTCTATTTTCTCCTGATAGGCGTTCAGTTCTCTCTGGAAGTCCACTTGCCTACTCCTCGCTTTCAAAGGGCTGTCCCACAGGTTCTCCATCCGGGCCCTTAGACAACTTCTGTACCTTCTGTTCTGCAGAGTCCAGCAGCTTGCTGCACCCGGCGATGAGCTTTGTCCCCTCCTCAAACAGGGCGATGGACTGCTCCAGGGGAACCTCCCCTCGCTCCAGCTGGGCGACGATGGTCTCCAGCCGGGCCATTGATTCCTCAAAATTCAGCTTTTTGGAAGCCATGCTCACACGTCCTTTTTCTTGTTCATCACAGTGCAGTGTAATCTGCCGTCAGCAAGCCGCAGGGTGATCTCCTCCCCCAGTGCGGCCTGGGTCACGGAGGACAAAATGCGCCCCTCCCCGTTCTGGGCCAGGCTGTACCCCCGGGCCAGCACCTTCATGGGGCTCATGGCGTCCAGTCCCGCCGCCAGCGCCGCCAGGCGGTTTCGCTCCCTGTGGGTCGCCGACTGCATCTGAGACAGGAGACGGCTCTGTCGGCTCTCCAGCAGTAGCCGCTTGTCCTCGATAGCGGCGGCAGGGTCGGTCATGACCCGTCGCTCCGACAGCCGCTCCAGCCGTCCTCGCTCCTCCGTCAGGCGGGCGGAGACCGCCCCCTGCATCCGGGCCTGGAGCTGGTCTAACTGCTGGCTCAGGTCCCGCCAGTCCGGCACCGCCAGCTCAGCGGCGTTGGATGGGGTGGCCGCCCGCAGGTCAGCCACAAAGTCGGCGATGGTGAAATCCGTCTCATGGCCCACAGCGGAGATGACGGGCAGCTCCGATGCGGCGATGGTACGGGCCAGGTTTTCGTCGTTGAAGGCACACAGGTCCTCCATGGAGCCGCCGCCCCGGCCAATGATGATTAAATCAGCCAGATGATGGGCGTTGGCATATCGCACCGCCCCGGCCAGCTCCGCCGGTGCCTGAGTTCCCTGCACCCGGACGGGGAGCAGCAGCACCTGGGCCACCGGCCATCTGGCCTTCAAAATGCGTATCATATCGTGGACTGCCGCCCCGGCAGCGGAGGTGATGAGGGCGATCCCCTCCGGGTAGGGGGGCAGACGCTTTTTCCTGCTCTCGTCAAACAGCCCCTCCTGGGCGAGGCGGGCCTTAGTCTGCTCAAAGGCCACATACAGCTCTCCAACCCCGTCGGGGATCAGGCTGTCAGCATAGAGCTGATACTGCCCGTCCCGGGGAAATACGGTGATCCGGCCCCGGGCCACCACCTTCATGCCGTTTTCCGGCTGGAACCGGAGCCGCTGGGCGGAGGAGCGGAACAGAACACATTTCAGCGTCCCCTCCCCGTCCTTCAGGGAGAAGTAGTGATGGCCGGAGGGATACCGCTTGTAGTTGGAGATCTCCCCCCGGACAGCGATGGCGGAGAGCAACCGATCTCCATCCAGCTTGGCCTTGAGGTACTGGTTCACCTGGCCCACCGTAAAGATGGCCTGCTCCATGTCACGCTCCCCGCTGGAGACGCCGCAAGGTCAAAATCGCCGTCCCCATGGCGTTGTCGGTGGAGTAGGCAGGCTGGGCGAAGATCGCCCCGGTCAGCCTCTGCCGCAGCAGACTGTTGGAGGCCACGCCTCCGGAGCAGACCACCGGCAGACCGGGATACTGCCGCCGGGCCGCCTGGGTGGTGCGCTCCACCGCCGAGGCGACAGTCAGTAGCATGAACCGGGCGATGTCCGAGGGCAGACGGTGGGCGTCCACCATGTCCCGCACCTTGTTCTCCATCCCGGAGAGGGAGAATTCCAGGCCGTTTAGCCGTACCCGGAAGCAGTCCGGCCTTTGGGAGAGCTGGGAGATGCGGTCCAGGCTTTTCCCCGAGGGGAAGGGGACGTTGAGCATCTGCCCCGTCCGGTCGATGAGCTGACCGGCGGAGATGTCGATGGTGCCGCCGATGCGTCCGCAGCGGATATTACTTCCATCCGGCACCACCAGCAGCAGCTCGGTGGTGCCCCCGGAGAGGTGCCAGGCCAGGAGGGGCTTGTCCAGCAGCTCCAGCCGTCCCGCCGACCAGCAGGCGGCGGCCACGTGGCCCTGCTGATGGGAAAAGCCGTAATACGGCACCCCCAGCGCAGCGGCCAGGGTCTCCCCCTGGGAGGCCCCCGCCAAAAAGCAGGGCATATAGGAGCCCTCCACTGCCCGGGGCTGGGTGGAGGCACCCACGGCGGTGATGTCCTTCAGCAACCCTTTGGCCTCCAGGTCATGGAACCGCTGGGGCAGCTCCCGCACGTGCTGGAACAGGGCCTCACTCTGCCGCAGGCCCAGCTCCCCCTCCTTGACGGTGAGGAGCTTCCCCTCGTTACCGCCGGTGCCGTCCTCCCGAAAGACGGCAGCAGAGGTGGTGTAATTACTGGTGTCGATGCCCAGCGCCGCTCTCATTTTCTGACCTCCTCCGGAAGCTCCTCCCGGGCAAAGGTACCCAGGATGCCGTTCAAAAAGGCAACCACCTTTTCGTCCTCATAGTGCTCTGCGATCTGCACCGCCGCATGGATGGCGGTGCCCTGGGGGATTTCCGGCAGGTAGAGCAGCTCATACATGGCCACCCGCATAATGGCAGCGGCTACCCGGGGGATACGCTCAAACCGCCAGCCGATGGCATACTTCTCGATGTATCCGTCCAGCTCCGCACCGTGGGCGCCTACGCCGCCCACCACCCTGCGGATATAGGCCTCCTGCTTCTCGTCAGGCAGCTCCCGATACAGAGGGTCCTCCCCTCCCAGGGAGAGAAAATGCTCCGGGTCCAGAAAGCGGTCCAGCATCTCCTGGGCGCTCTCGTCCGTATAGCCCAGCTCATAGGCCAGGCGGACTGCGATCTCACGGGCAGCGGTTCTCGTCATGTTGCGATTCCTCCTGCTTTTATTTCGGCTCATTCGCCTGTGCTATCGGCGTAATGACCCAGTATGCAGTATTTCTGTTATTATACACCGGAATATGCAAAATGAAAACCCTCTCTGTGAGAGAAAAATCGAAAACGGGGGAGAAATTTTCATCCTGCCAGCGCTCTCCGTATCCGACAGGATGCGACCTGTCCCCAACGCAACGACAGCCCTCCCCGGGGCTGTCCCCGCCCCGGGAAAGGCTGTCGTTGTCAGATACAGGATGCTCAGTGTCAGTCCTCCGCCAGCACCACCTTGACCGAACTGGCCGAAAAGTTCGTCTCCCCCAGGACGATGTCGGTGATTTTGGCCACATCCGCCCCCGACAGCTCGCCGCTCTCGGTGGAGACCACCACGCTGACGCTGTTGTCCCCGATGAAGGCCACGCACTCCGGGTAGCCCTTGGCAGTGACCAGGCTCTCGATCTGGGACTCCGCCAGCGTCGCCGACGCCATTGCGGTGATGCTCTCCGCCGCTGCGCTCACCGCCGCATCACTGGCCTCCGGGTCGTCCACCGTCTCCTGGAGAATGGACAAGGCGCTGGCCCGGGCCTCCTCCCGGCTCAGCCGGGCCTCGGCAAAGTAACCGCTGCTCTCGGTCTCGCTGACCGTCTCTGCTGTCTCCTCTGTCAGCTCTGCGCTGTCCCAGCTGTCGATGACGATCTCCTCCGTGTCGCCGGAGGTCTCCTCCGCCGCCTCAGCGTCATCCGAGCTGACCAGCGCCGCCTCCCCCAGGGTCTTGGTCTCGGCGTCCCCGTCCTCGCTGGATAGAGAACTGGTGGAGGTGTCCCCGGAGGTGCTCACCGCCGCCTCCTGGTCATAGGTCCAGTTGAGATAGACCGCCACGCACACAAACAGGACGATGGCCGCCACCACTACATTTCGCTTCCACAGTTTCATTCCTCATTGCCTCCTGTTCCTTCACAGATGGATATTTGGTTTGCACTCAGTCCGGTGAGAGCCTCCACCGCCTGCAAAACCCGCAGCTTGACCTCCGGATCGCCTCCTCCGGCACAGACCACCAATGCGCCCTGGAGCTGTGGAGCGATTTCCTGGACTGTCACCGTCTCCTGCTGGCTGGAGCCGGCAGAGACAATCACCGTCTCCCGCTCGTCGCCGTCCTCGTCGGTGGCCAGGACCAGCTTCGTCCCGCTTTTGACGGTCAGGACAACGGTGGTCTCCCCCACCCCCTGCATCCGGGACAGGGCCTGGGCCATCCGCCGCTCCAGGTCGGCCACCGTGTCGTCCAAAGAGGTGTCCGCCGTCTGGACCGCTATCTCCGTCTCCGCCGTGTCCCCAGTGTTCTCCCCCGACGGCCAGAGCATCAGCACCACCCCCAGGCCCAGCACCAGCAGGACGTACTGATACCGCTTCAGCAGCTTCTTTGCCTTTTCCACATCCCATTTTGGTCTCATGCCCCCTCCTGATCCTCCTGCTCCTGGTAGACGATCTGCTCCCGCTCCAGGCCGAGGTCCCGTACCAACGCCTCGTTCAGAGCGGCCCGGTCACCGTCGGAAAGTTCACCTGTCACAATGGCCTGAACCGGGGTCGGGGTCTCCCCCTCCCAGTTCCACTCCACGGTGATCTGGCAGTCCACCCCCAAATCCTCTGTCATGTTCCGAATATATGCGTCCATCTCCTCGGCTATGATGTCCTCGGTCAGTTCTTTTCCCGTCTCCTCCAGCGTCTCCTGCCGGGCGGACAGCTCCTCCTGATAGTCCCGAATCACTTGGGACATGGAGCCGTAGTCCATCCCCAGCAGGGGCCGCACCATGGCCAGGAACAGCATCAGGCCGCAGGCCAGTCTGCCCACCTGCTTCACCGCCCCGTCCGGCATGACGGCCTGGGCCGACGCCGTCAGAAAGGAGACGGCAATCACCCCCAGGATCCACTCCTTTAGCAGCTCCATCTCAGCTCACCGCCACGCTGACTGTAGTCACAATGGAGATCAGCGTGACCAGCGCCGACGCCCCAGCCATCCCCAGCATCAGCCCGAATGCGCCCCCCCCCAGATCACTGATGAGCTGGGCAACCGGGTGCCGGGACACGGCGGCGGTCAGCACCGAGGCCAGCTTATAGAGCAGGTACTGCACCCCCAGACGCAGAAAGGGGACGGCGCAGAAGGCCAGCACCGCCAACGTTCCAAAGACGCCGATGGCGTTGCGCAAAATCTCCGCCCCCGCCAGCACCGACTCGGTGGCGTCGGAGAGGATGCCCCCCACCACCGGCACCATTCCGGAGATGGCAAACCGGGCCACCTTCACCGCCGCCCGGTCCGCCGTCCCGGAGATAACGCCGCTCAGGCCCAGATAGACGGTAAAGAGTAGCAGGAGCCAGGTCAGCGCTGTCTGCACGCCCCAGCGGATGAAGTCCGCAATTGCCCGGACGCCGGTATTGCCTGTGGCCAGTGCGCCTGCGCAGGCCGCCACATAAAGGTAGGCCAGTGGAAGCAGCATCCCCTCTATCAGCGTCAGCAGCAGATTGGAGCAGAACAGGGTGACCATCTGACGGCTGGCGGCCCCGGCGAGCGAACCGCTGGCGGCTGCCGCAGTGGTCATGACCGGAATTAGAATGCGGGTGAAGTCAGTAAGCTGTTCCACCGTCTCCCGCCCCAGGGTCATCAGGGAGCTGACATCGCTCATGGCCCCGGCAGTTACCGCCAATGCACCCACTATGCGGGAAATTGCCTCCCCCTGTCCCAGCCCCGCCCCGTCTGCCAGAGCCTGGAGCAGGGAGCAGAACAGGGCGATGATCAGAACCAGCGCCCCGCTCCGGGTGGCCTGGGTGACGACGGCGTCCAGTTGACTCAGGACGTTCTCCCCCAGAGAGGCCAGGCCCTCGTCCAGGTCGATGTCCGCCGTCAGCTCTGTGTCCAGCACTTCCTCCACCGCATCCTCCAGCTCGCCGGTGTCCACGCTGTCCCAGACCTGGGCATCCGTCCCGAAGGCCGGCAACAGGAGCAGAGAGAGCAGTACCAGAGCAAGCATCACTTGCAGCAGCTTTCTCACAGCAGCTCCCCCACCAGATCCAGCACCGCCCGGAGCAGCGGAGTCACCGTCACCAGCGCTGTCAGGCTCCCCGCCAGCTCCAGAAATACCGCCACGGTACCCATTCCTCCATCCCGGCAGAGCTGGGAGGCGATGCGCACCAGCAGAGCGATGCCCACCGTCTTGATGAGTGGGGTTAACATTTCCTGGGACAGCCCCACCAGGTCGGCCAGTTCCTCAAAGAGAGAGAGGACCGATTCCAGCGCCTCCCGGCTCCGCCACAGGAGCAGCCCTCCGGTGACCAGGGCCAGCACCAGTGCCAGCTCCGGCGTCTGCCGCCGCAGGGTCAGGGCGCAAAAGGTACCCGCCACGGCGATAGCCCCCAGCTGGAGGATCTCCCCGCCGCTCACAGGCCGAACAGCTCCTTGACCAGTTGGAACAGCTCGCTGATCTGCTGCACCACCATCATCAGCACCACCACCAGCCCCGCCAGAGTGACCATGGTGGCCTGCTCCTCCCGACCTGAGCGTGAGAGGACCTGGTTGAGTACCGAGACCAGTATGCCCACCGCCGCAATGCGAAAGATCAGATCCACGTCCATCTTATGTTCTCCTTCTTGTGTCCCTTATCCCTATGCCAGCAGCAGCGCCAGGGTCGCCCCTGCCGTCAGTCCCAGGAGAAGGACAGCCCTTCCCTGCCGCCGCTCCTCCTCCCGGGCATCACGCAGACAGCCTTCCAGCTCCTGCCGCAAAAGGGACAGGAGCATGGCCTGCGCCTGTCCCCCGTAGCAGCCCAGGATGTCCCCCACCCGGCCCACAAGGGCCAGCTCCTCCTCCCGGAGAGGCAGGCGGCTCTCCTCCGCCGCCTCCCGCCAGAGGGCGGAGAGAGGTCGCTCGTCCAGATGCTCCAGCAATGCCCGGCACCGATGACACAGGGCCGCCATCGCCCCTGTCCCCGCCGCCAGCAGCTCCAGCAGCTGTCGGGTGTCCGTCTCCCGGTTGGAGAGCTCCGCCTCCATCCGGGCCAGACCGTGACAAATCTGAGACAGCGTCCGCCGCCGTCTCTGATACCATCGACGGCGGCTCCAGCCTGTCCATAGACAGGCCCCGGTAATGAGCAGTCCTCCGATCAGCCGGAGCATGGCATGGGCTCCACCCGGTACTGACGAACCCCGTCCCGCCGCCGGATGGTCACCAGGTATCGGAACACCCGCTGTTCCAGCAGTGGGGCCAGTGCAGACCGGCGCTCCAGCTCCTCCCGTCCGCTCCCGTGAGCGGTGGCCAGCACCGCTGCGCCGCAGTTGGCCCCCTGGCACAGGGCTTCTGCGTCGGCGGGATGGGTGATTTCGTCCACCGCCAGTACCTGGGGGGACATGGACCGGAGCAGGAGCAGCAGCCCGTCCCCCTTGGAGCAACCGTCCGCCACATCTGCCAGCGGCCCCACGTCCAGCTGGGGGATCCCGTCCCAGAGAGCGGCCACTTCTCCCCGCTCATCCGCCAGCCCCACCCGGATACCGGCGCAGCCCAGCAGACGGATGAGATCCCGCAGGAGGGTGGTCTTGCCCTCCCCCGGCGGGGCCAGGATGATCGTGCTGCAAAACCGTCCTCCCTCCATCAGTTGGGGCAGCAGGGGTGCTCCGATCCCCGGCACCGGGCAGGCGATGCGGAGGTTCACCGAGGACAGGCTGCGAAAGGCACAGATGCGCCCGTCCCGGAGGGACGCCGTTCCGCACAGGCCCAGCCGATGCCCGCCCTCCAGGGGCAGAAAACCCGCCGCCAGCTTTCCCTCCATGCCCTGGAGGGAGGCGTGGGTGGCCAGCTCCACCGTCTGCCGCAGGTGCTCTTGGGTGATAGTGACAGGTCTTCCCTGTTCCAGGACAGGTCGTTCCCGGCCTGTCCCATCCGTGTAGGAGAGGCCCCGGCCTGCCCGGAGACGAATTTCCTCCCAGCCGCTCTGCTCCCTTCGCCCCTGGGCCAGCAGCACCCGACGCAGATTGGACGGCAGGACGGAGGCCGCCTCCCTCACCGCTTCCAGACGTTCCATACCCATCCCTCCTTTGTCATGGAGCATTGTATGAAAGGCACTTTCCGGATATGCCCGCTTTCCAAGACTTGACAACTCCCGCCTGCATGGCTATACTGTCTGCAATCGTTCCAGTTCTGGCTCGATTGATTCGTCCCGTTTTTCCCATTTTGATAAGGTCAGGTGTATCATGCTCTCTCTCCTTTGTCCCCAGCGGCAACGAGCCGCTCTATCAGCAGCTCTATCAATACATTCGGGAGGAAATCCTGTCCGGTCGCCTGGCCTCCGGGGAGAAGCTGCCCTCCAAACGCCAGCTGTCCAAATCACTGAGCGTCAGCGTGGTGACGGTGGAGAGCGCCTACAGCCAGCTGGTAGCCGAGGGCTACCTTCAAAGCCGGGACCGCAGCGGCTTCTACGTGCTGCCGGTGCTCCCCCGGCCGGGAGCAGCTCCCGTCTCCGCCCCTGCCCCGGCGTTGCCCAAATTCAGTCAGATTGCCCCGTCCTGTCGGTACGACTTTGCCACCTCTGGCGGGGACGCCTCCAGCTTCCCCTTCTCCACCTGGGCCAGGCTGAGCCGGGAGGTGCTGTCCAGCCGGGATCAGGCATTGCTCTCCGCAGCCCACCCCCAGGGTATCCCTGAGCTGCGCCAGGCCATCGTCCGGCACCTCTACCAGTTCCGGGGCATCCAGGTCTCTCCCGAGCAGATTGTGGTGGGTGCCGGGTCGGAATTTCTCACTGCTCTGCTGGTGCAGCTTCTGGGCGCACAGGGTGGGTACGCCGTGGAGGGCCCAGGATACGGCAAGATCGCCCGTATCTTTCACGCCAGCGGGGCGGAGGTATGCCCCATCCCTCTGGACAGCCAGGGGCTGATGGTCGATCATCTGGAGGCCAGCGGGGCGAGGGTGGTACATGTGACCCCATCCCACCATTTTCCCCTGGGTATCGTCATGCCTGTCTCCCGGCGGACCGAGCTGCTCCAGTGGGCCGGCCAGGGAGAGGAACGATATATCATCGAGGACGACTACGACAGTGAGTTTCGCTTCTCCGGGCGACCCATCCCTGCTCTCCAGGGGCTGGACCGGTCCGGGCGGGTCATCTATCTGAACACCTTTGCCAAGAGCCTGGCCCCCTCTCTGCGCATCAGCTATATGGTACTGCCTCCCCGTCTGCTGGAGCGGTATCGCCGGGAGCTGCTCTTCTACTCCTCTACCGTCCCCTCCTTTGAGCAGTACACCCTGGCACTGTTCATGGAGCGTGGACACATGGATCGGCACATCGCCCGGACACGAAACCGCTATCAGCAGCGTCGGACCGCCATGGCCCAGGCTGTCCGCCGGGAGGGACTGGACTGCCTCTGCACCTTCTCCGGAGGTGAGTCCGGCCTTCACCAGCTGATGCAAGTCCACACCGACCGCTCTCAGGGCGAGCTGACTCGACTGGCCGCCGAAAATGGGGTCCAGCTCTACCCCCTGGACGCCTATTATTTATGTGAACCCTCCCATTTTGGCCCTCCTACCTATGTCATGGGATACGGGAAGCTGGACGAAGTCAGTTTGCAGGATCCCATTCATCTTCTTGCATCCGCCTGGGCGTTTTGACCATTTCCTTTTTGAGGCCGTATCCCATATCTCTTTTTCTCCCGCCCCATTCATTTTCATCTGTCCATATTCATTTGTAACTCTTTGTTACTCTTTTTGTATTCTTTTCGTCTATCTTCGCCATACTTCTACGCTTTTTTCATTTTAAAAGTTCATTAGTTTACCATAACGGTTGCTTTTTCAAACTTTTTATTGACAAATCTTTGTTTTGGGTGTATACTTTCCGTAGTCAAACGTGGTAACAAAAATTACAGCACGTTTCGACATCTCCCCTTCCCTTTCTCTGTTTCTCCCCAAGGAGGCACCCATGATAAGGCACAATTTTGTATTATGTATACTGCGCTCCAAGGCCGCCGCTCACGTTGGAGTGTTCGCCCTCACCGTGCTGGCCGTCCTGCTGCTGTGCAATATTCCCGCTACTGCCACTACATATGAGATCAATGACGGGGACGAGCAGTACGTCGTCTCCTCCGACGCAGCAGAGCTTTCCGATGTACTGGACGAGGCTGGCGTTGCCTATTCCGATTTGGATGTGCTGGAGGCATCCTCCAGTGATGAGGTCATCAGTCTGTCCATCACTCACAGACAGTATGTGACCGTCGTCTGTGACGGCGTCACCACCTCCACACTCGCCGAGATCCACGACACCGTGTCTGACGTGCTGGAGCATCTGAACATTCAGTTGGGAGAATATGACCAGGTTTCCGTCGACCCGGATACCGTGCTGGACAGCGACATTGATTTCATCGAGGTCACCCGAGCCACCGTCAGCTATGTCACCGAGAGCACCCCTATCGCCTACTCCTCGGTTCGTCGGGCTGACACCGAGATGGACCGGGGCACCGAGGCGGTCACCACAGAAGGCGTAGAGGGCAGCACCAACGTCACCTGCCGGGTGATCGAGCTGGACGGCCAGGAGCCCGTTTATGAACAGGTGGCCACCACCGCCACCGACCCGGTAGACGAGGTGGTCTCCTACGGCACGAAGGTCAACTTTGAAAAGCCCACTGGCTACAGCACCTCCAGCGAGTACATCACCAACATTGACGATGAGGCAGGAACCTTTACCACCTCCAAGGGCGACACCTACACCTTCTCCGGCACGCTGACGCTGAATGCCACCGCCTACACCGCCCGTTCCGGTGCTGTCTGCTCCACTGGCCGTCTGGCCCGGGTGGGTGTGGTGGCTGTCGATCCCAGCTATATCCCCTATGGTACCCAAATGTTCATTATGTCCGCCGATGGCAGCTTTGTCTACGGTATCGCAGTGGCCGGTGACTGCGGCAGCGCCATCGACAACAACGACGTGGATCTGTACATGACCTCCCGCTCCACCTGCATCAACTTTGGTCGCCGGAATGTGGTCGCCTACGTCATCACCGGCACGGTGGAGGATTGATCGCTCCCCTTCCCTCTTCCAGCAGAAACCCGGACAGGCTCCTGAGTCTGTCCGGGTTTTGTTGTTTTGACGCTTTTCTTTTGTTCCGTTGTCTGGTATGATGTACAGGCAATCATGTTATGACCGAAAGGCTGGTATTCTGATGGAACTCTGTGACGAGCGCCAGCTCCGGGCGCTGCTGGCCCGCTATGGCTTTCACTTTTCCAAGTCCATGGGGCAGAACTTTCTCATTGCCCCGGAAATTCCCCGGGAAATCGCCGCTGCCTCCAGGGCGGACCGATCCTGCGGCGTGCTGGAGATCGGCCCGGGCATCGGCTCTCTCACCGTCCACCTGGCCCAGCGTGCGGGCAGGGTGGTCTCGGTAGAGCTGGACAAGTCCCTGCTGCCCATTTTGAAGGAGACGCTAGTCCCCTATTCCAACACCCAGGTTGTCTCCGGAGACATTATGAAGCTGGAGCTGGAGGCTCTGGTCCGGGAGCAGTTCGATGGGCTGACCCCTCTGGTCTGTGCTAACCTTCCTTACAACATCACCACCCCGGTACTGACCCGTCTGCTGGAGAGCGGTCTGTTTCGCTCCATCACCGTTCTGGTGCAGCGGGAGGTGGCCCGGCGCATCTGCGCCCAGCCGGGGGCGGGGGACTATGGAGCCTTCACCCTGCTCTGTCAATACTATGCAGACCGCTCCACCGTCCTGGAGGTGCCGCCAGAGTGCTTCCTCCCTGCTCCCAAGGTGACCTCCGCCGTAGTCCACATGGAGATACTGCAGGAGCCCGCCGTCCAGGTGCAGGACCGGGAGCTGCTGTTCCGCACCATCCGGGCCTCCTTCGCCCAGCGGCGCAAGAAATTGCTCAACGGGCTGTCCTCTGCCTTTCAGGGGGAGCTGTCCCGGGAGGAGCTGGCAGATGCCCTGACCAGCTGCGGCTTCTCCGGCTCAGTGCGGGGCGAGACCCTGAGCCTGGAGGAGTTTGCCCGGCTGTCCAACCGGCTGGGAGCGCTTTTGGACAAAAGCAAAGCCGTCTGATGCCAAATCATCACACAAAAGCCGCAGGAGCCGAGGCCCCTGCGGTTTTTGCTGCTCGTTTTGCTACTCGTTTTGCTGCTCGTTCGGCTTACGCTCCGGCTCGGTGGGAGGCGTCTGCCCATTTACAGGCTTTCCTGCTGATCCTTTCCGCTTTTTACGGCGGCGCAGGATGGCAGTAACAACAGCGATCACCAGCACGGCGACAATGACCACACCGATCAGGTTCCGGGCCAGCCATACTGCCAGCTCCTCCAGGCCGTCCACAAAGCTCTCTGCACCCCAGCGCAGGTTTTGCAGCAGTCTGGCCCCCAGGCTCTGCTCCTCGTCCTCTGTCAGCGTGACCACCTCGTCGATGGTCAGGTAGACGGTGGAGTAGTTAATGAGGCTGTCATACCGGTTCAGCTGGGAGGTGTAATACTCGATCTCATACTCTGTGTCGCTGATCTCACTTTCGATGGCGATGATGTCCGCCATCTCCTCCGCCTGTGCCAGAAGGGCCTGGAGCCGCTCCATTTTGGTATTCAAGGTGGTCAGACGGGTCTCCAGGTCGAAATACTCTGTCCCCACGTCGTCCACGTCCTCCTCCCGGCTGAGCAGGTGGCAGTTGTCCGATTCCGACCAGGCATCCAGGAAGGCCCGGTACTGCTCCTGTGGTACCCGAACCGTGTAGGAGGCGTATCGGCCGCTGCTATAGTTGCTCAGATAGGAGGACTCGCAATAACCGCCCAGCTCGTCCACCAGGGCCTCCAGCCCGCTCACAGCGGCGTCGAAGTCCAGCACCTCCACATCCATAGATCAGCTTGACCTGGCTGGGGTCGTAGCTGTCTGCCAGGCTCTCGCTGCTATCGTCTGCGTCCGCTTCCTCCGTCTCGGCCACATCGTACGCTTCGCTGTATCCGTACTCCGCCGTATCCGCCGCCGCTTCATATGTGACCGACGTCTTCTCTGCTGATGTGCTGTCCGCCGATGAGCTGCCACAGGAGGCCAGTCCCAGGGTCAGCAGCAGGGCCATTGCCGCTGCAAGCCATTTCATCCGTTTCATATTCAGTGCTCCTCTCTGTTCTATTTTGGTCCGAAAATTGCAAGTGCAAGTTGAACACATCCGCGAAAAATTTTTAATAGAGT
>JAJQEM010000157.1 GCA_021201635.1 Clostridiales bacterium | reverse complement strand
TCTATTAAAAATTTTTCGCGGATGTGTTCAACTTGCACTTGCAATTTTCGCTTTTTAAAAAATAAATCAAAAATGGTGTTGACAAAAGTGTGTTTCTGTGCTATGATTATCTCACCCAAAAGAAAGGCGATCACTAATCGGCCAACGCCGAGATCCCGAGATGAGCCAAGGCCCATCGAAATGTGCGAGCTTTTGAAGGATGTATAACTCCGGCAGTTCCGGCAATCGGCCCAGAAGGGGCATGGACATCAAAGAGGATGTCAAATCGTTGCGGCAGGTAAGGCGGTGCAGTCATTACTCAAAAGGAGTCGGGGCTCGCAAATCTGGGAAAGCGAGGTAAACAACGGATGCTAGATACCAAGAATTCACAGTGCTGACCCCTATCCGCAGGAGATGGATAGGGGTCACACTATGTCTTGGGGCAATTCCGTTGATTCCATACCGCTCTGCACAAAGGAGTGAACACAGATGACGATACTGGAAGAGGCCATTCTGTTTGCGACGCAGGTCCACAGCGGCGTCGTCCGCAAGGGCAGCTCCGTCCCCTATATCCTCCACCCTCTGGAGGCAGCCGCCATCGCCGCCTCCATCACAGAGGACCAGACCGTCCTGGCCGCCGCCGTGCTCCACGATGTGGTGGAGGACACCCCCTGCACTCTGGAACTGCTGGAGGACCGTTTCGGCTCCCGGGTGGCGTCCTTGGTAGCCGCCGAGACGGAAGACAAGCGTCCTGACCAAGCCCCGGAGACCACCTGGCAGCTCCGAAAGGAGGAGGCCATCCGCCACCTCCGCCAGGACTCCCGCCGGGAGGTCAAAATCATCGCCATGGGGGACAAGCTCTCCAACCTTCGGGCCATGCACCAGGCCCTCATCCGGGAGGGGGATGCGCTCTGGACCCGCTTTCACCAGCAGGACCCTTTGGCCCACTGCTGGTACTATCGGGAGGTGGGCGGCACTCTCGACTGTCTCCGGGACTATCCCGCCTGGCAGGAATACTGGCACCTCTATCAGCAGATCTGGCCCGGTCAGCCCTCTCCCCTGGATGAACAGCGGTCCGCTCTCTAAGCGGCAGCATATGTCATCTGCATTCGCCAGCCTGACTTTAGCTTCCCAGGGATAAACAACAGCGCCCGGAGTCGCAGGAACCGTCTCCGTGCGCTGTTGCTGTCTTGAGTGAAAAACCGGCTCACACCCGGTAGACGTAGCCGTCCTTCCGGGGCTTGGGCTGGGGAGCGGGGCCGTCGGCATAGCCCAGGATGCAGTGGCCGATGCCCTCATAGTCTCCCTGGATGCCCAGAGAGGTCAGGATGGCCTTGCCCTCCTCCGTCTCGAACTCCTCCTTGGCCCGGTGGATCCAGCAGCTGGACAGGCCCACGGCGTGGGCGGCCTCCATCAGATTGCCCATGACCAGGCTGCCATCATAGACGTGGGTGGGGAGGCTCTTATCCGCCAGTACCACCAGCACCACGGGCGCACCGTAGAAGGGGTCCATCCCCGGCTTGCCCATGACGGCGGCGTTCATAGCGGAGAGCTTGTCCCGGAGGGCCTTGTCGGTGACGGCGATAATGATAGGGGATTGCCGCCCCATGCCGGTGGCGGCGTAGGTGCCCGCCTCCAGCACTTGATCCAGCAGCTCCTTGGGCACCGGGTCGGGCTTGTAGCTGCGGACGCTCCGGCGGGAGAGAATAGATTCCATAACCTGATTGCTCATTACAGTTGACCTCCTCTGGTCGAGTTATCTGTTGGTTTTATGCCATTATTATAGGCTGATTTTTCAGAAAATGCAAGGCGTTCAGATACGCCAGTCGCAGGCGGCCTCGATCAGCCGGGCGCACGCCTCCAGGCCCACCCGGTCAGCGTGAGAAAAACGGTCCAGATGGGGGCTGTCCACGTCCAGCACCCCTGCCAGACTGCCATCTGAGCGGTGGAGAGGCACCACGATCTCCGAGCGGGAGGCCCCGTCACAGGCGATGTGGCCGGGGAACTGATGAACGTCCGGGACGACGATCGTCTCCTTCCGTTCCGCCGCCGTGCCGCAGACCCCCCGGCCCAGGGGGATACGGATACAGGCGGGCTTGCCCTGAAAGGGGCCCAGCACCAGCACGCCCTCCCGCAACAGATAAAAGCCCGCCCAGTTCAGCCCCTCCAGGGCGTCCATGAGCAAAGCGGAGGCGTTGGACAGGTTGGCAATGGTGTCCCGCTCCCCCTCCAGCAGGGCGGCGAGCCGGGAGACCAGGGTATCATAGGGAGCTTCCAGAACAGCGGACATAGGCACACCTCACTTGCGGTAAGATAAAAGGATTCTGACTGTATTTTAGCATGGCGGGCGCTCTGCGTCAACGGCGTAGAATGTTGTCTGCTTATTTGGGACAAAACCGGTTCAGTGGGGAAAAATGGGACAGGATGAATTTTTGTCCTATACAAGACGGCGTTCCATCTGATATGATAATACCATTAGGCGGGACCGTTTCCCGCCCCCGAGCATCCATCGAACCCCCTGACAGAAGGAGGCACCTCTCATGATATTCCACAGCACCACCCGGGAGCAGGCGCTGGCGCAGCTCCGCTCGGACCGGGAAAATGGCCTGACTGGACAGCAGGCGGCGGAACGCCTGGCGGAGCATGGGGAGAACCATCTCCGGGAGAAACCGAAAAAGACCAACCTCCAGCGGTTTATCGACCAGTTCAAGGACGCCATGATCCTCATCCTGCTGGCTGCGGCGGCGGTGTCCTTCGCCATCGCCTGCGTCCAGGGCGACCCCCAAGAGTTCTTTGAACCTGCATTGATTTTACTCATCGTCATCGTCAACGCCGTCATCGGCGTCATGCAGGAGAGCCAGGCGGAGAAGGCCCTGGACGCCCTAAAAAATATGTCCGCTCCCCACGCCCGGGTCATCCGGGACGGGGCGGAGCAGGTCATTGAGGCGGCGCAGCTGGTGCCCGGCGACGTCATCCGTCTGGAGGCGGGGGACTTCGTCCCGGCGGACAGCCGCCTGCTCCACAGCGTCAGCCTGAAAAGCGAGGAGTCCGCCCTCACCGGCGAGTCGGTGCCCTCGGAAAAGGACGCCGAGGCAGTGGTGGCGGAGAACGCCCCTCTGGGGGACCGGACCAATATGGTGTTCTCCGGGTGCAGCATCACCTACGGCACCGCCACCGCCCTGGTGACCGCCACCGGCATGGATACCGAGATGGGCAAGATCGCCAACCTTCTGGAGGGTGAGGAGGAGGGGCAGACCCCCCTCCAGCAGAAGCTGGGCCAGTTGGGTAAGTATCTGGGCATCGTAGCAATAGCCGCCTGCGCCATTATCTTCGTCATCGGCCTGGCCAACGGTCTGGAGCCCCTGAGCATCTTTATGACGGCAGTCTCCCTGGCGGTCTCCGCCATTCCGGAGGGACTGCCCGCCATCGTAACGGTGGTGCTGTCCATCGGCGTCCAGCGTATGGTAAAGAAAAACGCCATCATCCGCCGTCTCCCCGCCGTGGAGACGCTGGGCAGCGCCTCGGTCATCTGCTCGGACAAGACGGGCACCCTGACCCAGAACCGCATGACCCTGGTCAAAACCTACCTGGACGGTGCTGACGGCCCGGAGGACGTGTCCGACCGCTGTCCCCCGGAGGTATGCCGCCTGCTCCAATACGGGACCCTGTGCAGCGACGGAACGGCGGTGTTCCACGACGACGGAGCGGTGCAGCACATCGGTGACCCCACCGAGACGGCCATCGTCCTGGCGGCCCACAACAACGGCATGCCCAAAGAGCAGCTCAACCGGGACTGCCCCCGGCTGGCGGAGCTGCCCTTTGACTCCGACCGGAAGCGGATGACTACGGTGAACCGGATAGACGGCAAGATCGTCGCCATCGTCAAGGGTGCCTTTGACGGCATCGCCCCCCTCTGCGTCCGTGGAGACGTGACGACTGCCCACCGGGTGAACCGGGAGATGAGTGCCTCCGCCCTTCGGGTGCTGGCGGTGGCCTATAAGGATCTGGACGAGGTCCCGGCTCAGCCCACAGAGAAAGCGCTGGAGAGTGACCTGACCTTCCTGGGGCTGGTTGGGATGATCGACCCGCCCCGTCCCGAGGTCCGGGAGGCGGTGAAGACCTGCCGTCAGGCGGGCACCAAACCGGTGATGATCACCGGAGACCACGTCATCACCGCCTCCGCCATCGCCAAGGACCTGGGTATCCTGGAGGAGGGCGACCTGGCCATCACCGGCGCACAGCTGGACGCCATGACCGACTCCCAGCTGGATCGCCAGGTGGAGCGTACCGCCGTCTACGCCCGGGTCTCCCCGGAGAATAAGATACGCATCGTCAAGGCCTGGCAGCGGAAGGGCCAGGTGGTGGCCATGACCGGCGATGGGGTGAACGACGCCCCCGCCCTGAAGGCGGCGGATATCGGCTGCGCCATGGGCATCACCGGCACCGACGTAGCCAAGGGAGCCGCCGACATGACCCTCACCGACGACAACTTCACCACCATTGTAGACGCCGTCCGGGAAGGGAGAGGCATCTACGCCAACATCAAAAAGGTGGTGGGCTACCTCCTGGGCACCAACATCGGCGAGGTGATCTGCGTCTTTCTGGCTATGGTGCTGTGGCACAAGTCCCTGTTCCAGTCCATGCAGCTGTTGTGGGTCAACCTGGTCACCGACAGCCTCCCCGCCATCGCCCTGGGTATGGAGGCGGTGGAGCCGGACGTCACGGACCACAAGCCCAAGCCCCGGGACGAGGGCCTGTTCGCCAACGGCTTCGGCGTGCAGATCGTCCTCCAGGGTCTCATGTTCGGCCTGCTGACCCTGGCGGCCTTCCTGGTGGGTGCCTCCGTCACCGGCAGCGACGAGGGGGGACAAACCCTGGCCTTTATGGTGCTGGCCCTGTCCCAGGTAGTGCAGTCGTTCAATATGCGCTCAGAGCGCTCCCTGTTCCGCATCGGCCCCTTCTCCAACGGCAGGCTGAATCAGGCGGCCCTGGTCTCTGTGGCGCTGATGGCGCTGGTGCTGTTCACCCCGTTGACCACGGTGTTTGGCCTGGTCGCCCTGCCCTGGTATCTGTATCTGGCAGGGGTGGGCCTCACCCTGGTCCCCCTTCTGGCCATGGAGATCTGCAAGGCCTGCGGTCTCATTGGAGGCAAGGGCTGACCCCTCCCCTGTTCTCTCACCGCCCCCGCCAGCAGATGGCGGGGGCGGATTTTTTGCAATGATGCCGTCCCGATGCCGGGCGGAGGTATGTGTGAGGGAGTTGGATCGGATTCGTCGAAAGGTTTCACTTATCGATAATGCGTGCCGCACCCCTCCACCGCCTAACGGCGGTCCCCCTCCCCTTTCAGGGGAGGTAAAAGGGTTGCGCAAGCTCTGGCTCCCCTGAAAGGGGAGCTGTCGCCGCAAGGCGACTGAGGGGTGCGGCACGCACCTCCGTCAAGCGAAAATCCCCCGGCGAATTCGTCGATAAAATAATAATATTCTCAAAAACTGGAGTGAATTCATCATGCTACAGCTGCTCACCCCAGCCGATACCGCCGCTCTGGAGGAGCTGGACGCCTTCGTCTCCCGTCATCCCCGGGGACACTTTCTCCAGTCCCCCGCCTGGAGGCTGGACAAGCCCAGCTGGGACTGGCGCTGTCTCCAATGGGAGCTGTGGGGAAACCGGGTATGGCGGGCACGTCTGCGGCCCAGGCGGGTGCAATAGACGCAAAATTCGGGCGGAGAGCCGCATATGGCTCCCCGCCCGACAGTCTGTCTCAAAAAATCCGCATTTGGCCTGTACCGTTCTTTATCTCATCACCCCAGCCGGAACTCCCCCTGATAGGGCAGCTCCAGGGCCTCGCCCTCCAGGGCGGCGTAGGCCAGGCTGTCCCCATGATATTCCAACTTCAGGGAGAAGAAGGGGGCCTCCGCCTCCAGCAGGTCGAGGAAGATGTGGTCCCCCTCCCACATGGGGAGGGCCCGGAGCTCGTCCTTGCCGATCCACTCCAGCACCCCCTCGTTGCAGGGGCCTACCGTCCCGGTGAAGCCCTCGGCGGTGAACAGGTGCATATACTCCCCCTCCCACTCGTCGGAGGCAAAGGTGACTAGTCCCCGGTAGCGGTAGTCGGTGAGGGTCAGGCCCGTCTCCTCCCAGCACTCCCGGAGCAGACACTCCTCGGGGCTCTCGTTCTCCTCGCACTTGCCACCCACGCCGATCCACTTGTCATGGTTCAGGTCGTGGGCCTTTTTGATGCGGTGGAGCATCAGGTATTCGTCCTCCCGCTGGATGTAGCAGAGGGTGGTGTTTTTCATATGTCTCACTCCTTAGAGGGATGTTCCTGATAGGTGCGGATGGCCTCCAGAAAGGGGGCGGCGTACCGCTCCGCCTTTTTCGCCCCCACTCCCTTGACCTGGAGAAATTCCTCCCGGTTTCGGGGCTGCACCCGGCACAGCTCCCGGAGGGTGGCGTCGTTGAAAATGATAAAGGCGGGGACGGACTCCGCCTTGGCCAGACGGGTGCGCACCTCACGGAGGACGGGAAACAGGGGACTGTCCGGGCCGCCGGAGGCCTGGGCCTGTATTTGACGCCGCTCCTTTTTGGTGGTCTGAGCCTTGATGGTGAGCCGGGCCTTGCCGGAGACCAGGGACGGGGCCAGCCGGGTCAGCTCCAGCACCGGGCGCTCCCCTCCTGTCCGACGGAGAAAGCCCTGGTCTTCCAGTGCGGCGGCCACCCGGCGGAGCCTGGCCGGGGAGGTCCCCGCCAGCGCCCCCCAGCAGTCCAGCCGCCGGGGCCGGAGCCAGTCGATGGAGGGGTCCTCCGTGCCCAGCAAAATGTTGATGATGGTCTTGGAGCCGAAGGCTCGTCCCTCCCGGGAGAGAAGGGCCACGCAGTAGACGAACTGCCGTCCCTCGGCGGTCACGTCCTCCGGGGCCTGTCCGCCCAGACAGTTGGAGCAGTTGCCGCACCGGTCTGGGGACTGCTCCCCAAAGTAGGAGAGCAGGGCGTGACGGAGACAGCCGGGGGTGGAGCAGTAGCGCACCATCTGCTGGAGACGTTGGAGGTCGTGCTGTTTGAGCAACCGGCTCTGTTCCGGGGTGAGGTCGCCCCGCTCGTCTCCCTGCTCGATGAAGTAGCGGTTGGTGGCGATGTCCCGGCGCTGAAAGAGCAGGATGCACTGGGCGGGGCTGCCGTCCCGTCCGGCCCGGCCCGCCTCCTGGTAGTAGCTCTCCAGACTGCCGGGCATGCCGCAGTGGATGACAATGCCCACGTTGGACTTGTCAATGCCCATGCCAAATGCGTTGGTGGCCACCATGACGGTGCGCCGGTCATAGAGAAAGTCCTCCTGGTTCTGCCTCCGCTCCTGAGGGTCCAGCCCGGCGTGGTACCGGGTGGCGTGATAGCCGTTGTCACAGAGCAGCTGGCACAGCTCCTCCACCTTCTTCCGGGAAAGACAGTAGATGATGCCGGAGCGGTCGGGGAACCGGGCTAGGGTCTCCAGCACGTCCTGGTCCCGGTGAGAGGACTCCCGCACTTCAAAATACAGGTTGGGCCGGTCGAAGCCGGAGACAAAGGTGAGGGGGTCTTGCAGCCCCAGGGAGCGGATAATGTCCTCCCGGACGGACTGGGTGGCGGTGGCGGTAAAGGCGGCCACCGGGGGCCGTTGGGGGAGACAGTCCAGGAAATCGGCGATCTCCAGATAGCTGGGGCGGAAGTCGTGGCCCCATTGGGAGATGCAGTGGGCCTCGTCCACCGTCACCAGGGCGATGGGGATCTGCTGGGCAAACCGCCGGAAGGCGGGCAGGCTCAGCCGCTCTGGGGCGACGTAGATGATCTGGTAGGCCCCCTGGGCGGCCCGCTCCAGGGCCAGCTGTTGCTGCCGGGGCGTCAGGGTGCTGTTGATCCAGGCCGCCCGGATGCCCGACTGGATGAGGGCCTGAACCTGATCCTGCATCAGGGAGATGAGGGGGGAGATGACCAAGGTGACGCCCTCCAGCATGACGGCGGGGAGCTGATAGCAGACGGACTTTCCCGCCCCGGTGGGCATCACCGCCAGCACGTCCCGGCGGCGGAGAATGGCCCGGACCACCTTCTCCTGGTAGGGCCGGAACCGGTCATAGCCAAAATATTGTTTGAGGGCCTGTTCCGGCGTCATGGCGTGGTTCCTTTCTGACGGGCGGGGGCATAGGACATCCCCGTCTCTGCATACCGTCTCCCAGAGGGAGGCGGGACGATGGAGAGCAATCTGGAGGAGCTGCGGTTCAAGGAGGTCATTTCCGTCACCGACGGGAGCCGGTTCGGATATGTGGGGGACCTGAACATTGACCTGGACACCGGGCGCATCCTGTCTCTGGTGGTGCCGGGACAGCGGTGGTATTTTTTCGGTCTGCTGGGCAGCCGGGAGATACGACTGGTCCCCTGGGGGCAGGTGAAGCGGTTCGGCCCGGACGTGATTTTGGTGGAGGGAGAGCCCATCCCCCAGGAACGCCCCCGGCGACACAACTGGGAGCGGACATGACCGAAAAACCGCCGCCCCGGAGTGACACAGGACGGCGGGCAGAATGTGATGAGGTTCAGGCCAGCATCTCCTCCGCCAGCTGTTCCAGCTTGGGGAGGTCGGTGTCCTTCAGGGTGGACCTGATGGTGACGACGGTGGGACAGAGGGTGATGTTCTTCATCCTGTCCACATAGCCCTTCATCACCCGTCCGGCGGAGGGAGCCCAGGAGCCGTTCTCCACCAGGGCGACCTTCCGGTTCTGGTAGGCCTTGGCGGTGAGGGAGCACAGGAAGCTCTCCATGGGCGGGAACACCCCGCCGTCATAGGAGGCGGCGGCCAGCACCAGACGGCTGTAGCGGAAGGCGTCCTCCACCGCCTCCGCCTTGTCGTCACGGCTCAGGTCGAACAGGCTCACCTTTTTGGCCCCCTTGGCGGTGAGAATCTCCGCCAGCCGTTTGGCTACCTGGGCGGTGTTGCCGTGGATGGAGGCATAGGCAATGGTGACGCCCTCGTCCTCCGGCTGGTAGCTGGACCAGATCTGATATTTCTCCAGGTAGTGGCCCAGGTTTTCGGTGAGGATGGGGCCGTGGAGGGGATAGATGGTCTGGATGTCCAGCTTGGCGGCCTTTTTCAGCAGGGTCTGGACGGGTGCGCCGTACTTGCCCACGATGTTGAAGTAGTACCGCCGGGCCTCACAGTCCCAGTCCTCCTCCGTGTCCAGAGTGCCGAACTTGCCGAAGGCGTCGGCGGAGAACAGGGCCTTTTCGCTGGACTCGTAGCTGACCACGACCTCCGGCCAGTGGACCATGGGGGCCATGACGAAGGTGAGGACGTGGCTGCCCAGGGAGAGGGTGTCTCCCTCCTTGACGGGGATGACCCGGTCGGTCAGGTCCAGGGTGAAGAACTGGGGCAGCATGCTCACCGCCTTGGCAGAGGCGACAATGCGAAGATCGGGATACCGCTCGCAGACCCGCTGGATGTTGGCGGCGTGGTCCGGCTCCAGATGATGCACCACCAGATAGTCCGGGGTGCGGCCCTCCAGGGCGGCGTCCAGATTGGCCAGCCATTGCTCAGTCACCCGGCGGTCGGCGGTGTCCATAATGGCGATTTTCTCGTCCAGAATGACGTAGGAATTGTAGCTGATGCCGTTGGGGACAAGGTATTGGCTCTCAAACAGGTCGATGGTCTTATCGTCGCAGCCGATATAACGGACAGCGGAGGAGACACTGGGAACAGACATGGCTCATACCTCCTGATGAAACGGTTTTTGATTGACAAAGTTATATCATATTTGGGAGGGAAAGTAAACGGGGAAATGACGAGGGGAGATTCGCTTGAAGTCGGTACGAATTCGCCGAAGGTTTTCAGCGTTTCGATAGCCCCTGCCGCACTCCCTCAGTCTGCCCTCCGGGCAGCCAGCTCCCTCGGAGAGGGAGCCAAGGGGCCGCACTCACTCCCCCCGCTCCCGGCGCTTGATGGACTGGTCCACCATGATCTTGAAGTAGTGGTGGACGGAGGGGTCGGTGGTCATCTCCGGGTGGAAAGAGGTGACCAGCTGGTTCTCGTACCGGGCGGCAGTGACCTCTCCCCGGGTCAGGGAGAGAATCTCCACCTCGTCGTCCATCTCCGTGACCACCGGGGCGTTGAGGAACCGCATGGGGATGCTCCGGATGGCGGCAAAGGCACCGTTCACCTGGAAGGAGGGCAGCTGACGGCGGCGGACGGTGATGGGCATGGTGCCCAGATAATAGGGGGCTTTGCTGTTCTCCACCTGCCGGGCCAGGAGGATCATGCCGGAGCAGGTGCCCAGCACCGGCATCCCCTGGCTGATGCGCTCCCGGATGGGCTCCATCAGCCCCCGCTGCCGGAGGATCCTGCTCTGCTTGTCGCAGTCGCCCCCGGGGAGGATGAGCCCGTCAAAGGGCCGCTCCAGGTCTGCCTGCTCCCGGAGTGGGAAGGACTCCACGCCGATACGGGTCAGGAGATTCTGGTGCTCCAGGAAAGTGCCCTGGACGGCAGAGACTGCGATAATCATGGTTGCTCACTCCTTTGGGGAAAATGGGGAGAAGTCCGGCGACTGTTTCAGTAGCTTCCGACGCTCCAGATGGTCGGGGAGGACAGAGGCCACGAACCCGTGAAAGGCGGGGCTGTGGTTCCTGTGGCGGATGTGGGCCAGCTCGTGGACGACCACGTAGTCGATGGCGGCCTCCGGGTAGGCCATCAGCCGCCAGGAGAAGCAGAGCCGGTTTTTCGGGGAGCAGGAGCCAAACCGGGTTCTGGCCCCGGTGACAGTGATGCCGGTGGGGGTTACCCCCATGATGTCGGCATAGTGGGCCACCTTGCCGGGGAGGATGTCCCTGGCCCGCTGAATCAGGGCCTCGGCCTGCTCCCGGGTGGGCTCCGGACGCTGGCGGGCCTGCACCTGGGGCATATGCCGGTCCAGCCAGTCCTGGTGGCGGAGGACGAAGTCCCGGATGTCCGCCTCCCGCATCCTCAGGGGCGCACGGACGAGGACGGAGCAGTCCGGGCGGATCTCCAGAGAGACGGTTTTCCGCCGGGAGCGGACGATCTGATAGGGATACATGGCAAGTCCTCCTCTTTCCCCCTATTATGATTTCATTCGGGGAAAAAAGCAAGGGCTTCCCTCCATAAATCGGCAGGCGCTGCTGGCGCAAATGTCCCGCCAGACCCTCTCGCCGATTCGTGCAGCGAAGCCCTGAATGTCCGTTGGCTGCGGCGACAGTGCCCGCCCTCCCCCATTGGAGGGGACCGGCGGCCATGCCTGCCGCTCTGGATGCGTCAGCCCGGCGGCCAGGTCATATCCCGGCCTGCCAGCACGTGGAAGTGGAGGTGGGGCACCGACTGCCCCGCCTGGAGGCCACAGTTGGAGACCACCCGAAAATCGGTGATGCCCAGCTCCTTTGTCACCTGAGCGATGACCTCAAAGCAGTGGGCCACCACTGCGGAGTTTTCCGGAGTCACCGCCCCGGCGGAGAGGATGTGCTCTTTAGGGATGACCAGGAAGTGTACCGGGGCCTGGGGGTCGATGTCGTAAAAGGCATAGGCCAGCTCGTCCTCATACACCTTGTTGGAGGGGATGTCCCCGTTGACGATGGAACAAAACAGACAGCTCATATGAATTCAGCTCCTTTCGCAACCGTATGCTGTCAAATCGACGTTTTCTTCTCCAGTGCCACCTGAGCGGTAAAGACCCCGTCCTCCGCCCGGGTGGCGAAAGAGCCATGATACTTCTTCGTCACTGACCGGATGATGCTCATTCCCAGCCCGTGGCCCTCGCCCTTGCTGGAGCTAGGCTCCCCCGCCCCCGGACCGCAGGTGTTGACCACCTTCACCAGATAAAACCCCTGCCGCTCTCCGGCGGTGATGTGGATAAACGGGTCGGGCTGGCCGCTGCGCTGGCAGCCCTCGATGGCGTTGTCCAGCAGGTTAGCAAACAGGCTGGTCAGGTCTGCCGCCTCCAGGCTCCAGCCGTCCACCGCAGTCTGCGCATCGAAGCGGATTCCTTCCTTCGCCGCCCGGTCCGCCTTCACCGTCAGGATAATGTTGACGGTGGGGTCGTCGCAGTAGCGGACAGGGCGGATAACGTCCAGCCGCTCCTCCAGCTCGCCCAGCAACGTGGTGGCCCGGTTCGGGTCCTCCCGGGCCAGGCCGTAGGCCACCTGGAGCTGATTTCGGAAGTCATGCCGGAACCTGGACATCTGCTCTGCGCTGGCCTGTGCCAGCTGATAGTATTTCACCGATTGCTCCTGCTGCATCTGAAGCTGTTTCAGCTCCTGTTGGGCCTTTGTCGCCTCTGCGGTGCTGACGATGACCTGGTAGGCGTAGTACTGAATCACAACGGAGGTCAGTGACACCAGGGCGCTCAGCCAGAAACGGTGTGTCATCCAGACCTCTCCGTCACCAGCGACAAAGATCGCCGCCATGAGGATGTTCTGATTCACCGCCAGTGCTAAAATCAAGGGGATGATTTTTCCCCACACCGTCCGCTCCAGACGGTTGAAAAAGGTCAGGCAAATGGTGCCCAGGGCCATGAACTCCACAGTGTACAGCAGCGTCCCCAGCAGGATGCCCGGCTCATACCCCTGGCCCACGATGTCTCCCAGCCCGATCCCGGTGGCCAGCGCTCCCATGGCCGATGCGATGGTATCCGCTGCCATCATACAGGCCAGCAGAATGCCAAACAGGCCCAGCTTCCGTCGGGGCGGCTCCAGGGAGCAGGCCCAGATAACGAGGAAATAATAGAGGAGATAGAAGACAGCCCGCCAAGGCTGGAGCTCATACCAGGCGTCTCCCAGCAGCAGGAACGGCACACAGCCCAGGAGGACTGTCCCCCAGAGCAGCCATTTTCTCCTCACCTTCCCGGCGCACAGCAGGAACAGGCCCACGCTGATCTGCTGGACGCAGTACAGGGCGATGGTGCCCAGGTCGATCAGCCCGTCTGCGTCATACTGGCTCAGGTCGAACAGCTTGCTCCAGTATTCGATGATCTCTTCCAATCCGCTCTCCCGGTCCGGCTCACAGGCCCAGCTTGGCTGCCACGAAGTCATCCACCGAGGCCAGGGCGTCGTCCAGCTTGAGGATGTCCCTGCCACCGCCCATGGCGGAGTCAGGCTTGCCGCCGCCGGAGCCACCGCAGATGCCGGTGACCTTTTTCACCAGCTCCCCGGCCTTGACCCCGGCCTTGACCGCTCCCTTGCCGCAGACGGCCAGGATAGAGATCTTCTCCCCGTTGACGGCAGAAAGGACGGCTACCACGTTCTCATCCCGGTCCCGGAGGAAGTCGCCCATCTTGCGCAGCTCGGGCACCTCCACGCTGCCCAGGTTGGCGGTGAGCACATGGAGGCTGCCCACGTGCTTGGATGCGGCCAGGAATTGCTTGGCCTCGGCTGCGGCCTCCCGGTCACGGAACTGGGCGATGGTCTTGCGCAGCTCCTTCATCTCATTCATCTGAGCGGTGATGCGCTGGGCCAGGCTCTCCGGCTTGGTCTTGAGGACGGAGGCGGCCTCGGTGAACCGCTGCTGCATGGTCAGCCGGTCAGCCACGTTCCGCTTACCGGTGGTGGCCTCAATGCGGCGGACGCCGGAGGCGATGGAACTCTCCGACAGGATGTGGAAGGAGCCCACCAGGGCCGTGTTAGTCAGATGGGTGCCGCCACACAGCTCCACGGAGTAGTCGCTCATGTTCACCACCCGGACCACGTCGCCGTACTTTTCGGAGAACAGGGCCATGGCCCCCATGGCCTTGGCCTCGTCGATGGGCATCTCCTTCGTCTCGATGTCCAGGCCGTCCAGGATGGAGTCGTTGACCAGCTGCTCGATTTTGAGCAGCTCGCTGGGCTTTACGGCGTCAAAGTGGGTGAAGTCAAAGCGGAGGTAATCCGGCTCCACCAGAGAGCCTGCCTGCTGGACGTGGTCGCCCAGGACGGTCTGGAGGGCCTTCTGCATCAGGTGGGTGGCGGAGTGGGCCCGGGCGATGGCTCTCCGGCGCTCCCGATCCACCGAGGCGGTGACCTGCTGCTCCACGGAGAAGCGCCCGGCGGTCATGACGCCGTAATGGAGGTACTTCCCTGCCTTGGTCTTTTGGGTGTCGGTGACCATAAAGACGGCCTCGCCGCAGGTGATGGTCCCGTGGTCGCCCACCTGACCGCCCATCTCAGCGTAGAAGGGGGTCTGATCCAGCACCAGGATGCCCTTTTTGCCGGTGTTGATGCTGCCGGACAGCTCATCGTCCTCGATGATGGCCTGGATGTGACCGGTGGCCTCCAGCTGGTCATAGCCCAGGAAGGCGGTGGGGGTCTTGTCGATGTCGCCCAGGTCAATGTGGGCCCAGCCCAGGTCGCCCAGGGCCTTCCGTGCCTCTCTGGCCCGGACCTTCTGGGCCTCCATCTCCGCCTGGAAGCCTGCCTGATCCACCGTGATACCCTCGTCCTGGCACATCTCGATGGTCAGGTCGATGGGGAAGCCGTAGGTGTCGTACAGCTTGAAAGCGTCCGCCCCAGAGAACACCGTCTCTCCCTTGGCCTTGTGGGCCGCCAGCAGTTCGGCGAAGATCTTCAGGCCGCCGTCGATGGTCTTGGAGAAGTTCTCCTCCTCGGACTTGATGACCCGGGTGATATAGGCCTGGCGCTCCACCAGCTCTGGATAGGCGGTTTGGTTCTCGTGGATGACGGTGTCGCAGACCTTGTACAGGAAGGGGTCGGTGACGCCCAGGAGCCGTCCGTGCCGGGCCGCCCGGCGGAGGAGCCGACGGAGGACATAGCCCCGGCCCTCGTTGGAGGGCAGCACGCCGTCGCAGATCATCATGGTGGCGGAGCGGATGTGGTCGGTGATGATGCGCAGGGACACGTCGGTCTTGTCGCTGTCCCCATAGTGGGCGCCGGTGATTTCGCTGACCTTGTGGGTGATGTTCATCACCGTGTCCACGTCAAAGAGGGAGTCCACCTCCTGGCAGACGCAGGCCAGCCGCTCCAGACCCATGCCGGTGTCGATGTTCTTCTGCACCAGGTCGGTGTAGTTGCCGTGGCCGTCGTTGTTGAACTGGGAGAACACGTTGTTCCAGACCTCGATATACCGGTCACAGTCGCAGCCCACGGTGCAGGTGGGCTTGCCGCAGCCCTTCTCCGGGCCCCGGTCATAGTAGATCTCGGAGCAGGGCCCACAGGGGCCGGAGCCGTGCTCCCAGAAGTTGTCCTCCTTGCCGAAGCGGAAGATGCGCTCGGCGGGGATGCCAATCTCCTTGTTCCAGATCTCAAACGCCTCGTCGTCGTCCACGTAGATGGAGGGATACAGCCGGTCCGGGTCCAGACCCACCCACTCCGGGCTGGTGAGGAACTCCCAGGACCAGGCGATAGCCTCGTGTTTGAAGTAATCGCCGAAGGAGAAGTTGCCCAGCATCTCAAAATAGGTGCCGTGGCGGGCGGTCTTGCCGATGTTCTCGATGTCGCCGGTGCGGATGCACTTCTGGCAGGTGGTGACCCGGCGGCGGGGCGGCACCTGCTCTCCGGTGAACCAGGGCTTCATAGGCGCCATGCCGGAGTTGATGAGCAGCAGGGACGCATCGTTTTGAGGGATCAGGGAGAAACTGGGCAGACGGAGGTGTCCCTTGCTCTCAAAGAAGCGCAGGAACATCTCTCGCAGCTCGTTCAGGCCGTAGGGAGTGGGCTTTTTCACGTTCATGACCTCCAGTGAAATCTTTTAACTCTTTTGGGACAATGGGAAGCCGCAAAAAACGCCCCGCCCCCGGTTCAGGGGCGAAGCGTCGCTTCACGGTACCACCCTGATTTTCCCCCGCACTGAGGGGAATCTCGGTCATCCGGTAACGGGGATGAGTCGTGCTGCTCGTCGCAGCCGGCTTGGAAGTGGCTGTTCAGGACGGCCTCCGCAGGGCTTGCACTCTCCCCCGCTCGCTCTGGACGCCGCACTCCCGACTGGTTTCCGCATTGCCGTTTTGTACGTTTTGTACGGCTTTCATTTTAAACACTGTTGGGGAGGATGTCAAGAAATTTTTGCAGTTCGTGCTCTGGCTTTCCCACCCTTGACACAGTGGGAAAATCGTGCTATATTCATCCTGTGATTTGGCGATGAAGGGGACGAATCCGCAGAGGTCGGCCAGAGAGAAGCGCCCTGTGCTGCAAGCGCTTTCCGCCCGAACCGGTGACACCGCCCCGGAGCCGCAGGTGACAAAGCCTGCCGTGCGCCGCCCGTTACCGCGGCCAATGAGCGGGTCTGTCCTCTATCCGGACAGGCCAAGCAGGGTGGAACCGTGAGATGATTTTTCATCCCACCCCTGATTCTGTCAGGGGTGGGATTTTCTGTTCCCCGCCCCCAATTATAAGGAGGTATTTTCCATGGCGGACAATCAATTTACCTTTGAAAACGAGCAGTATCGCCGCACCTACTGGCACACCTGCTCCCACATCCTGGCCCAGGCGGTGAAGCGCCTGTATCCCGAGGTGAAGCTGGCCATCGGCCCCTCCATCGACAACGGCTTCTATTACGACCTGGACGCCCCCTTCTCCTTCACCCCGGAGATCATGGAGCAGATCGAGGCGGAGATGCGGAAGATCTGCAAGGAGAAGCTGAAGCTGGAGCGGTTCGAGCTGCCCCGGGCCGAGGCCCTGGAGTT
This sequence comes from Clostridiales bacterium, assembly GCA_021201635.1. Taxonomy (GTDB): domain Bacteria; phylum Bacillota; class Clostridia; order Oscillospirales; family Oscillospiraceae; genus Onthomonas. The sequence continues at coordinate 20,660 of JAJQEM010000157.1, read as the reverse complement.
CATGAAGGACGAGCCGTATAAGGTGGAGCTCATCAACGACCTGCCCGAGGACGAGGTCATCTCCTTCTATAAGCAGGGGGAGTTCACCGACCTGTGCGCCGGTCCCCATCTGGACTCCACTGGCCGGGTGAAGGGCAACGCTATCAAGCTCACCGCCTGCAACGCCGCCTACTGGCGGGGCGACTCCAACCGGGAGACCCTCCAGCGCATCTACGGCATCGCCTTCCCCAAAAAGGACCAGCTGGACGAGTACCTGAAGCAGCAGGAGGAGGCCAAAAAGCGGGACCACCGGAAGCTGGGCAAGGAGCTGGGCCTGTATATGCTCACCGACGAGGGCCCAGGTTTCCCCTTCTTCCTGCCCAAGGGCATGGTGCTGCGCAACACCCTCATCGACTACTGGCGTGAGGTACACAAGCGGTACGGCTATGTGGAGATCTCCACCCCCATGATCCTGAACCGCAGCCTGTGGGAGCGCTCCGGCCACTGGGACCACTACAAGGAGAATATGTACACCACCGTTATCGACGGCGAAGACTACGCCATCAAGCCCATGAACTGCCCCGGCGGGATGCTGGTCTACAAGTCCGAGCCCCATTCCTATCGTGACCTGCCCTTACGGGTGGGCGAGCTGGGCCTGGTGCATCGCCACGAGCTCTCTGGCGCCCTCCACGGCCTGTTCCGGGTCCGCTGCTTCACCCAGGACGACGCCCACATCTTCATGACCTGGGACCAGATGAAGGATGAGATCAAAAACGTGGTCAAGCTGTTTGACGAGGTGTACTCCGTCTTTGGCCTGACCTACCAGATCGAGGTCTCCACCATGCCTGAGGACCACATGGGCGACGAGAAGGACTGGGACTTCGCCACCGAGACACTGAAGCAGGCTGTCACCGAGATGGGCAAGGAATATGCCATCAACGAGGGCGACGGGGCCTTCTACGGTCCCAAGCTGGACTTCCATCTGGCGGACTCTCTGGGCCGTACCTGGCAGTGCGGCACCATCCAGCTGGATATGCAGCTGCCGGAACGGTTCGAGCTGGAGTACACCGGCCCCGACGGTGAGAAGCACCGCCCCGTCATGATCCACCGGGTTGTTCTCGGCTCTATCGAGCGGTTCATCGGCGTCATCACTGAGCACTTCGCTGGGGCCTTCCCCGCCTGGCTGGCCCCCGTCCAGGTGAAGGTGCTGCCCGTCACCGACCGGGCCGCCGATTATGCCGACCAGGTGGAGCAGAAGCTCACCGCCGCTGGGTATCGGGTGGAGGTTGACCACCGCTCCGAAAAGCTGGGCTACAAGATCCGTGAGGCCCAGGGTCAGAAGATCCCCTATATGATCGTGGTGGGCGACAAGGATATGGAGAACCAGACCGTCTCCATCCGTCACCGCTCCGGCAAGGACCTGGGGGCCATGAGCCAGGAGGACTTCCTGGCCCTGCTCAAGAACGTGGTGGACAACAAGACCATCGACTGAGCCATTAAGCCATTATAGAAAAAGCGTGCATCTGTATCGGATGCACGCTTTTTTTGCGTCCGCTTGTGTCGGTATTATCAGGTCACCCATACATGGGTCACAGCCCCCACAAGCTTCCCATTCTGGAGGATGGGGGCGCCGCTCATCCCCTGGACGATGCCTCCGGTGGTGTCCAGCAGATACTCGTCGGTGACCTGGAGCAGCAGGCTCCGGTGCTGGTCGCCGCCGGAGGGATAGACCCGGAGGATCTCCACCGCATACTCCTCTACTGTATCCCCCTCTACGTTGGCCAGGATGGTTGCCGCCCCGGTCTGGACCTCCCGGGCACCGGCCACCTCCACCGCCGCTCCGTCAAAGCAGTCCTCCCCGGTGACGCCAAAGACGCCCCAGTCGGTGTTGGCGGTGAGCTGACCCAGGTCGTGTGTCAGCTCAAAACTGCCGTGAAGCTCTCCCGGCAGCCCCCGCTCTCCCCGGACCAGGCCGGAGACGGTGGAGGGCATCACAGCTCCGGACTGGAGAGGCATGAGCAGCCCGGTGTCCACATCGTTGATGCCGTGGCCCAGAGCGGCAAATACGCCGGTCTCCGGGTCATAAAAGGTCACTGTGCCGATGCCCGCCATGGAGTCCCGCACCCAGGCCCCCAGCCGGTAGCTGCCGTCAGACAGGCAGGCAGCCGCCTGGGCGGTCAGGCTCAGCTCTTTTCCGCTGCGGCTGGCCTGAATATCCAGCGCACCTCCGCTGTCCTGGACGGCGGACTGCACCTCCTCAATGGTGCTCACCTGCTGACCGTTGATGGAGGTGATAATGTCCCCTGTTTTCAGGCCGCAGTCCCGGGCGGGCGAGCTGCTCCCCTCCTGTGTGACCACGTCAGAGAGGGCCACCACCATGACGCCTCTGGAAAACAGCTTGATGCCCACCGTATGGCCCACCGGCACCAGGTATCGGCTGGTGCTGAGACAAGCGGCGGTCTCCTCTGCCCATCCATCCCCCGGCAGAAGGGCCAGGCCCAGGACGGTCAGCAGGGTGACCGCCGCCAGAGCCACCCAGCACCAGGGCCGTCTCTTCTTTTTTTCCTTCAATTTCCATTCCCCCGTTTCTCCTCCGATTGCGCACCCGCTGCGCCCAGTTACTATGTCCCGGCCTTTGGACCTTCACCCGCCCCAAAAACGCCAATGGGAACCACCTTTGGGCAGCCAGCTTTTGACATCCTGGCACTGAAACCGTTTTCAAAAGATGACAGGAAACTGTTTCCTGTCGCAAATCCCTCAGAGCGGCAGCTTCTCACAATTACTCTGTCCCGCCGAAGATGATTCATTCCCGGGTATTTCAGGAGATACGACAAAATGCCGCCAGGCTGAATCTCAGCCCGACGGCGGTCAATATCATGATGACGATAAGTGTTGTATTCTCAGTCGTCCTTGACGTTTTTCAAAACATAATAGCTGGTGATGGAGGCCACACCCTCCAGCATGGCAATGCGGTGGTGAAGATCCTGCAAGTGCTCATGGGACTGAGCAGTGACCCGGATGAGATAGTCCATATTTCCGGTGAGGTACTCGCACTCCACCACGCCCGGCTCCTCCAGGATCTTTTGTTCAAAGCTCTCATAGTACTGTGGGCTCTCCATGGAGATGCCCATCACCATGGTCAGTGGACGGCCCAGCTTGGCCTGATCCACCACGGCGGTATATCGCAGAATGATTCCCTGCTCCTCCATCCGGTGGATGCGCTCCAGCACAGAGGAGACCGAGAGATTCACCTTCCGACTGATCTTCGAGGCAGAGAGCCGGGCATTCTCCCGGAGACAGCTCAAAATTTCCATATCCATCTGATCCATGGCCGTTCTCCCCTTTTCATCCATTCTCATCGTACGGCCCTATTCTACCCGATTTTATTGCCGTTGTCAAAGCCTTAACGCCTGTTTTTCAGATTTCGCAGTATTTTTTTCGGCCTATTCTCTCCTCTGCCCCGTTTTTTCCTGTGATAGAACAGCTTTGGTGTAAATTTTTCTCTTTCCCGCCAGACAGGTCAGCTCTGGAACCAGATATTGCGGTCCACCTGCTCTGAGACGCCGTCCACTGTGCCTGTGTTGGAGTACTGCCAGATCTCCACCTGGTAGGCATAGCTGGGATAGTCGCTGTACTCGGCGTACCAGATGCCCACGCCCTCCAGCTCGGTCAGGTCATAGCTGAGATAACCCAACATCCCGTTGCAGTAGATCATGGGGGTGTAGCCCGCCTCCTGGATGACCTGGCAGAAGGCTTTGGCGCAGGCGGTCACCGTCTCCCCGTCCAGGCCGTTTGTCCGGGCGGAATCGCTGTCCTCGATCTCTTCCCAGTCGAACACCACCGGGCCGTCGATCTCCAGCTCCTCCAGCCAGGAGAGCACCTGTTGGGCCTCCTCCTCCGCCTCCTCGGCGCTGATGGCCTGAGAGAAGAAGTAGACCCCCACCGTCAGGCCGTTGGCGGCGGCCCCTTCATAGTTTGCCTCAAACTGGCTGTCCTGATTGATAGCGCCCTCGGAGTAGCCACGGTAGCCGATGCGGAGGATGGCGAACTCCACTCCGTCCGCCGCCACGGCTGTCCAGTCGATTTCTCCCTGGTGGGAGGAAACGTCGATGCCGTAGAGCGCCTGGCCGGAGTAGGTCACGGTCCCGTCCTCATTGACGGTAAAATGTTCCTCCTCTAGGTCGCTCTGGGGCAGCTCCTCGTCAATCTCTACCTCCTGACCGCCTACGATGACGGTCTCCCCCGTCTCCTCCTGCTCTGCCTCCTGGACGACTGTGTTGGCGGCCTGGTGCCGGACAATGCTCACCGTCAGCACAGCAGCCAGCAGTCCCGCCGCCACCAGTGCCAGAAAGACCAGCAGCACCATAAAGGGGTTGCGGCTCTTGACCGCTCCTTTTCGTTCTCTCCGTCCCGGCATGACAGATCACCTCATTTTACAAAATTCGCCCGGCCTCGACAGTCGGCACAGGGTGTGGAAAAGGCCGCCAGATACCTGGCGGCCTCTGTGGTTTCCGATGTTCGATTATCTGCGCTTGTTGAAGATGGCGAAGATGTCGTCAAAGGGGTCCTCCTCCCGGGGAGTGGAGGGCTGGCTGGCGGCGGGAGCGGCCTCTTCCTCGGAGTCGGGAGCGACAGTCTCCTGAGCAGCGGAAGCTGCGACAGGGGCAGCAACCTCGCTGGCAGCTACCTTCTGAGCCGCCTGAGTGAAGGGCTTGTCCACCGTCTCGCTGGGCTTGTCAAAGCCGGTGGCGATGACCGTGACCCGGATCTCGTCCTCCAAGGACTCGTCGAAGGTGGCGCCGAAGATGATGTTGGCGTCGGGGTTGGCAGCCTGCTGCACCAGATTGGCGGCAGTCTCCACCTCCTCCAGGCCGATGTCCATAGAGCCGGTGACGTTGACCAGGACGCCCTTTGCGCCGTTGATGGAGGTCTCCAGCAGCGGAGAGGTGACGGCCATCCGGGCAGCCTCCTCGGCCTTGCCCTTGCCTGCGGCACGGCCCACGCCCATGTGAGCCTGGCCTGCGTCCTTCATGATGGCGGTCACGTCGGCAAAGTCCAGATTGATGAAGCCCACGTTCTTGATGAGGTCGGAGATGGACTCCACCGCCTGGCGGAGGACATCGTCAGCGATCTCAAAGGCGTTGGCGAAGGTAATCTTCTGATCGGTAGCGTGCTTGAGCCGGTCATTGGGGATGATGACCAGGGAGTCCACCTTGCCCTTGAGCTCGGCGATGCCCTTCTCCGCCTGCTGCATCCGACGACGGCCCTCAAAGCCGAAGGGCTTGGTCACTACGCCTACGGTGAGGATGCCCTGCTCCCGGGCCACCTCGGCCACCACAGGGGCGCCGCCGGTGCCGGTGCCGCCGCCCATGCCGCAGGTGACAAAGACCATATCCGTGCCCTCCAGCACCTTGGAGATCTGGCTCCGGCTCTCCTCCGCCGCCTTTTTGCCCACCTCGGGGTTGGCTCCGGCGCCCTTGCCGCCGGTGACCTTCTCGCCGATCTGGATCTTGGTGGTAGCACTGGAGGAGTCCAGCTGCTGCTTATCCGTGTTGACGGCGATGAAATCCACACCCTTGGTGCCGGAGACCGCCATGCGGTTGACAACGTTGTTGCCTGCGCCGCCGACACCGACGACCTTGATGTTGACTACTGTTTCGGGAGCGGGTTCAAATCCAATGGACATTTTTGTTTCCTCCTATGTCATTCGGCCCTCTGTCTGGCCCTTCTGATGTGCGGTCATGGATGGGTGCTGTGGTGACGGCAGCGCAGGGCCGACGGACCTGCATGCCGCAAAAATGCTTACTTAAATTACTGTTCTGGGCACAGAGTGAGGTCAAATGCCCTATGAAATCAACCGCCTGGCGGTGATGAACTATTCATTATTGTAAACGGAATCTGGCGGCTGGTCAATACCCTCTGCCGAATTTCCGAATGTTTTTTTCAGAGGCAGTTCTGTCCGTTCGACAGTCTTTCCCGTCCTGGGAGGCGGTATTCCGGTCTATTTTCGGCCTTAACCGTCAGTCCTTGCTCAGGGCTGCCGCCACGTCCGTCTTGGTCATGTCCAGCTCGCCGGTGTCCGAGTCGGACCAGTTTTCGTCGATGTAGCTCTCATGGGCAGCCTGGAGCATTTTCAGGTCGTATTCAAAATCGTCGTTGAGGCCCATTTTCACCCGGAGCCGTCCGTCGTAGAGCATGGTCACGGTGGCGGAATCGGTCAGATCAAAGGAGGTGACCCGGTCCAACTCCTCCCGCTCATTCAAAGCGGAGAGCAGCCCCAGCAGGCCCTTTTCCTTCAGGCTGTCCTCCTCTGCCACCGCCAGATCGGTGCCCGCAGAGGGGGCCAGGAGAGTCAGTCCGGTGACCGTGGGATAGCCGCCGTTCTCCTCCACCTGCTCCAGCAGCTTTCCCTCATAGTCAATGTACCAGATCTTGCCGTCCGTCTCCACCGCTGCGGCGGGCTCCGTCTCCGTGACCTGGATGAGCACCGTCTCCGGCGGAATCAGCCGGATGGTGACCTCCTTCAGATAGGGCAGAGACAGTTCCATCTCTTGGGCGATCTCCCGCCGTGGGATCTGAAAAAGGTTGGTGTCCTCCTCGATGCCCGCCGCCGCTAGCAGTTCCTCCTCGGTGTAGCGCTCGTTGCCCTCCACCCGGAAGGTGTGGACCTTAAAGAATACCAGGGAGCCAGCCACCACGGCGGCCACGATGAGCACCACCGACAGCAGAATATATAGACGAAACAGGGACTGGCTGCTCCGGCGCTCTTTTCGCTTGTGCTTGCGTACCGTTGCCATAAGGCATTGTCTCCTTTTGTGTCGCACGGGCTGTGTCACACCCGGACAATATCCGCCCCCAGGGAGCGCAGGGTCTCGGTCAGTCGCTCATAGCCCCGGTCCAGATGGTGGAGGCCGCCGATGCGGCTCTCCCCCTCTGCGGCCAGGGCCGCCACCACCAGGGCGGCTCCGCCCCGGAGATCCGCCGCCTCCAGTCTGGCCCCCTGCAATCCGGGCACGCCGCAGACCACCGCCACCCGGCCCTCCACTCGGATGTCCGCCCCCATACGGGCCAGCTCCTGGGTGTGGCGGTAGCGGTTTTCAAACATCATCTCCACAAAGACGGTGGTTCCCGTCCCTTTCGTCAGGGCAGCCATAACCGGAGGATGGGCGTCAGTGGGAAAGCCAGGATAGGAAGCAGTCCGTACCGGAGGGACCGCCCGGAGGTATCCGTCGCTGATGAGGGTCACCCGCTGCGACTCCTCCCGGACATCACAGCCCGCTTGGGCCAGCAGGTCGGTGACGGGGAGAAGCTGCTCTCTGGGGACGCCCTCCACCTCGATCTCTCCTCCTGCGGCGGCCCCTGCCGCCAGCCAGGTGGCGGCGCAGATGCGGTCTGCGATGACCCGGTGTTCCGCCGAATGGAGGGGCACGCTTCCATCGATCACCACCAGGTCGCTGCCCGCTCCCCGGACCTTTGCGCCGCAGGCGCAGAGGAACCGCTGGAGGTCTACGATCTCCGGCTCCCGGGCGGCGTTGTAGATGGCCGTCCGCCCTCTGGCGGCGCAGGCGGCCAGCATAGCGTTCTCCGTGGCTCCCACGCTGGGGATTGTCAGGCTGATGTCGCAGCCCTGGAGGCTCCGGGCCGAGCAGCGGAGGCCTCCCCCCTGCTCGGCGATCTCCGCCCCCAGACGGCGGAGGGCGGACAGGTGCAGGTCGATGGGCCGGGGCCCCAGCTCACAGCCTCCAGGCATAGAGAGCCTCGCCTCCCCCGTCCGGGCCAGCACTGCTCCCAGGAAGATCGCAGACGAGCGCATCTCCCGCATGAGGTGCTCCGGGATGTCGCAGCGATCCAGAGTGCTGGAGTCCACCGTTATCGTGTCCCCCTCCCGGGCAATCCGACAGCCCAGGTGCTCCAGAATGGCCACCGAAGCCGCCACGTCGGACAGGTCAGGGCAATTATGTATCACGCTGACACAGCCGGAGAGCAGAGACGCCGCCAAAATGGGCAGCACACTGTTCTTCGAGCCCTGGACAGGGACACAGCCCTCCAGCCGCCGCCCGCCGGAGATCACAATCACGCTCATACCGTTTCCTCCCCATGATTTTGTGTCATTCTATGAGGGGAAAGGGGCAGAGGTGCATATCAGTGCTTCAAAAGTCGTTTCAAGACCTGGTAGATCCGCTCATTTGCGTCGGAAATACCCGTCCGGGTCAGGGCCCGGCTCATCCGCTCCAGGCCGGGACGGTCAGAGAGCATGGATACCACCTGGTCATAGAGCTTGTCGCCGGTGCAGTCCGGCTCCAGCATCAGGACAGCGCCCCCCTGCTCGGAAAGGACACGGGCGTTTTTCTCCTGATGGTTGGCGGTGACATTGGGGCTGGGCACCAGAATACTGGGCTTTGCGATGGCGGAGATCTCCGCAATGGTGGAGGCTCCCGCCCGGCTGAGCACCACGTCCGCCGCCGCCATGCACTCCGGCATATCGTAGATATACTCCCGCAGATCCACTCTGGGGTAATCCTTCAGGTCGATGCCCCGATTTTTCAGCTCCTCGGTGACCCGGGGATAGTACCGCTGGCCCACGCCGTAGATGTGGTGGAAGGGGGTTCCCTCCCGGCACTCCCGGCAGACGAAATCTACCATATGCTCGTTCATCACCTGGGCCCCCAGGCTGCCCCAGGTGGTCAGCACCACCGGGCGCTCGTCGTCATAGCCCAGGGCGTCCCGGGCCTCCTGACGGGTCAGGTGGAAAAAGTCCTCCCGGACGGGCGTGCCGGTGACCTCCACCCGCTCCGGATGGGGGTAGTGCTTCCGGCTCTCCTCAAAGCCCACCATCACCTTGTCCACCTCTTTGGCCAGGGTCTTGGTGGTGAGTCCAGGTTCGGCGTTGGACTCGTGGACGGCGGTGGGGATGCCCCGTTTGGCCGCCGCCCGCACTACGGGATAGGAGGCGTAACCGCCCGTCCCCACCACCAGATCGGGCTGAAAGTCGTCCAAAATCTGCGCAGCCTGGCGGCGGGAGACCACCAGGTTTTTCACCGTTTTCAGGTTGTGCCGAATCCCCGCCAGGCTCAGCGAACGGTAAAAGCTGGAGATCGTGACGGTGCGGATGGGAAAGCCCTCTCTGGGGATCAGCTCCTGCTCCATGCCGCCGTCCGCACCCACGAAGAGAATTTCCGCTCCGTCCCGCTCCTGAAACATCCGGGCCAGGGCCAGACCGGGGTTGATATGTCCGGCGGTACCGCCGCAGGTGAATAACACTCTCACGCTCGTTTCCTCACAAATTCAACAATAGAGATCAGCCCTGTTTGGGCGCAGGTATCTGCCGGGAGACCGACAGGACGACCCCCATCTCCGCCAGCTGTATCACCAATGCGGTGCCTCCGTAACTGAAGAAGGGCAGGGCGATGCCGGTGTTGGGGATCAGGTTGGTGACCACGGCGATGTTCAGGAATACCTGGACCGCCAGCAGGGTGATAATGCCCACGATGAGCAGGGAGCCGAACCGGTCCCGGGAGTGGAGGGCCAGCCAGTAGCCCCGGAGCACCAGCATGGCAAACAGGATGATGATGATAGTGGCCCCGATAAAGCCCAGCTCCTCGCAGACGATGGAGAAGATCAGGTCGTTCTGCTCCTCGGGGACGTAGCCAAATTTCTGTCGGCTCTCCCCGAAGCCCAGGCCGGACAGCCCGCCGGAGGCGATGGCGTAGAGGCCCTGAATGATCTGATAGCCCGTACCGGAGGCGTCGGACCAGGGGTCCAGCCAGACGGCGATACGGCTGCTGTTGTAGCCGATGACAAAGACGATGACGCCCAACGCCCCCGCCACGGCGCAGCCGCCCGCCACGAACCAGCCCCAGTGGACGCCGGAGGCGAACAGGATGGCGGCGGCGGCCACCATGACCAGCAGGAAGCCGGACAGGTGGGGCTCCATGAGCAGCAGCACGCCGATGACAAGCAGCACCACCACATAGGGGATCAGCTCCCACAGGCCGATGCGCTGTCCAAACCGATAGATGCCCTGGATGGCGGGCAGCTTGCGGAACTGGCGGAACATCGTCCCCATGTCGTAGAAGAAGCCCCGGATGGCTCCCCTGGGGCGGCGGCCCCGGGGCTTTTCCGGCTGGGGATGCTCGCTGCGGAGCTGGGCCAGGGGGCGCTTGGATAAGCTGGATGCAAAATACATGACCACGGCGATCTTGGCGATCTCCGAGGGCTGGAAGGTGGTAAAGCCCAGGCTGATCCAACGGCGGGCATTGTTGCTCACCACGCTGAAGGGGGTGGGGATGAGCACAAAGATTAGCAGGAAGATGGCAATGGCCAGGGCGACAGCGCCCAGCCAGCGCATCTGCTGATAGTCGATCTTGGAGACGATGTACATGACCGCAATGCCGATGGCCGCAAAAACGGCCTGCCGCTTAAAGTAGTAGGCTGCGTCATAGTTGGAGACCGCCTCGGTGCTGGCGGTATAGGAGGAGGCGGAATACAGCATGACCAGCCCGATGCCCAGCAGCAGCAGGGTCAGGGCCAGAAAGGGCAGGTCGATGGGCCCTTTCGCCCACTGCTGGTCACGGGGCGTATCCCGATTCGTTTTCCACGCCATTGGTTGCTCCTTTCACGGACGGCAGACAAGACCGCCATCCTCCATGGGATACAGGTGCCTTCCCCTCACACTGTGGGGAAGCGGTCCATAACCCCCCAGAAGGCCAGGATACAGGCCGCCGCCGAGATGGTGGTAAAGACGGCGAACAGCTTCTCCTCGCTCCAGCCCCCCAGCTCCAGGTGGTGGTGGAGGGGCGCCATGCGGAAGATGCGCTTACCGTGGGTGGCCTTGAAGTAGGTCACCTGGATGATGTCGCTCAGGGTCTCGGCGATATAGATGATGCCCACCAGGATGAGGGCCAGGGGGATGTCCAGGGCAAAGGCCAGCCCCGCCACAGCGCCGCCCAGAAACAGGGAACCAGTGTCTCCCATAAAGGCCTTGGCCGGGTGGAAGTTGTAAATCAGGAAGGCGCACAGCCCGCCGAAGATGGCGGCGGCAAAGACCCCCAGCTCGGTGTAGCCCCAGTAGGCGGCTACCGCCACATAGAACAGAGCCACCGGCATGGTCACCCCGGAGGACAGGCCGTCCACCCCGTCGGTCAGATTCACCGAGTTCACCGTGCCTACGATGACGAAGGCGGCAAAGATCATATAGACCACCCAGGGGATCTCAACAGTCACGTTGAAAAAGGGGATATACAGATGGGACTGGAGATAACCAAAGGAGCGCATGAGGACGATAAACAGGATCGCCGCCGCCAGCTGGAGCAGGAATTTCTGAGGCGCAGTCAGCCCCTCATTTTTCTTGTACTTCACCTTCATGAAATCGTCGAAGAAGCCGATGCCCCCGAACACCAGGGCAAAGAGATAGACGAACAGTCCGCCGAAGTCACCCTCCAGAAAGTCCGGGATGCCCGCCAGCAGCAGGGCCACCAGAATGCCCATGATGAACATGATGCCTCCCATGGTGGGTGTTCCCTGCTTGGACATATGCCAGTTCGGCCCGATCTCCTTGATGGTCTGCCCTGCATGGAGGGCGATCAGCCGGGGGATCAAAATCCGGCCCATCCCATAGGAGACCAGGAACGAAATCACTAAACTGAGTACAACTCTCATCTTTGGAACCTCCTGTATGCCAAATGCGCCGCGGACAGTCTCTCCGGTTTTCGCCCGTCTCCTGGCAGGATCACACTGTCCCGGCCCCTAGCATATCACATTTGGCCTTCTCTTTCTACTGTTATTGTGTGAAAAAGTCTAATCCGTCAGCCCGGTGCTGGTGTCTGCGTCCGAGGTGTCTGTGTCCTCGAACTCCACCGTCAGCAGGGTGCCCCGTTTAACGCTGGTCCCAGCGGAGATGCTCTGACTGACACAGGCGGTGGTGCTGGTGTAGTATCCGGAGGTGCCGGTGGCCTGCATATACAGCCCCAGGTCGTTGAGCACATCCACCACCTGGTCCGGGGTCAGCCCCTTCAGGTTAGGCATCTCCACATTGTCGGTGGGCACCTCCTCCCCCATGTAGAGGATGACAGTGCTGTTTTGCGGGATGTATGTCCCGGAGGAGGGAATCTGTCCGGTGACGGTGTCGCCGTTGCCCACCACCCGGTAGGTCAGCTTCTTGTTGTTCAGGGTCTGCTCCGCCTGGGCCTCGGTCTGTCCGGTCAGGTCGGGGACAGAGGTCAACTCACCGGTCAGGTCGTCAGAGCTGTAGGATTTCTCATAGCCCCGGTAGTCCAGAACCTTGGCCAGCAGCTTTCCCGCCACCGGAGCGGCCATGTTGCCGCCGGAGATGTAGAGGCCGGAGGAGGTATAGTCGCCGCCGTCCACTGCCAGGGGACGGTCAAAGATGACCAGAACGATCACGTCCGGGTCGTCCGCCGGGGCAAAACCCATAAAGGAGACGATGTTCTCCCCGTCCACCAGGGTCTGGGAGGTACCGGTCTTGCCGCCGATGCGGTAGCCCGCCTGATAGGCGTTCTTGCCGGTGTACTTGGAGACGACTCCTTCCAAAATCTCGGCGCAGGTCTGGCTGGTCTCCTCGCTGATGACCTGGCGGACGGCGGTGGCCTCCGCCTCATAGGTAGTGTTGCCATCCGAATCTACAATCTTATCCACCACATAGGGGGTGTAGAGATAGCCCCCGTTGACCACCGCATTGAAGGCGGTAATCATCTGAATGGGCGTCACCTCGAACCGCTGTCCAAAGGAGGCAGTGGCCAGCTCAGTGATGTTGAAGTCGCTGTAGCTCCACACCTCGCCGATGTTCTCATAGGGCAGGCCAATGCCTGTGGTTTCCATAATACCGAAGTTGTAGAAGTACTGATAGAAGGTGGAGTACCCCAACCGCTGGCCAATGTCCAGCAGTGCCATGTTGCAGGAGTGGCCGATGGCTTCTGCCAGGGTCTGGGTGCCGTGGATGCCGGAGCAGCCGATGGTGTAGATGTCCAGCTCGGTGCTGCCCTCGCAGTAGAAGGTGCTGTTCTCGTCCACAACTCCCTCCTCCAGAGCGGCGGCCAGGACCAGGGCCTTGAAGGTGGAGCCGGGCTCATAGGTGTCGGTGATGGCCTTGTTCGTCCACAGGGAGTAGAGCATCTCGGAATAGGCCTGACTGTAAGCGGAGTCATAGTCCAGGGCGGTGGTCTCCTCCTCGGTGAGGGTCAGGCCCTCCTTTTCCGCCTGGGCGATGGCCTCGGCCACCTCCGCCTCGGACTCCTCCACCAGCGCCTGGGCGTTCTCCTCCACCTCGTCCAGCAGGTCCTCATCTTCGATGGTACTGTAGTTGTTCAGGTCGAAGCCAGGAGAGGAGGCCATGCCCAGGATGGCACCGGTATCGCACTCCATGACAATGATGGTGCCGCCGTTGGTGGTTTCGTACTTCTCGCAGTACTCCTCCAGCAGGCTCTCGCAATACTCCTGGATGTTGGCATCCAGGGTCAGGTAGATGTCGCTGCCATCCTCGGCGTCGTAGTAGTCCTGGAAAAAGTTGAGCAGGTCGGTGCCGTCCTCGTCCACGGCGGTGACGATATAGCCCGGCGTGCCGGAGAGCTCGTCGTTGTACTTGGCCTCCAGGCCGTACGCTCCGTCCCCGTCGGCGTTGGTAAAGCCGATGATCTGGGCAGCCATATCCCCGTAGGGATAATACCGCTTGGTATTGGGTTGGAGATAGACGCAGCCGGTGAGGTCATACTCGTCGATCAGCGCACGCACCTGGTCCTCCACGTCAGACTCCACCTTGGTGGCCAGACGCTTGTACTGGCTGTCGGTGTCCTGGCACTTCTCGTGGAGCTCCTCCTCGTCCAGATCCAGAATCTCAGCCAGCTGAGAGCAGACCACATCCTCCACGTTCCAATCATAATCGGAGGTGTCATTCCCCTTCTCCTTGGCGTTCTCCAGGCTCTCGTCCAGAGACTGCTGCTTCTCGACGATGGCCTTGGGGGAGATGATAATGTCGTAGACAGTAGAGCTGATGGCCAGTACGTTGCCGTTGGCGTCGTAAACGGTTCCCCGGGAAGCGCTGACCGAGAGTTGGGATGTCTGCTGGCTGACTGCCATCTCCTCCAGCTCGTCGTGCTGCACGATCTGAAGCTGATAGAGCTGCCAGATGAGAGGGATAAAGATGACGATGCCGAACACGATCATCAGCTTGACCGAACGGCTGAACACCAGCCGGTTCGCCGCCTTGCCCGCCTCGCGGATCTTCCGTTCTTTGTTCATGGTCTACTGCCTTTCCAGCCGTCCCCGGCTACTCTGACGAAAAGGGCGCAAGAAAATATCTGTTTTCTTACGCCCCGTTTACATTCTTTTTTGGTGGGAGCCATCCCGCTCTCAGCCTATGTAAGACGATTCCCGCTTATGACCACAGGGAGTCCCACAGCGCCTTGATCTGCTCCAGCAGACTGGTGTTCTCACCATAAACCACTGCGCTGTCCGGCTCGGACAGGTCCACATAGATCTTCTGGTCACTGCCGGCCTCGGACAGGCCCACATCTGCGTTTTCTACTGCCTCCTGGAGAGCGGCCTGGTCGAATACCTCCTCATACCGGGCCTCCAGCTTCTCCCCCTCCTCCTGGAGCTCGCTCAACTCATCCCGGACGGTCACCGTCTCGGCATAGATGGCGTTGAGCTGGGTGTAGCTGAACAAAATCATTACAGCCATCACTGCTGCCACTGCAAAGCCCAGCACCGGGAGGATGCTGATGCTCTCCTTCGGGCGAAGATTGACCTTGATCCGGCTCTGGACCTGCTCCTGGGTCTGTCCCTTCTTTCGGGGGCGGACCAGAGGCAGCTCGTGAAGCTGAGGCCCGTTGTCCCGCTTTCGGCGGGGAGCAGCAGTTTCGTAGCTATAATATTGTCTCGCTGCATTTGCCATAAAGGGATGCCTCGTTTCCTATCTCATAAACGGCTAACACTTCTCGCAGATACGAAGCTTTGCGCTGCGGGCTCTGGGGTTGTCCACACACTCATCAGCCGAGGGTAAAATCGGTTTTCTGGGGGTCAGGCGCACCTGAGGCGTCTTTCCGCAGACGCACACCGGAAATTCCGGCGGGCAGGTGCAGCCTCTCGCCGCCTGGGCCATGGCAGTCTTGACGATCCGATCCTCCAGGGAGTGGAAGGTGATGACGCACAGCCGCCCGCCCGGGTTCAACCGGGGGATGACCGCCTCCATGGTGTCGGCAATGGCCCCCAGCTCATCGTTGACGGCGATGCGCAAAGCCTGGAAGCTCCGCTTGGCAGGGTGCTGCTTCTCCCGAAGGGCGGCGGCGGGCATGGCGGAGCGGATGATGTCCACCAGCTCCAGAGTGGTCTCGATGGGCCGCTCCTCCCGCCTGCGGCAGATGGCGGCAGCAATGCGGGGGGAATACCGCTCCTCACCGTACCGGCTGAGGATAAGACGAAGCTCTTCCTCGTCGTAGGTGTTGACGATGTCGGCGGCGGTCAGGGTCTGGCTCTGGTCCATCCGCATATCCAGGAGAGCGTCCTTGCTATAGGAGAAGCCCCGGCTGGCGTCGTCCAGCTGGGGAGAGGAAACCCCCAAATCCAACAAAATGCCGTCTACTCCGACAATGGAGAGCTGGTCCAAGATCTCCGGAATGTCCCGAAAGTTGCCGTGTACCAGGGTCACCCGATCCATCAGGAAGCCAAACCGTCCCGGTGCGGCGTCCAGCGCCGCCTGGTCCCGGTCAATGGCGATGAGCCGTCCGGTGGTCAGCCGAGCCGCCACCTCTCTGGCATGGCCCGCCCGGCCCAGCGTGCCGTCCACGTAGACGCCCTCCGGGCGGATGGACAATCCCTGGATACATTCCTCCAGCAGCACCGGGCGATGGGTGAACTCTGTCATGGCACAGCGACCCGCCTTTCTCCCCGGCCCGGGGCAGCCGCCCTGAAATCGTCTCCGGTGATATAGCTAGTATAATTCTTTTGTTCCAAAATTGCAACCCCTTGTAACTATTTTTCCGGAGAAATCCTTTCCGTTTTTCCTTCCAAATCGGATAATTTAGGTCAAAAGTCTTGTGAAATGTTCACTCAAGTTGCAAAAACCGGAGAATACGCCCCATTTTTCACAGATTGCGGTTAGAATTATGTCAATTGCCCCGAGACAGCGTGACCGGACGGGCTGCGCTGTCTCCACGCCGCCCGTCCGGTCAGCTGTCTCTGATGTCACGGGCATACTCTGCCCAATTCTTTTTGCTCAGTCCTCTTCCTTGGCTGCGTCATAGGCCACATTCTGGCTACGGCGGGGAGATGAGCTGCCCATACCGGCCACCGCCCGGAATTTGGAGCGGGACTGGCGCACCTCGTTGAGGGCCACGTTCACGGCGTCCTCCGTGCGGCGCAGAGCGTCCTCGCAGTAGGCGTTGGCCGCCTGCTTCAGCTCCTCAGAGCGCTTCTCCGCCTGGGCGGTGACGCTGTTGGCCTCCGCCCGGGCCTGACGGACGATCTCATGCTCGTCCACCATCTGGCGGGCCTTGTCCATAGCCTGCTGCCGGATGCGGTCAGCGTCGGTCTTGGCCCCGTCCAGATACTCGTTCCGGGTGGCCATCAGCTTTTTTGCCTCGCTGAGCTCAGCGGGGAACTTATTCCGGATCTCGTCCAGCAGATCCAGAGCGTCGTCCCGGTTGATCTTGCAGGTGCCGCCCAGGCCGCCCTTGGCGTCGTCGATCATCCGGTAGAGCATATCCAGCAGTTCCGTTACTCCGTTTGCCATTGGTATTACCGTCCTTTTCTTTGAGTCTGTCCGCCGGGTCTACCGGCAAAGCTGTTCTTCCATCTTGGCCTGAACGTCGGCTGCGATCTCCGCAGGGACAAAGTCCTCCAGGGGTACCCGGTACATGGCCAGCTCCTTGGCGATGCTGGAGCTTAGATAGGTATAATTCTGACGGGCGGACAGGAACATGGTCTCCAGGCCCGGGTTGAGCTTCCGGTTAATCATGGCCATCTGGAACTCCTTTTCAAAGTCCGACATGGCCCGCAGTCCCTTGACCACGCAGCCCGCTCCCTTCTCTCTGGCATAGTCCGCCAGCAGACTGGGAGAGGCGTCCACCTCTACGTTGGGGATATCCGCCGTCACCCGCCGGAGCAGC
Organism: Clostridiales bacterium; assembly: GCA_021201635.1. Classification (GTDB taxonomy): domain Bacteria; phylum Bacillota; class Clostridia; order Oscillospirales; family Oscillospiraceae; genus Onthomonas. The sequence goes on along the minus strand of JAJQEM010000157.1, from coordinate 3,561 downwards.
TCCACCCGCTCCTGTGGGGTAAACAGGCCCTTTTTCTCGGAGTTGACCATCACACAGACGATCAGGCGGTCAAACTGGGCCGCAGCCCGCTTGATGATGTCCAGATGCCCCCGGGTGACCGGGTCGAAGCTGCCGGGATAAATGGCTGTCCTCATATTGCTGTTGCGTCCTTTCGGTACAGAGTCATCTTGATCTTGCCATACCGATATGTCCTGTCCTTCCGATACGGTGCAGAAAGTGCGGGCAGTTCCTTTTCCACCCTGCTTTCACAGATGATTATACCATTTTCCGAAAGGATGTCAATGTCGGCAATGGTTTTTAATGCATTTTCCAGCAGATCCGTGTCGTAGGGCGGGTCTAAAAAGATGAGATGGAAGGGCTCCCGCTGGCTTTTCAGGCACCGCAGGGACTCTCCCTGGACGACCCTGGCCCCGTTCTCCAGGCCCGTGTGCTTCAAATTCTCCCGGATAAGGGCCACAGCCTCCCGCCGCTGGTCCACGAACAGGCAGCTGGCCGCCCCCCGGCTCAGGCACTCGATGCCCAGCTGTCCCGTCCCGGCGAACAGGTCCAGCACTCTCCGGCCTTCGATGTCAAACTGGATGGCGTTGAAGATGCCCTCCTTCACCTGGTCGGTGGTGGGACGGGTCTCCTCCCCCTTCAGCTCTCCCAGGCGACGTCCCCGGGCAGTTCCTGTGATGACTCGCATATGGTTTTCCTCCTCATCTCCGCTTTCCGGTCGTGGGCTACAGCACAAGACCTGCCAGCCACAGGGCCATCAGCACCCCGCTACAGATCAGATTTGTCCTCATTTTGGCCCGTTCTCTCCTGTCCTCATAGGCCATGAGGAGGAAATAAATCAGGAACATGGGGCCAGAAAAAGCGTAGGTATCTATGAGCCCGGTCAGCTGAAGCACAGCCAGAAGAACAGCGATTACCCCGTCACAGAGGGCGATGACCAGCAGCACCCGCTCCAGGGTGCCCTTTTCCTCCCAGCCCTCCAGACTGAATCCCCGTTTGCTCATGTCTCATGCTCCTCCCCGTGAAAATGCAGATAGACCGCCCGTGCGGCATTTTTGGGGATGACAGCGGCCAGCTCCTCCCCGGAAGCCTCCCGGATACCTTTTACCGTCTTGAACTGCTTTAACAATGCCTTGCGCCGGGCCTCCCCCACCCCCGGAATTTCCTCCAGGCTGGAGGCCACCGTCTGTCTGGCGTGACTTTCCCGGTGGAAGGTGATGGCGAAACGGTGGGTCTCCTCCTGGATGCGTCCCACCATGCTGAACAGGGCCTGGTTCTGCTGGATGCCTATCTCCCGGCCTCCCGGGGCCACCAGCGCCCGGGTGCGGTGTCGTCCGTCCTTCACCATGCCGAACACCGGCACAGAGAGGCCCATCCCCTCCAGCACCTGGACGGCCACCTTCACCTGTCCCTGTCCGCCGTCCATCAGGATCAGGTCGGGGAGCTGGTCAAATTTCTCGTCTCCCTCCAGGTAGCGGCGGAACCGGCGGGTGAGCACCTGCTCCATGGAGGCGTAGTCGTCCGGATGCTCCATATCCCGGAGCTTGAACCGGCGGTAGTCCCGTTTCAGCGGCTTGCCGTCCACAAACACCGTCATGGAAGCCACGATATTGGCCGAACCAGTGTTGGAGATGTCGTAGGCCTCGATGCGCTGGGGAGGATGGTCCATGCCCAGTGTGCGGCCCAGCAGCTCCACCAGCTTGCTCTGCCGCTCCTGGGCGGTGGTGGCCCGCTCCACCTCGTCCCGGGCGGTGCGCTCCGCCAGCTCCACCAGCCGTACCCGGTCCCCCCGCTTTGGAGCACTCAGGGTCACCCTGCGCCCCGCCTGTTGGGTGAGGTACTCCCCCAGCTCCTCCATGTCCTCAAACTCCCCGGGCAGCAAAATCTCCCGGGGCAGGACGGTCCGGTTGAGGTAATACTGCTTGACCAGGGTGGAGACAACCTCCCCGTCGTCCTCCTCCATGGGGTTTGGCATGAGCTGGGTGTCCCGGTCGGCCAGCGCCCCCTCCAGAAAGTGGAGCACCACAAAGCAGCTTTTGGCCTCGCCCCGGTAAAAGCCTGCCACGTCGGTATCCGCCCGGGAGGAGGCCACCACCCGCTGCTTCGTTCCCAGCAGCTCGATGGCCTGGAGCCGGTCCCGCAGCTCCGCTGCCGCCTCAAAGCGCAGCTCCTCAGACGCCCGGAGCATCTCCCGTCTCAGCTCCTGCTCCACCTGGGTGAATTTTCCCTCCAGCAGTCGCTCCGCCTGGTAGATGCGCTCCTGATAGTCCGCCTGGGTCAGCCTGCCCTGGCACCAGCCGTCGCAGATGCCCAGGTGGTGGTTCAAACAGGGCCGCTCCTTGCCGATGTCCCGGGGAAACTGCTTCCGGCAGGTGGGCAGACGCAGGGCGTTGCAGATGGCCTTGACGCTCTCTGCGGTGGCGCTGCGGCCCCCGTAGGGGCCGAAATACTTTGCCCCGTCTTTAGCGGGCTTGGAGGCCAGGGAAAAGCGGGGATACTCCCCGTTGGACAGGCGGATATAGGGATACCCCTTGTCGTCCTTGAGGAGGATGTTATAATGGGGCTTATGGCGCTTGATGAGGGAGTTTTCCAACACCAGGGCCTCGAACTCGCTGGAGGCCAGGAGGTAGTCAAAGTGGTCGATCTGGGCCACCATGGCCCGTGTCTTGGGGGTATGGCTGGCGAGATCGGCAAAATACTGGCTCACCCGGTTGCGCAGCGCCCGGGACTTGCCCACATAGATGACCTCCCCGGCGGCGTCCATCATGATATACACCCCCGGCGCCAGTGGCAGAGAATGGGCCTTCTGCCGCAGCTCGTCCTTGGTCATGTGCTTCGCCTCCCCGGTTTCTGTAAGGAACGAAAAGAGCACCGCAGAAACGATGTGCGGTGCTCTTTGTCTCGCTTGTCGCTTATCAGCGGTCCAGGCCGTTGGCCAGCAGTTCCACCAGACTGTCCACCGCCTCCGCCTCGTCAACGCCGTCGGCGATCAGGTTGATTTTCGTCCCCTGAACGACCCCCAGAGAGAGGACGCCCAGCAGGCTCTTGGCATTGATGCGGCGCTCATCCTTCTCCATCCAGATAGAGCACTTGAATTCGTTGGCCTTCTGGATAAAGAACGTGGCCGGGCGGGCATACAGGCCCACCTGGTTGTTGACTACAGCTTCTTTCACGGTCATGAGTGATTCCCCCAACGTAGTCGAATGATGCTAACATCATAGCAGATTGCCCTCGGCCACGTCAACGGCATTTTCACTAAATTTCCCCGCTCTTTTATTCGGAAAAGACGTTTTTTCGGTGTATAGACAGTCATGTCGTTCGGTTTTTGGCGAAACCGGCGGTTTTCTCTCTACCTTTTCCGCAAAACCGAGGCGGGATTTGAGCGCTGCCGACAGGCAGCGAATTCGCCGGGAAATTTTAGCGTATTGACAGCCCCTACCGCACCCCTCCACCGCCTAACGGCGGTCCCCCTCCCCTTTCAGGGGAGGTAATGGGTATCGCTTTCCTTTGGCTCCCCTTAAAGGGCAGGGAGCGTAGCGGAAG
>JAJQEM010000018.1 GCA_021201635.1 Clostridiales bacterium | reverse complement strand
TCTGTATTTTGATCAATATTTCGGGGAATGCCCTGTTTATGTATTCGCCCAGGGGTGACGATTACGTTGAAAGGTTTACCGATTTGGATGATATGGTCACCGGGCTGAAGGAGTCAGAGGCTGTGGCGATCAAAAAGGCCTCCGGCGGAGACGAGGAGTTCTTCCGCTATTCCGGGAGCTCTATAGACAAAAACAGGACGCTGTACAGCGGACAGCACAGTACCCAGTATTACTGGAGCCTGTCAAACGGCAACATCACCAGTTTCCGGATGGAGATGGCGCTGGCAAAAGAATTACGTCCTTCTGATTACAAAACCCTGGACTCCAGGACCTTCCTGTCTGCCCTGGCCAATGTGCGCTACTATTTGCAGACCAGCTGTGTGCCCTATGGCTATTCCAAGGTGGATAAATATGATGTGGACGGAGACGGTTCAAACGACTATACCGTCTGGGAGAACGACTATTATCTGCCCTTCGGCTACACCTATGACAGCTATATCTCTCAGGAGGACTACGACGCCATGACGCCTCTGGAGAAGCAGGAGGCGATGATGCAGGGCTGTGTGATTGATGCATCGGAGGCTGAGGGCGCGGAAACGGACGTCACCCTGACAGGCACCTCTGCCCCCTATGAGATCACGACCAGCAGCGGCCTTTCTTACGAGGACGGCCAGATCACTGTGACCAAGAAGAACGCAACGCTGACGCTCACCTTTGACGGTTTGGAAAATGCGGAGACCTATCTTTATGTGACAGGGCTGGGCTACTCCGGATATTCTTCCAAGGAGCTGTACTCTGATGAGGCGTGGGAGGCGCTGTCCACCTACGACCAGAAAGAGGTGCTGTATTCCGACAAATATTGGGTAGAGTCCGACACCGTGTCGGTGAGTGTGTCAGTGAGCGATGATGAGGGGAGCAGCGCTTCGGCCACACTGTCCTATTATACGCCTAGATATAGCTGGCATAACAATCTAACCGATTTCATGGTCAACCTCTACTACCGTGAAAATGCCTGTACATCCATCGTGCTGACATTCTCCACCACGGGGGAATACACCTTCGACTCCCTGGAGGTGCTGTGCCAGCCCATGGACAACTACGTGGAGCAGGTCACCGCCCTGGGCGAGGATACGCTGGAGAATGTGGATTTCCACGAAAACGCAGCTTATGCCACCAATCAGGTGACCGGGACCATCAGCCTGGACAGCACCAAGTATCTGCTGCTGACCATTCCCTATTCCAGCGGCTGGACAGCCTATGTGGACGGAGAGGAGCAGGAGCTGCTCCAGGCCAACACGATGTATATGGCCCTCTACCTGGAGGCGGGAGATCATGAGATTAGTCTGGTTTACCATACGCCGGGACTGAGCGTGGGTGCAGCAGTCAGTGTGGTCTCTGCGGCGGTATTTGTCGTCCTTATCGTTGTGAGCAGGAGGAAAGACCGGCGGCTCCGCTCGGAGCAGAGGGCTGAATCGTCTGAGCCGGTATCTCGGTCAGAGGAGGAAAGCGATGAATAAAAAGCTCTCTGTCATCATTCCTGCTTTTAATGAGGAACAGTCTCTCCCGCTCGCAGCCGGAACGATCGGTTCCCTTTTGAGCGCAGAGCAAATCCCTTATGAGCTGATCTTCGTTGACGACGGCTCAAAAGACGGTACATGGAGTGAGATCGGAAAAGCGTCTGCTGCTGATCCCAATGTCCGGGGCGTCCATTTCTCCCGCAACTTTGGCAAAGAGGCGGCGATCATGGCTGGCCTGTCGGAGTCAGTCGGAGATTGCTGTGTGGTCATAGACTGCGACCTCCAGCACCCGCCGGAGAAGATCATCGAGATGTATCATCTGTGGCAGGACGGTTATGAGATCGTGGAGGGCGTAAAAAGCAGCCGTGGAAACGAGAGCGCTCTGCACCGGTTTGCGGCCCATACCTTCTATTCCCTGATCGGCGCCGCTACGGGGTTCAATATGTCCAGCGCATCGGACTTCAAGCTGCTTGACCGAAAGGCCGTGGATGTGCTGGTGCGTATGCAGGAAAAGAATGCCTTCTTCCGGGCGATGTCCTCCTGGATCGGCTTTAAAACGACGTCAGTGACCTTTGACGTACAGGAACGGACCGCAGGAGAATCCAAGTGGTCCACGGCGGCGCTGACGAAATACGCCCTTCGGAATATCACCTCCTTTTCGACGGCGCCTATGCAGATCGTCACCTTTCTGGGTGCTGTCATGCTGATCGTCTCTGTCGTCATGAGCATCGTTGCGCTGGTGCAGAAAATTATGGGGGTTGCTCTGGGAGGCTTTACGACTGTAATAATTTTGCAGCTGTTTTCCAGCAGCATGATTATGATCAGCGTCGGCATCGTGGGCTACTATATTGCCAGGATATTCGAGGAAGTAAAAACCGGCCCATGTACATCATCAGTGAACGCTGCAATGGGGATGAAAATAAATGAAAAATCTGATTGCCAAATTCTTCGACAAGACCTTCTGGAAATTTATCCTGGTGGGCATTGCCAACACCCTGTTCGGCACAGGGATTATGTTTCTGTTTTACAATGTATTCCACCTGAGCTATTGGGTGTCCTCAGCGTCCAACTATATCTTCGGCAGCATCTTGAGTTACTTCCTCAACAAGCATTTCACCTTCCAGAGCCGGGACAACTCTCCGAAAGGCGTCCTGCGGTTTGTAGTCGACATCACCGTCTGCTATCTGGTGGCCTATGGCGGGGCGCAGCCCCTGGTGGGGTACCTGTTTTCCAGCCTGGAGGAGACTGTCCGGGACAACCTTGCCATGCTGGCGGGTATGTGTATCTTCGTCGTCTTAAATTACTGCGGGCAGCGGTTTTTCGTGTTCCGCAAGACGGACGACTCCGACGAGAAGTGAGCGCTGCGTTTGAGGACGCCGGGCGCAGAAGAAGCTGGGTCATATCTCAAAAATACAGACATCCCCGACTGACGAGGCGGTTTCGTCAGACGGGGATGTTTTTGTTCTTTGCCGGAAGGCAAAAGCGAGGTCTTTACTCCCTCGACTCCTTCAGCCGCTTCGCTGCGCCGATGAACTCCCGGAACAGGGGGTGGGCGTGGTTGGGACGGCTCTTGAATTCGGGGTGGAACTGGACGCCCACGAACCAGGGGTGCTCTGGCAGCTCTACGATCTCCACCAGGCGGTTGTTGGGGGAGAGGCCAGCCAGCGCCAGCCCCTTTTCCGTGAGCAGGTCACGGTAGGCGTCGTTGAACTCGTAGCGATGACGGTGGCGCTCATAGATCACCGGCTCACCGTAGGCCTGGAAGGTCTTGCTGTCGGTGGTGGTCACCCGGCAGGGATAGGCCCCCAGGCGCATGGTGCCGCCCTTGGCGGAGATGTCCCGCTGCTCCGGCATCAGGTCGATGACGGGGTGAGAGGTCTCCGGGTCCAGCTCGCTGGAGTGAGCGCCCTCCAGCCCGGCCACGTGGCGGGCAAACTCCACCACCGCCATCTGCATTCCCAGGCAGATGCCGAACATGGGGACGCTGTTCTCTCGGGCCCAGCGGATGGCGGAGATCTTGCCCTCGATGCCCCGGTCGCCGAAGCCGCCGGGCACCAGCACGCCGTCCGCCCCCGAAAGCAGTGCGTCGGCGTTGCCGTCGTCCAACTCCTCGGAGTTCACCCAGCGCACCTTCACCTTTACGTCGTTCTCGATGCCGCCGTGGGTCAGGGCCTCTACCACCGACAGATAGGCGTCGTGAAGGGCCACATACTTGCCCACCAGGGCGATCTCCACCGTCTCGGTGGCGGCCTTGGCCCGGACCACCATGTTGCTCCACTCGGTGAGGTCCGGCTTCGGCACGTCCAAATTCAGCCGCTTGCACACCACCTCTGCCAGGCCCTCCTTCTCCAGCATGAGGGGCACCTCGTACAGGATGGGGGCGGTCAGGTTGGAGATGGCGTTTTCCGGGGGAATGTTGCAGAACAGGGCGATTTTCCGGCGGATGTCCTCCGTCAGAGGCTGATCCGCCCGACAGACAATCACGTCCGGCTGGATGCCCACGCTGAGCAGCTCCTTGCAGGAGTGCTGGGTGGGCTTGCTCTTCAGCTCCCCGGTGCCGGGGATGGAGACCACCAGGGAGACGTGGATAAACATACAGTCCTCCCGGGGCAGCTCCCGGCTGATCTGACGGATGGCCTCCAGGAAGGCCTGGGACTCCATATCGCCCACGGTGCCGCCGATCTCGGTGATGATGACGTCCTTGGGAGCGCCCTTCTCCATGCGGTAGATGCGCTCCTTGATCTCGTTGGTGATGTGGGGGATGATCTGAACGGTGCCGCCCAGATAGTCCCCGTCCCGCTCCTTGTTCAGCACCGACCAGTAGACCTTGCCGGAGGTGACGGAGGAGTTGACGTTCAGGTTCTCGTCCACGAAGCGCTCGTAGTGGCCCAGATCCAGGTCAGTCTCTGCCCCGTCGTCGGTGACGAACACCTCGCCGTGCTGATAGGGGCTCATGGTGCCGGGGTCCACGTTTAAGTAGGGGTCCAGCTTTTGGAGCGCCACCCGCAGGCCTCGCTGCTTAAGCAGACGGCCCAAAGACGCCCCGGTGATTCCCTTGCCCAGACCGGAGGCCACGCCTCCGGTGATGAAAATATGCTTGACGGCCATGGAACATCCTCCCATACAGTTAAAAGTCAAGAGTCGGTCCAGACCGCTCTTGCCCCGCTGCAACAACCTATGTACACTCTTCGTCCATTTTACCGGGTTCTGTCCCATTCGTCAAGCGGCAACCGGGCTGTTTTCGCCCTTTTCTGCGTTCGGCCCGGTTCCCGCCCGACGATTTGCGCCGTCTTTGGCCCTTATGCCAATTCGGACAAAAACCCGGCCATTTTGTCTGCGCTCTCCAGCGGAGGCGGCGGCGTCTGCCCCGACCCGATCTGCTTTTCATACCACAGCACGTCCCACCACTGCCCGTCCTTGTAGCCCGTCCGGTGAAAGGCCCCGCAGTACCGGAAGCCCAGCTTCTCATGGAGGGCCACGCTGGCCGGATTGGGGCTGGTGATGCAGCCGTAGACCGCCTGCACCCCCTGTCGGCGGAGCAGCTCCAGCAGGACGGTGTACAACGCGGTCCCCAGCCCCCGGCCCTGGGCGGAGCCGTCCAGATAGACAGACAGCTCAGCGTCCCAGCCAAAGGCCGCCCGCTCCCGGAGACGGTGGGCGTAGGCGTAGCCCAAAACGGCCCCGTCCTCCTCCAGCACTAGATAGGGATAGCAGGCGGAGATGTCCCGGATGCGCTCCTGAAACTCCTCCAGGGAGGGCAGCTCATATTCAAAGGTGACAGGGGTATGGATGGACTGGGCGTAGATGGCCAGCAGCGCCGGAGCGTCGGAGGGGCGGACGAGACGGATCATGGGACGGGCTCCTTTTGTGCTTTTGAATTGTGTCGAAAATTGCAAGTGCAAGTTGAACACATCCGCGAAAAATTTTTAATAGAGT
>JAJQEM010000029.1 GCA_021201635.1 Clostridiales bacterium | reverse complement strand
TTCAATCGCTATGGATTTTTTAGGTGTTCAACTTCATTTTACAATCGACCAAAGAAAAAGAAATAAAGGACGCACCCGTCCCGGCGAAAGCCGGGGCGGGTGTCCCCCAAAAACCCAACTGGACTACTTCATGCGGATAGAGCGGTTTTGCGCTGTCTCCGCTGCTTTAGTATGGGGAGCTTTCGTTCGGGGGCTCCCAAAACATGAAATGAGGGAAGCGTATGACCAACGAAGAAAAGCGTCAGCTCGCCATCGCTGCCTGCCAGGTGCGCATCGGCGTGGTGACGGCCACCCACGGGGCCAAGGCCGGACATCCCGGTGGCAGCCTGTCCGCAGCGGAGGCGTTTGCCTACCTGTACAACCGGGAAATGCGCATCGACCCGAAGAACCCCAAGTGGGAGGACCGGGACCGTTTCGTCCTCTCCAAGGGCCACACCGCCCCCGGATTGTACGCCGCCCTGGCCTATCGGGGCTTCTTCCCGGTGGAGGATCTGCCCACCCTGCGGCACATTGACAGCTACCTCCAGGGCCACCCCAACATGAACACCGTCCCCGGCGTGGATATGTCCACCGGCTCCCTGGGCCAGGGGGTCTCCTGCGCAGCGGGCATGGCGAAGGCGGCCAAGTACCTGGGCAAGGATGTAAACGTCTACACCCTCCTGGGCGACGGTGAGATTGCTGAGGGCGAGGTGTGGGAAGCATTTCTCTTTGCCGCCCACTACGAGCTGGACAACCTCTGCGTACTCATCGACCTGAACGGTCTGCAAATCGACGGGGCCACCAAGGACGTGATGAACACCGCCCCGGTGGACGCCAAGATGGAGGCCTTCGGCTTCAACGTGGTCTCCGTGGACGGGCATGACTTCGACGCATTGGAGAGCGCCTTCATCTGCTTCCATGGCTGCCAGGGCAAGCCCGCCGCCATTTTGATGCACACCACCAAGGGCAAGGGCGTCTCCTACATGGAGAATCAGGTGGGCTGGCACGGCAAGGCCCCCAATGACGCAGAATACAAAATCGCCATGGATGAGCTGAGTGCTGTTCTGGCAGAGCTGGAGGCGGCACAATGAGCGACGTGAAGAAGATCGCCACCCGGGACAGCTACGGCAACGCTCTGGTGGAGCTGGGCAAGGCCCACAGAGATGTGGTGGTGCTGGACGCAGACCTGGCCGCCGCCACAAAGACCGACACCTTTAAGAAGGTTTTTCCGGAACGGCACTTTGACTGCGGCATCGCCGAGTGCAACATGGTGGCCGCTGCCGCCGGCATGGCGGCTATGGGGCTGGTGCCCTTTGCCTCCAGCTTTGCCATGTTTGCGGCGGGCCGGGCCTTTGAGCAGGTGCGCAACTCCATCGGCTACCCCCATCTGAACGTGAAGATCGGCGCCACCCATGGCGGCATCTCCGTGGGCGAGGACGGGGCCAGCCATCAGTGCTGCGAGGACTTCGCCCTGATGCGCTCCATCCCCGGAATGACGGTGCTTTGCCCCTCCGACGACGTGGAGGCCAGAGCGGCTGTTAAGGCCGCCTATGAGCTGGATGGCCCGGTGTACCTCCGCTTCGGGCGGCTGGCAGTGCCGGTATTCCACGATGAGGCAACGTTTGAGTTCCAAATCGGCAAGGGAGAGGTGCTGACCGAAGGCAGCGACGTGGCGATTTTGGCCAACGGCCTGATGGTGAACGAGGCCCTGCTGGCGGCGGAAGCGCTGAAAGCCGAGGGCATTTCCGCCCGGATCATCAACCTCTGCACCATCAAGCCCCTGGACGAGGAGCTGGTGCTGACCGCTGCCAGGGAGTGCGGCAGAGTCATCACCTGCGAGGAGCACAGCGTCATCGGTGGCCTGGGCGAGGCCGTGGCGGCCCTTCTCAGCGAGCAGCTGCCCACCCCCATGCGCCGCATCGGCGTGCAGGACGAGTTCGGCCACTCCGGCCCAGCTGCCGCCCTGCTGAAGCAGTTTGGCCTCAGCGCAGAGCATATCACCGAGGTCGCCCGGGACTTTGTCCGGGGCTGACGGGACAGGAGGAACGAAAATGGATCACGGAAAGAAGTGCCTGGGCATCGAATTTGGCTCCACCCGCATCAAGGCGGTGGCCATCGACGAAGCCTTCCAGCCGGTGCAGTCCGGCGACTACACCTGGGCCAGCAGCTACGAAAACGGCGTCTGGACCTACTCTCTGGAGGAGGTCTGGGCGGGGCTGAAAACCGCTCTGCGCAATCTCGGCCCGGTGGACGGCCTGGCCGCCATGGGCGTCTCCGCCATGATGCACGGCTATCTGGCCTTTGACCGGGACTGGAACCTGCTGGTGCCCTTCCGCACCTGGCAGAATACCATCACCGGCCCAGCGGCGGCGGAGCTGACTGCCCTGTTCCGGTTCAACATCCCCCAGCGGTGGAGCATTGCCCATCTGTATCAGGCTATTCTGAACGGCGAGGCCCATGTGAAGGACATCGCCCACATCACCACCCTGGCTGGGTACGTCCACCACGCCCTCACCGGGGTGAACGCCCTGGGCATCGGGGAGGCCTCCGGCATGTTCCCCATCGACAGCACCGCCCTGGACTATGACCAGGCCATGCTGGACAAGTTTGACGATTTGATCGCAGGCAAGGGCTATCCCTGGCGTATCCGGGACATCCTGCCCCGTGTGCTGCTGGCCGGAGAGGACGCTGGTACCTTGACTGAGGCAGGCTCCGCCCTGCTGGACGGTCTGCTGCCCGCAGGTATCCCCGTGGCCCCGCCGGAGGGGGACGCAGGTACCGGCATGGCTGCCACCAACTCGGTGGCCCCCCGCACCGGCAACGTCTCCGCCGGCACCTCCATCTTCTCCATGGTGGTGCTGGAGAAACCGTTGAGCAAGGTCTACCCGGAGCTGGATCTGGTGACCACCCCCACCGGCAGCCCAGTGGCTATGGTTCACTGCAACAACTGCACCAATGATATGAACGCCTGGGTGGGTGTGCTGCGGGAGACGGTGGAGCTGTTCGGCGGCAGCGTCTCCACAGGGGAGCTGTACACGAAGCTGTACCAGAAGAGCCTGGAGGGCGACCCGGACTGCGGCGGCGTGCTGGTCTACAACTATCTGGCCGGGGAGGGCGTTACCCATCTGGACGAGGGCAGACCCCTGGTGGTGCGCCGTCCGGACAGCCGCTTTACCCTGGCAAACTTCCTCCGTGCCCAGCTCTACTCCACCATGTCCACCCTGAAGATCGGCATGGACCTGCTGGCTCAGGAGCACGTGGCTATTGACAGCCTCACCGGTCACGGCGGCCTGTTCAAGACCCCGGTGGTGGGACAGAAGTATATGGCGGCGGCCTGCAACGCCCCCGTCACCTGCATGGAGACGGCGGGGGAGGGCGGCCCCTACGGTATGGCGCTGCTGGCCTCCTATCGGGCGAACAAGACCGATGGCGAGACGCTGGAGGATTTCCTCTCCGGCAAGGTCTTTGCCGGAGTGACCGGTACGACCCTCCAGCCCGACAGGGCGGACGTAGACGGCTTTGACCGCTTCCTGACCCGCTACAAGGCCGGTCTGGCTGTGGAGCAGAAGGCGTCGGAGACGGTGTGATAACGGATAGAAAGGACGGAAAGGCAATGAGACAATATGAGTTTTGGTTTGTGGTGGGCAGTCAGTTCCTCTATGGCCCGGAGGTACTGGAGACGGTAGCCGCCCGTTCCGCCGAGATGGCGGAGACCCTCAGCGGGAAGCTGCCCTACAAGCTGGTCTACAAGGTGACGGCCAAGACCAATCAGGAGATCACCGACGTGGTGAAGGAGACCAACTACGACGACAACTGCGCCGGTATCATCACCTGGTGCCACACGTTCAGCCCCTCCAAAATGTGGATCAACGGTCTGGCCAGCCTGCAAAAGCCCTACTGCCACCTGGCTACCCAGTACAACCGGGAGATCCCCAACGAGGAGATCGACATGGACTTCATGAACCTAAACCAGGCCGCCCACGGAGACCGGGAGCATGGCTTCATCGCCGCCCGGCTGCGGATGCCCCGGAAGGTCATCGCCGGGTACTGGCAGGACGAGAAGGTCCAGACCCGTCTGGGGGACTGGATGAAGGCCGCCGTGGGCGTGGCCGTGTCCAGGGGCATGAAGGTCATGCACTTTGGGGACAATATGCGGGAGGTGGCCGTCACCGAGGGCGACAAGGTGGAGGTCCAGACCAAGCTGGGCTGGCAGGTGAACACCTGGGCCGTGGGCGACCTGGTGAAGGAGATGAACGCTGTCACCGAGGCGGAGATCGACGCTCAGATGGCCATCTACACCGCCAGCTATGACGTGGCTACCGACGACATCGCCGCCATCCGCTATCAGGCCAGGGAGGAGATCGCCATCAAGAAGATGATGGACGCCGAGGGCTGCAAGGCCTTCTCCAACACCTTCCAGGACCTCTACGGCATGGAGCAGCTCCCCGGCCTGGCCTCCCAGCACCTGATGGCCCAGGGCTATGGTTACGGCGGCGAGGGCGACTGGAAGGTAGCCGCCATGACCGCCATTCTCAAAGCCATGGGCGAGGGCGGCAACGGCGCTTCTGCCTTCATGGAGGACTACACCTATCATCTGGTGGAGGGCCAGGAGTATAGCCTGGGGGCCCATATGCTGGAGGTCTGCCCCAGCCTGGCCGCCGGGAAGCCCCGCATCGAGACCCATCACCTGGGCATCGGCATGAACGAGAAGGACCCTGCCCGGCTGGTGTTCGAGGGCAAGGCGGGCAAGGCCATTGTGGTCAGCCTCATCGACATGGGCGGGCGGCTGCGCCTCATCGTCCAGGACATTGAGGCGGTGAAGCCCATTATGCCCATGCCCAATCTCCCCGTGGCCCGGGTCATGTGGAAGGCCATGCCGGACCTGACCACTGGCGTAGAGTGCTGGATCACCGCAGGCGGGGCACATCACACCGTGTTGAGCTACGACGTGTCCGCCGGGCAGATGCGGGACTGGGCCAGAATGATGGACATCGAGTTTGTCCATATCACCAAGGACACCACCCCGGAGAAGCTGGAGGAGGAGCTGTTTGTCAAGGATCTGGCCTGGAAGCTGAAGTAAGGGGAAAGACCGCCACGACGGAAAAGCGGAAGAAAAAAGCGCCCATGCGACACGATCTTGAAGTGCCGCATGGGCGCTTTGCTGCCTGTATATAATAGCAGAGGCAAAGCTGGGCCGATATTTTTGCTCAAGTCAACCGCCTGCATTGTCTACTCGTGCATATAAATATCAATGTAGATCTTTACCCACGATCCAAGCAGCTCCTTTGATTTCACCGTCCCAAACAATAATTTACCGGCATCCATTAGCCTGGAAAACACAATGTTATCCTTTTTAGGTACATATCCGACTTTCTCATCTTCCGTGGTCTTGATGACAATCGCATTTGCATCATATTCATTGTCTGCTTCCCTGAAAAAATTTAGCCTGTCTCCCGGCTTGATGTCCGGCTCTAAGGCTTCCATGTTCTCAATGTGGGATGTGCCCGCAATGTATGTGTCAAATAACAGAATGTCTCCGAAAATTGCAAGTGCAAGTTGAACACATCCGCGAAAAATTTTTAATAGAG
>JAJQEM010000044.1 GCA_021201635.1 Clostridiales bacterium | reverse complement strand
GAAAAAAAGGAATTTAGCCTATTTTCATTCATCAGGATTGCATAGGGGGGAAATTTACGCTATAATACCGTCGATTGTGAAAAACTGCCAAGGCAGGAGAGGAATGACGGAAGATGAACTACGCAGAGGAGTCGTTAAAGCTGCATTACCAGTGGGCGGGTAAGCTGTCCACCGTCCCCAAGATGGAGGTCAAAGACAAGGACGCCCTGAGCCTGGCCTATACCCCCGGAGTGGCCCAGCCCTGTCTGGAGATCCAGAAGGACCCGGCCAAGAGCTATGAGCTGACTGGCCGCTGGAACACGGTGGCGGTGGTGACCGACGGCTCTGCCGTCCTGGGCCTGGGGGACATCGGCCCCGAGGCGGGGATGCCGGTGATGGAGGGCAAGTGCGTCCTGTTCAAGGCCTTCGGCGACGTGGACGCCGTCCCCCTGTGTGTGCGCAGCCACGACGTGGATGAGATCGTCAACACCGTGGCTCTGCTGGCCGGCTCCTTTGGAGGCATCAATCTGGAGGACATCTCCGCCCCCCGGTGCTTTGAGATCGAGCGGAAGCTCAAGGAGCGGTGCGACATCCCGGTGTTCCACGACGACCAGCACGGCACCGCAGTGGTGGTGCTGGCGGCGCTGACCAATGCCCTGCGGCTGGTGGGCAAGCGGATGGAGGACATCCGGGTGGTCACCTGCGGCGCCGGGGCGGCGGGTATCGCCATCATCAAGCTGCTCCAGGCCCGGGGCCTGCACAATGTCATCATGTGCGACCGGAAGGGGGCCATCTACGAGGGCCGGGAGGGCCTCAACGACGCCAAGCGGGAGATCGCAGCCGTCACCAACCGGGAGCAGCGGTCCGGCTCTCTGGCGGAGGTGCTGGCCGGGGCGGACGTGTTCATCGGGGTCTCTGCGCCGGGGATGGTCACCGCCGGGATGGTAAAGACCATGGCCCCCAACGCCATCCTGTTCCCCATGGCCAACCCCACCCCGGAGATCATGCCGGAGGAGGCACTGGCCGCCGGGGCCGCCGTGGTGGGCACCGGGCGCTCCGACTTCCCCAACCAGATCAACAACGTCCTGGCCTTCCCCGGCATCTTCCGGGGGACCTTCGACGTCCGGGCCAGCGACATCAACGACGCCATGAAGATCGCTGCCGCCAACGCCCTGGCCTCCCTGGTGTCGGAGGAGGAGCTGAGTGCGGACTACATCCTCCCCCACGCCTTTGACGAGCGGGTGAGAGGGGCAGTGGCCTCCGCCGTGGCCCAGGCCGCCCGGGAGAGCGGCGTGGCGAGGATCTGACCAGAACATCCTTATATTAATATTTGTCATTATCCGGGGACGGTAGACCGCAAAAAAGCGGCCCACCGTCCCCGGTCTGTCATTTTAGAGCGAATAAAAAAAGACGGCGACATAGAAAGAACGGCTTTGGGCCATACTCTCCTCATCTGAAAAAAGAGAGGGTGGAGAGATGAGCCTGTTTGGAGCGGAGGCCGGCCATGTGGCCCACCATCCCAGGCGGGAGCCGGAGTTTGACGGCCCCCTGACCTGGGAGCGGGTGGAGGCGGTGTTCGCCGACTGTGAGGATTTTTCTCACAAGGAGGTGCGACCTCCCCACTGGGAGACGAGTATCCGGGTCTGCTGGCTGGGGGGGATGGTGCGCAGCGAACGGCTGAACGACTACGTTCTTCGGCCTCTGGGGACGCTGGACATCCCCCAGGGAGAGCGGCCCACCCGGGCCCTGCTGGACGGGGGTGTCTGGAACCAGGACGCCCGGGAGCAGACCACGGTGGACGATACGGTGGCCCAGCTGCTGGAGGGGAGCTGCGCCCTGTTCCTCCTGGACGGGGTCATCACCTGCTCGGTGGAGACGGAGGAAAAGCGGTCCGTCTCCGAGCCGGAGAACGAGACGGAGATGAAGGGGGCCAGGGACAGCTTTGTGGAGTCGGTGCGCACCAATACCTCCCTGGTTCGGCGGCGGCTCCGCTCCCCTCATTTGAAAATACAGCGCCATGTGGTGGGCCGACAGACCCGGACGCCGGTGGAGCTGCTCTGGCTGGAGGGCTTGACCGACCCGGCCCTGCCCGCCCGCATCGCCCGGCGGCTGGACGAGATCGACGAGGATGGATTGCTGACCACGGCGGAGCTGGAGGAGTATCTCACCGACCCGAAAGCCACGGCGTTTCCCCGGGTGCTGTTCACCGAGCGGCCCGACCGGATGTGCCGGGGCCTGCTGGAGGGGCGGGTGGCCCTGCTCATCGACGGGCTGGCGGTAGGGGCCCTGCTCCCGGGAGACGTGAGCCTGTTTCTCAAAGCGCCTCAGGACAGGAGCTATCACTGGCTGGCGGCCACGGCGCTCCGGGTGCTGCGGTATGTCTGCGTCGTCCTCACCCTGCTGCTGCCGGGCTTTTATATCGCCGTGGCGGAGTTCCACTTTGAGCTCATCCCCACCAGCCTGGCCCTGTCCATCATCGCCAGCAAGCAGGATGTCCCCTTTCCCACCGCCTTTGAGGTGGTCGGCCTGTTGGTGGCCTTTGAGGTTTTGCAGGAGGCGGGGCAACGGCTCCCCAAAACCATCGGACAGACGGTGTCCATCATCGGCGGCCTGGTGGTGGGACAGGCGGCGGTGGATGCCAAGATCGTCTCCCCCGTGGTGGTCATTGTGGTGGCGGTGGCCGGAGTAGCGGGCTTCACCGTCCCGGATCAGGACTTTGCCAACGCCCTGCGGCTGTGGAGGCTGCTGCTGGCCCTGCTGGCTGCGCTGGCGGGACTGTTCGGCGTGACCGTCGGGGCGGCCCTGCTGATCGTCCATCTGGCGGGGCTGGAGGACCACGGCTTTCCCTATCTCGGCCCCTTTGGTACGCCTGGGCGGAACGCCCTGGAGGGAGGCCCTATCTTGCGCCGCCCGGTGCCGGAGGACAAGCTGCGGCCCACCGGTCTGAACACAGAAAACTGGAGGAAACGAGGGTGACGGGACGGAAAAAGGGCGGGCTGCTGCTGATATTGGCCCTGGGGCTGTACCTGCTCCTCTCCGGGAGCAGCAGCGACCTGCTGCCCTGGGCCAGAGACATCACCCAGGTGAAGCTCATGCGCACCATAGCTCTGGATGTGGGAGACGAGGAGCTGATCCAGGTGACCCTGTCCGGGGGCTTACAGCGGCAGGGCCAGGAGGGCTCGGACACGCTGCCCCTTCTCCTGAGCCGACAGGGGATGACAGTGTTCGGCAGCGTCCAGGCCCTCCAGACGGAGAGCGACGGCTATGTGGATATGGGGCATCTGTCGGACTGTGTCATCGGGGAGGCGCTGGCCAGAAAGGGCATTGATGGTTTGGCGGACTTTCTGGAGCGGGATTTTTCCATGCGGCTGGGGACACGGCTGTTCCTCCTGGCTGGGGACACCGGAGAGACTGCCCTGCGTATGACATCCTCCAAGACCACCGCTCTCACGGACCGGCTGGAGGCCATCAGCCAGAACCGCACCTATGGGGGGAAGGACTGGCCCTTTACTGTTCGGACCTATCTGGCGGATACGGAGGACAACGGGGTAGCCCTGCTCCCGGTGCTGGAGCTGGCGGACAATCCGGACTACGACCCGGAGGGCCAGGGAGAGCAGCCGGAGAAAGAGATCCACCTCACCGGGCTGGCCTGTCTGGTCGACCAAAGGTTGGCTGGGGCGTTATCGAAGGAGGAGTCCCGGGGAGCGTCTCTGCTCTCCGGGTGGGACCAGCTGGATCGGTTTCAGGTGGAGCTGCCCGACGGGACGGTGGCGGGGATACGACTGGTGCTGTGCCAGTGCCGGTGGGAGCCGGAATTTGACGAGACAGGGCGACTGACCGCCGTGACCGCCCGGCTGGAGGTGCAGGGAGAGCTCAACGAGCTCACCGGCTGGGCCGATCTGACGGATCCGGCGGTGCTGAACGCTTTAGAGCAGGGCTTTCTTGGCCAGGTGACAGGATTGGCCCAGGCAGCCCTGGATCGGAGCCAGGGGGACGGAGCGGATTTTCTCCACATTCGGCGGCAGCTGGTGTATCAGTGCCCGGCCCACAGCGCACAGCTGCTGGCGCACTGGGAGGAGTGGTTCTCCACAGTGGAGCTTCATGCGGCGGCGGAGGGCAGTGTGGAGCGGAGCTACGACGTGGATATGCCCATGGAAGAGGGAGCGTGACGATGGAACAGGAACAGACGACCACCCGGCAGATGGCGATTCTGCTCTTTTGCGGTCTGCTGGCCCCGCTGCTCCGGGTCATTCCGGAGGAAACGGGTCCGCTGGCCGGAGCGGGCGGCTGGGTGGCGCCCATTCTGGCATTGCCGGCGTTTCTGCTGGTGTTGTGGGTGCTGGGGCGGACCTTCCGGCGGCTGCCCCGATCAGCGGGACTTCCGCAGATGTACCGGCTGGCCTTTGGAACGGGGCTGGGTAAGGTGCTGACGGCGGCCACCGGTCTGTGGCTGGCGGTGATGGGGGCGTTCAATCTGCGGCTGTATGGGGAGAGCTTTGTCTCCTCCATTTACACGGACACCAACATCCTGATATTCCTGGCGGTGATGATGGCGGTGATCTGCCTGGTGAGCCGCCGGGGGTTTGCCACAGTCTGCCGGATGGGGAAACTGTTCTTTTATGTACTGGTGTCCACGGTGGGACTGGTGACTCTTCTGGGCGTCCGAGAGGTGCGGCTGTACAACCTGTGGCCGGTGTGGTTCCAGGGATGGGACGGACTGCTCCTGTCCGCCGGGCCGGTGCTCTCCGTCCTGGGGTTCAGCATCCCTATCCTGTATTGTAAAGGAAGAGGAGCAATACAGGGGCAGGGGGAGAGAATTTTGGCGGTCTGGTTTGCCCTGCTCTGTCTGCTCCTCTCGGCGGTAGGAGCGGTCATGATCGGGATGTTCGGCTGGCAGACGGCAATCCGGCTTCAGACGCCCTTTTTCAGCATGGCGAAGGAGGTGACTCTGGGGGAGATCACCGAGCGGATCGAGGCAGTTGTGGCGGCGGTCTGGGTGTTTTCCGACATGGCTCTGCTGGCGGCACAGGTCTGCGCCATCGTGGAGTATGGGAAGGAGCTGTGGAACGGTGTCAGCCGAAAATGGCTCATGTGGGGCATGGGGATCATCATTCTCCTGGGTGCGTCGTGGATGGATACAGCCACCTTTGAGCTGCAGGGGATATGGAGAGGGATGCAGGGGTGGAACATCGTCCTTTGCTATGGGCTTCCCCTGCTGGCCTGTCTGCTCCTGCGAATGCAGCGGAGAATACGACACAATATCTGGGGGAGCAAAGACTGCTCTGGCCCAATATTTAGCATAAGAAAATAGAGGCAAAAAGTGCCGGAAAAAGAACAAAAAAGGGTTGACAAACGGAAAAACAGCTCGTATAATAACGATTACCCTCGATGAGGACGGAGTGTTACGGCACTAGGCTCAGAGGGAGGTGTATATCACTTTACAGGTTGCAAAAAAAATATTCGGGAAGCCGAAAAAAGTTCTTGACAAGCCGAGCGGAAGCTGATATACTAAATAAGCTGTCCACGAGAGCGGACGGCGAGGCGTGTATCTTGTAAATTAAACAACGTGAAACAAAACGAAGCACCAGATAAGGA
>JAJQEM010000060.1 GCA_021201635.1 Clostridiales bacterium | reverse complement strand
ACTCTATTAAAAATTTTTCGCGGATGTGTTCAACTTGCACTTGCAATTTTCGAATGGTTTCAGAAGGCTGCCGACCAGGGAAACGAGGAGGCCATAAGAATTTTGCGGGAGAATTTCTGACTGCACAGAAATAAGAATGTACAAAAGAAGACAGCCACCCCAAAAACAGAAAGAGGCCGCCTGCCAACAGGAGCAGGCGGCCTTTTGGTCGCTGTAAACCTACGGGGCATAGGTCCCTCACCACAGCTGCTTCGCCGGGCGCACCACCTTGCTGGGGGCCGCCCGCCACATGGCTTGCACCATGGCTTCGGTGGGCTCCAGAAGGAGCATCTGAATGACGCCGCCCCCCTGGAACACCAGAATGTACCGCATCTCCGACGTGGGGTCGTGGCTGCTGTAGTCCAGCAGCTTCACGTCCTTCCGGCTGGTGTAGGGTGTCAGCCGATCATGGCCCTCCGGGGCCATGACCGCCAGGTTTTCCAGGTCGTACATCGCCAGCCGCTTCCGCTTGGAGCGGTTTTTGATCCGGTCGATGCGCAGACCGCCGTCCAGGTACTGATACTCATACTCCAAGCGCAGGTGCCGCCGATAGAGCAGGGCGGCGATGAGAAACACCAGAAAGATCGCCAGAAAAATGAGATAGATCAGGCCCAGGGCCAGATAGACAAAGGTCAGCACCCACAGGACCTTGCTGAGGATATTCTCCCATTTGGTGGGCTTGACCGCCACCAGTACCTCGCAAAAGGAGTTGTTCTCCATTCCTCAGCACCTCACTCCAGAGCGGAGCGGACCAGGTCGGCAAAGCTGGAATAGGGCTGCGCCCCCACCAGCCGCCGGAACTCCTGCCCATTCTTAAAGACGATGACGCAGGGGATGCTCATAATGCCGTAGGCGGCGGCCAGCTCTCCCTCCTGGTCTACGTCCACCTTGCCCACCGTGGCCTGTCCGTCGAATTCCTTTGCCAGCCGCTCAATGGCCGGGGCGATCATCCGGCAGGGGCCGCACCAGGTGGCCCAGAAATCCACCACGACCACGCCTCCGGCGCCGACGGTCTCTACAAAGGTGTTTTGATTAAAATGAATCAGCTCGGACATATGAATTTTCCTTTCTGTCTGTATTCAGGCGTGCTCTGCCCCCAGAGCCTCTGCCGCCGCCTCTCCGGCGATGAGGCCCTCGCCCACCGCCTTGGCGATCTGTAAGGGCTTTCCCGTGCAGTCCCCGGCGGCGTAGACCCCGGGGAGGTTGGTCTCCATCCGGCGGTTCACGGCGATATAGCCGTCCTCCACCGCCAGCCCGGGGAGCAGGTCGGCGGGAGCCACCGACTCCCGGAGGATGAACACCCCGTCGCAGGGCAGCACCGCCCCCTCCACCTCCACGCCGGTGACGGCGCTCCCTCCCAAAACGGAGATGCGCCCCGCCCGAAGGTAAGGGATGTCCTCCCGCAGGCCCACTGGCTGAGTGGGGCTGAGATAGGTCACCTGACAGCCGATCTCCCGGAGATAGTTGGCCTCCAGAGGGGCGTCCTTGGCCCGGCCGATGACGATGACCGACTTCCTTCGGTAGAACATCCCGTCGCAGGTGGCGCAATAGCTGACCCCCCGGCCCAGAAGAGCTTCTTCGCCGGGGTACTTCTGTCCCCGCTGGACGCCTCCTGCCAGGATGAGCTTCCGCCCCTCGCAGACCTCGCTGCCCACGGTGAGGTAGAACGCCCCGTCCAGGGCCATGGCGGACAGGGCCCGCCCGGTGCGCAGCTCCGTCCCCATATCCAGGGCGTGGTGGAGGAAACGCTCCATCAGCTCCCCGCCGCTGAGCCCGGGGAGGCCCAGATAGTTGTGGATGGCAGGGGCCCTGCTCAGGGGATTTTGCGCCCCAGGGTTGGAGAGAACAAGGCACCGTTTCCCTCGGCCCTGGGCTGCCACTGCGGCGGACAGCCCCGCCGGGCCGCCGCCCAGGATGAGAATGTCGTACATCAGCTTTCACCGCCTCCCCGGGGGATTTTCCCTTATTATACCCAGCTTTCGGGAAAAAGGCAATCCTTTTTCCAAAACGCCCTATCTGACGGAAAAGAGCTGATTTTCGCCTCTGTTTTTGTCGTCAGAGCCAAAACAGTTAAAAAATTTCAGTTGCCACTTGCGAACGGGGAAAAAAGTGCGTACTATATAGGGGAAACAGAGAGAGGAGAACGCCGCCATGCAGAAGATCCCCTTTGTCTCCCTGGAGCAGCTCCGGGAGATCACCAAGACCTATCCCACCCCGTTCCACATCTATGATGAGGCGGGCATCCGCCGCACCGCCCGGGCGGTGAACGCCGCATTTGCCTGGAATCCCGGCTTCCGGGAATACTTTGCGGTGAAGGCCACCCCTACCCCCCGCATTTTGAAAATCCTCCACGAGGAGGGCTGTGGCACGGACTGCTCCAGTCTGACGGAGCTGATGATGAGCGACCGCTGCGGCATCACCGGGGAGGAGATCATGTTCTCCTCCAACGACACCCCGGCGGAGGAATTTGTACTGGCCAACCGGCTGGGGGCCACCATCAACCTGGACGATCTGACCCACGTGGATTTCCTGGAGAAGACCCTGGGCTTCATCCCCCGGCGCATCTCCTGCCGGTACAACCCCGGCGGCGTGTTCCAGCTGGGGGAGAGCAAGGAGGGCTTCCAGGTGATGGATAATCCGGGGGACGCCAAGTATGGCATGACCCGGGAGCAGCTCTTTGAGGCGTACCGCAGATTAAAGGCCCTTGGGGCGGAGGAATTCGGTCTCCACGCCTTCCTGGCCTCCAACACCATCTCCAACGACTACTATCCCGCCCTGGCCGCCCAGCTCTTTCAGCTGGCGGTGGAGCTCCAGCGGGAGACGGGCTGCCACATCACCTTTATCAACCTGTCCGGGGGGGTGGGGGTAGACTACCGCCCGGAGCAGCCGGCCAACGACATCGCCGCCATCGGCGAGGGGGTCCGCCGGGCCTATGAGTCCATCCTGACCCCCAACGGCATGGGAGACGTGGCCATCTACACCGAGATGGGCCGGTATATGCTGGCCTCCAACGGCCACCTGGTCACTACCGTCCTCCACGAGAAGCACACCTATAAGGAGTACATCGGGGTGGACGCCTGCGCCGCCAATCTGATGCGCCCGGCCATGTACGGGGCCTATCACCACATCACCCCCATGGGGAAGGAGAGCCTCTCCTGCGACCACAAATATGACGTGGTGGGCTCCCTCTGCGAGAACAACGACAAGTTCGCTGTGGACCGGATGCTGCCGGAGCTGGAGATCGGGGACATCCTGGTCATCCACGACACCGGGGCCCACGGCTTCTCCATGGGATACAACTACAATGGCCGCCTCCGCTCTGCCGAGCTGCTGCTTCGAGAGGACGGGAGCGTGGAGCTGATGCGCCGGGCGGAGACCCCGGAGGACTACTTTGCAACGCTGGTGTGGTGACGCCTGCGGGAGAGGAGGAGCCATGATGAGGTTTATTCGGGACATCGCCCTGCTGCTGTGCCTGTGTCTGCTGTGCGCCCTGGCCGCCTGCGGCGGCACGTCCACAGATACGAACGACGCCCAGACCGATACGTCAGACAGCGCCGCTGTCTCAGAGGAGACGGAGGAGGACGCCCAGGCCGTCGCCGACGCCGCAGCGGATGCGGCGGCGAATGACGACGGGGAGGAAGCGTCAGAGGATGTCACCGAGGGTGAGGACGAGGCTGAGGACGAGACTGCCGAGACCGTTGACGGGGAGGATACTGCCGTGGTCCCTTCGGCGAGCATTTCGGTGGCCGAGGGCTCCTACTCCCATGAGGACGGCACCCAGCTGTTGACGGTGACGACGGTGAGCATCTCCGTCTCCATAGAGGGCAAGCCGGAGGCAGAGGAGAGTATCAACGCCGACCTCCAGGCCTTGCTCAACGAGATTAGCACCGCCAACGCCGACCTGAAGACCCAGGTGGAGGCGGACTATGAGGCATCTCTGGAGGAGGACTGGGACTGGTATGCCTATGAGTCCCAGCTGACGGCGGAGGTGGTCCGGTGCGACAGTCAGGTGTTGAGCATCCGGTTCAACGGCTACAGCTATTCCGGCGGCGTTCACGGCTACAGCTTCTCCTACGGCCGGAGCTACGATGTCCAGAGTGGATCCCGCCTGTCCTTGGCATTTCTCTCCGCCAGCGGAGCGGATTTCCCCACCTATGCCCTGGAGCGGGTGGCCGAGCTGTGCGGGACGGAGGAGTACAGCGACCTGGTATTTGACCCGGCGGTGGATCAGGAGAGCCTCTCCGATGTGGTCAGCGACGAGCAGTTTTTGCTGACGGCGGAGGGCGTGGTCTTTCTGGCCGACCCCTATGTGATCGGCCCCTATGCGTCCGGCATCATTGAGTTTACCCTGCCCTATGACGAACTGGAGGGCGTGGTCAAGGCGGACTATCTTCCGTCGTAACGGCATTGTCTGAAACGATCTCAGCCCGGAGCCGCAGGTCGGCCCCGGGCTGTTTTGTGTGAAAGCGCAAGAGGTGAAAAGCGACATGGATTATCGAGCGGGCAGCTATGACGTGGGGGTGATCGGGGCCGGTCACGCCGGCATCGAGGCGGCCCTGGCCACCGCCCGGATGGGCCTGCGGACGGTGTGCTTCACTGTCAATCTGGACGCAGTGGGCAATATGCCCTGCAACCCGGCCATCGGCGGCACCGGAAAGGGTCATCTGGTGCGGGAGCTGGACGCCCTGGGAGGCGAGATGGCCCGGGCTGCGGACAAGGCCTGTATCCAGTACCGGCTGCTCAACCGGGGCAAGGGCCCCTCTGTCTGGTCCCTCCGGGCCCAGGCAGACCGTCGGCGGTACCAGGAGGTCATGAAGCAGACTTTGGAGCAGCAGGAGAACCTGACCCTGAAGCAGGCGGAGGTGACGGACGTTCTGGCGGAGGACGGCCACGTCACCGGCGTCCGCACCCGGAACGGGGCGATGTACGACCTCCGGGCGGTGGTGGTGGCCACCGGCACCTATCTGGGAGGCCGGACCATCGTGGGGGAGGTCAGCCAGACAAGCGGCCCGGACGGGCTCCAGGCGGCGCTGGCGCTGACGGAGAGCCTGCAGCGGCTGGGCCTCTCCCTCCGGCGGTTCAAGACGGGGACGCCGCCCAGAGTGAATCGGCGGACGGTGGACTTCTCCAAAATGGAGCGGCAGGAGGGGGATCCTGACCCGGCGCCCTTCTCCTTCCAGACGGAGACCGTCCCGGAAAACCGGGCGGTGTGCTATCTCACCTATACGAATAAGCGCACCCACGACATCATCCGGGCCAATCTCCACCGCTCCCCTCTGTTCTCCGGGGCCATCCAGGGGGTGGGGCCCCGGTACTGCCCCTCCATTGAGGACAAGGTGGTGCGGTTTGCGGACAAGGAGCGGCACCAGCTCTTTATCGAGCCCATGGGTCTGAACACGGAGGAACTGTATGTCCAGGGCTTTTCCTCCTCCCTCCCGGAGGACGTGCAGGTGGAGATGCTCCACACCATCCCCGGCCTGGAGCGGGCAGAGATGACCCGGACGGCCTACGCCATCGAGTATGACTGCGTAGACCCCACCGAGCTGCTGCCCACCCTGGAGTGCAAAAAGATCTCCGGCCTCTACGGGGCGGGGCAGTTCAACGGCTCCTCCGGCTATGAGGAGGCCGC
>JAJQEM010000136.1 GCA_021201635.1 Clostridiales bacterium | reverse complement strand
TCAATCGCTATGGATTTTTTAGGTGTTCAACTTCATTTTACAATCGACCGAAATAT
The DNA here is from genome assembly GCA_021201635.1 of Clostridiales bacterium. Classification (GTDB taxonomy): domain Bacteria; phylum Bacillota; class Clostridia; order Oscillospirales; family Oscillospiraceae; genus Onthomonas. The sequence continues at coordinate 5,642 of JAJQEM010000136.1, read as the reverse complement.
GAAATATCAGGTACAGGGTGGATCAGGCGACAAAAAAGCGCCTCCCTTCCCGAAAACGGGACGAAAGACGTTCTTCCGCGGTACCACCCGAAATTCACCGGAGACAGGGCCCCGGTGCGCTCTGACGCCCGGTAACGGCGGCGGCCCGGCCCGGTCTTTCCCCCGGGCAGCTCCGGAGCGAACCAAGCGGGGGAACGTCTGCCTCTGCTCTCAGCCGGTGGCACAGGCTCTCTGAAAGGGTGGGTCCCGCTATTTTCTCCTTCATTGCTGTTCAACTCCCTTACTTATATCATAATACCGGTCAAAATGCAAGGAGAATTTGGAGCAAAATCCGCCCAAAACCCCGGCAGGGAATACTTGCCAAGACCGGCGTAATCGGGTATACTGAAAACAATATGTCACATCCCGAAAACGGGAAAAAGAAGATTCTGAGGAGGCCGCTGTGATGGCACTTGACTACGAATGGTTCCAGCAGATGGAGGACCGCATCCCCAAGGGGGAGGTGCGCACCCGGTTTGCCCCGTCGCCCACGGGGTATATGCACGTGGGCAACCTCCGCACCGCCCTGTATACCTGGCTCATTGCCCGGCACGCAGAGGGAAAGTTCCTCCTGCGCATCGAGGACACCGACCAGACCCGGAAGGTGGAGGGAGCGGTGGAGGTCATCAACCGCACCCTGGCCCAGTGCGGCCTGGACCACGACGAGGGACCGGACGTAGGCGGCCCGGTGGGGCCGTATATCCAGACCCAGCGCCAGGAGCTGTACGGAAAATACGCCGAGCTGCTGCTGGAGCGGGGCGGGGCGTACCGCTGCTTCTGCGAAAAGACGGAGGAGGCGGAGGCCCACGGGGCCGCACTGGGCAAGAACGCTCTGAAGCACGTGTGCCCCTACCGGGACATCTCCCGGGAGGCCTCCGACGCCCTGGCCGCCCAGGGCAAGCCCTACGTCATCCGCCAGAGGATCGAGCCGGGGGTCACCAGCTTTGACGACGTGATTTTCGGAAAAATCACGGTGGACAACAGCGACCTGGACGAGGGAGTCATGGTCAAGAGCGACGGCCTGCCCACCTACAACTTCGCCAACGTCATCGACGACCATCTCATGGGCATCACCCATGTAGTCCGGGGCAACGAGTACCTGGCCTCTGCCCCCAAGTACAACCTGCTCTATCAGGCCTTTGGCTGGCAGGTGCCCACCTATATCCACTGCGCCCCGGTGATGCGGGACGAGCAGCACAAGATGTCCAAGCGCCACGGCGACCCCTCCTATGAGGAGCTGCTGGCGGAGGGGTATCTGTCCCAGGCTGTCGTGAACTATGTGGCCCTGCTGGGCTGGTCCCCGGAGGGGGAGGAGGAGATCTTCTCCCTGGAGGAGCTGGTGAAGGTGTTCGACATCAGCCGGATCTCCAAGTCCCCGGCCATCTTCGACAAGGACAAGCTGACCCACTTCAACGAGGTCTATCTCCGCTCCATGACTCCGGAGGACTTCGCCGCCGTGGCGGAGCCCTATATCCGCCAGAGCGTCCATGAGGCGGACATCGACCCGGCGAAGATCGCCACCACCCTCCAGGCCCGGTGCAAGGTGCTCACCGACATCCCGGCCCAGGTGGACTTTTACGACGCCCTGCCTCCCTACGACCTGGAGCTGTTTGTAAATAAGAAATCCAAGAGCACCATGGAGAGCGCCCTGGAGCTGCTCCAGGCAGTGCTGCCCCGTTTCCGGGAGTTGAAGGCCTGGGAGCCGGAGGACATTAAGACGGTCATGACCGCCCTGGCGGAGGAGCTGGGAGTGAAAAACGCCAAGGCCATGTGGCCGGTGCGCATTGCCCTGGCGGGCAAGACGGTCACCCCCGGCGGCGCGCCGGAGATCGCCTGGATTTTAGGCAAAAACCGCTCTCTGGCCCGGCTGGAAAAGGCGGTTCAGCGGCTCAAGGCGGTAGAATAAATAAAGACATAACGCCTCCCCGTCCCGGCATAGGCTGAGACAGGGAGGCGATGCCATGTCATCACGGGTGAGAAGGAGCGGCGGCGGACGCCGGGTCAGACCGGCCAGCGGCAGCTGGGCGGAGGAGGTGCGCCAAAAGGACCGGGCGGCGGGCCGGCTGCTCCGGCAGCTGGGGGTGGCGCTGGCGATTTTCGCCCTGTGGATGGGCCTGCGCCAGAGCCTGCCGGACCAGGCGGCGGTGTGGGGGAGCGCCCTGGACCGCCTGCTCACCGGGACTGCCGACCTGCGAGAGGCCTTCGCCCAGCTGGGGGAGGACCTGAGCCAGGGGGAAGGGGTGGCCGTGGCGGTGGGCAACTGGTGCGAAACGGTGTTTCTGCCGGAGGAGACAGAGGAAACAGACGAAACGGACGAGACAGACGGGACAGACGGGACGGAGGGGACCGGCGAGCTGACGGAGCCCCAGCTTGAGAACGGCGGCGCAGCCTAGGACCGGGCGGCGGTTCGCCTTCCGGGCTACGCCGGGCTTCTGGGTGGTGCTGGCCCTGTTGATCATGACGGAGGAGGGATACGGGCTGTCCCTCCTGTTTTTTGCCGCCGCAGTCTGCCACGAGCTGGGACATCTGCTGGCGGCCTGGGCCCTGGGCCTCCCGGTGGAGGGGCTGACCCTCAGCGCTGTGGGGGCGGAGCTGCGCATCCGCCGGGGCTGCTCCTGGCTGGGGGAGCTGGCCCTGGCCCTGGCGGGGCCGGGGGTGAATCTGCTGCTGGCCCTGGGGTGCAGACGCCTCCCCGGAGAGACGAGACAGCTCTTTGCCGGGGTGAATGTCATCCTGGCCTGCTTCAATCTCCTGCCCGTGCCGCCCCTGGACGGGGGACAGGCGGTGCGGCTGATCCTGGGACGACTGCTCCCAGGCCGTGGGGGCTGGCGGACGGCCCGGGCGGTGGCTGACCTGACCTGTGGGGGAGCGGTCGGGGCGGGCCTGTGGCTGGCCTGGCGGGGCAATCCCACCCTGCTGCTGTTGGGGCTGTGGCTGACGATGGGGCGCATCAGAGGGAAATGACCTCTTGCAGAGACGGCAAAACAGGACTAAAATAGGTCCCATCAGAATCCAAGACAGAAAGAAAGCGAGCCATGAAAACAACCGCAAAGGGGACAGAGCGGGATTTCTCCCAGGGCAGCATCGGCAGACACATTCTCCACATCGCCGCACCCATGACCCTGGCCCAGCTCATCAACGTCCTGTATAACATCGTGGACCGGGTCTATATCGGCCTGCTGTCCGAGGACGCCACCAACGCCTTGACCGGGCTGGGGGTGGCCTTTCCCGTCTGTACCATCGTCATCGCCTTTGCCAATCTGGTGGGCAGCGGCGGCGCGCCTCTGTTCTCCATCCAACGGGGCGCTGGGGACGAGGAGGAGGCTGGGCGTATCTTGGACACCTCCTTTGCCCTGCTGGTGGGCCTGGGGCTGGTGCTGAGCGCCGTGGGCCTGGCCGCCCGGGAGCCGCTGCTCTATCTCCTGGGGGCCAGCGAGGCCACCTTCGGCTATGCGGACGCCTATCTGTCGGTCTACCTGCTGGGCACAGTGTTCGTCATGCTCAGCCTGGGGCTGAACGCCTTTATCAATGCCCAGGGCTTCTCCGGCATTGGTATGCTCACCGTCACCATCGGGGCGGTGTGCAACCTGATCCTGGACCCCATCTTCATTTTCCGGCTGGAGATGGGGGTGCAGGGGGCGGCCCTGGCCACCGTCCTCTCCCAGGGGCTCTCCGCCCTGTGGACGTTCTCCTTTCTGACGGGGAAACGGACGCTGGTGAAGCTCCACCCGGATGTCCGCCGGCTGTGGCGGGAGCGGGGCAGCGGACTGGCGGAACGGGTGGGGCGCATCCTGTCCCTGGGCCTCTCCGGGTTCATTATGTCCGTCACCAACAGCGCCGTGCAGATCGTCGCCAACGTCAACCTGTCCTGGTACGGGGGAGACCTGTACATCGCTGCCATGACCATCATCAACTCCGTCCGGGAGGTGGTGCAGATGGTGACCTTCGGCATCAGCAACGGGGCCCAGCCCATCATCAGCTATAACTACGGGGCGGGGCAGTATGACCGGGTGCGGACGGCCATCCGAATTACCGGGATCGCCCTGCTCATCTACACTGCCGCCGCCTGGCTGGCGGTCATGGCCTTTGCCCCCCAGATGGTCCAGGTGTTCAACCGGGATGAGGCGCTGCTGCCGGTGGCGGTACAGTCCATGCACCTGTACTTCTTCGGCTATGTGATGATGGCCTTCCAGTTCACCGGACAGTGCGTGTTCCAGGCCCTGGGCCGCTCCCGGCAGGCGGTGTTCTTCTCCCTGCTGCGAAAGGTGTTCATCGTCATCCCCCTGACCTTCCTTCTGCCCCTGATTGCCGGTCTGGGGGCGGACGGCGTGTTCCTGGCGGAGCCGGTCTCCAACTTCATCGGCGGCCTGGCCTGCTTTTTGACCATGTACTGCACCGTATACCGGCGATTGGGCCGGAAGGAGAGGGGCGTCGCCCCCTGAAAATGCAGAAACAGCCTCCCTGAAAAAGGGGGGCTGCTTTTGTTTTCCAGAAATGGGTTTGTTGCATTGATGAAATCGAACAAATGTGCTATACTATAGGGGAGAGAGAACACGCCGGAAAGGGGCGAAAAGCGATGAACAGAAACTATGTGGCCCTCCCCTATGAATACCTGAAGGAGATGGAGGCCCTTTCCAACGAGGAGTTTGGCCTGCTGTGCCGGGGGCTCATCCGATACAGCAGGGAGGGGGAGCCCATCCAGCCAGAGGGCAATCTGCGGTTCTACATCTGGCGGGTCATGAGCCGGGAGGACCGGTTCCAGGAGGGCTTTGCGGACCAGCAGCGCAAGCGCTCCCAGGCGGGGAAGAAGGGGGCGGAGGCCCGGTGGGGCGCATCTGCGTCTCCGGATGACGACGTCATGGAACCGGATAGCGATGCCATGCCAGCGGATAGCACCGCTATGGCGCCGGATAGCAAAAATGGCCAAACCGAAGCCAAAGCCGAAACCAAAACCAAAGCCGAAGCCGATACCAAAACCAAAACCGATACCGATACCGAGGCCGAGGAGGAAGCCAAAGCCGAAAACAAACTCAAACTCGAACTCGAAAACGAGGGGGAGCCCAAGGCTCTCCCTGCTGCCGCAGGAGAGAGAAACGGCCCTGCCGTGTCGGCCCCCACCGGGGCCGACCACCCTCCCAACCGAGAGAAGGTGTTGGGGGTTCAGGAAAAAGACCTTGTGAGAGGTCTCCCACTCACAAGGTCCATTTCCCATGTTAGTTCAGGTGTTCCAAGCGAACCTCACACCTCGACGGGCGGATGCTCACTTGCGGGGGTTCTTGATAGCTGCTTGGGCAGCGGCCAGCCGGGCGATGGGCACCCGGAAGGGGCTGCAGGAGACGTAGCTCAGGCCGATGTCGTGGCAGAACTCGATGGAGACGGGGTCTCCGCCGTGCTCGCCGCAGATGCCGATGTGCATATTCGGACGGACCTCACGGCCGTAGTCCACGGCGATCTTCATCAGACGGCCCACGCCCCGGCGATCCAGCCGCTGGAACGGGTCGTGCTCGATGATCTTCCGGTCCAGATAGGTGCCCAGGAACTTGCCGGAGTCGTCACGGGAGAAGCCCCAGGTCATCTGGGTCAGGTCGTTGGTGCCGAAGCAG
>JAJQEM010000154.1 GCA_021201635.1 Clostridiales bacterium | reverse complement strand
CTCTATTAAAAATTTTTCGCGGATGTGTTCAACTTGCACTTGCAATTTTCGATTCTAATTTGCATTATACCGCAAAGCAATCTTTTGCGCAACGGATTCCCGGAATTTCTCAGGGTGTTTTTTCGGTCTCCGGGCAAACTATCCGGGCGAAAGGAGGCGAACCAGGATGAGTTGTTCCAAATTTCTCAGCGGCGTAGGCATTGGCGTGGCCGTAGGTGCGGCCCTTGCCATGTCTGTTTCTCCCAAACCACGCTGTATCAGGCACTCCCCTGCCGGGAAGGCGATCAAGGCTGTGGCCGAGGTCGTGGACCATGTGGCCGATGCTATGGGGCTGTAATTCCATCGGGAGCCTGAGGAGTATCTCCCCAGGCTCCCTTTTCTGCCTCCTTACCTCTTTTTATCCACTTTTTTACCCATCTGCGATAGTACAGTTTTCCTTTTCCCGTTATAATGAAAAAAGTGTGGAAAGGACACAGGTGCCTGTTATGTGACAGAACAAAAACATCTCCTGTACCCACGCCGTCTTCCGCACATCATCTGAGCGCAAACTGGCCGACCAGATCGGTACGGCCTTCGGGAGGGAAACATTTTATGAAGGAATACAAGGTCGTTCTTCTGAACAAAGAGGTCAAGCTCACACGCACAAAGGATCTGGAGCAGACGCAGAACGCCATCAACCAGTGCGTTGCAGATGGCTGGGAGCTTCAGCAGGTTGTCACTCCGACCTATTTGGACGCCGCAATGATCGGCATTTTCTGTAGAGAAAAGGAACAGGCATAAGCCGCACCTTTCCTTCCTCCATGCAACAGACAGGCTCCGAACAAAACCCGTTCGGAGCCTGTCTGTTTTTATTCAGATGGGGAATCAGTCCCCTCTGTTTTCTTTTCGTCCCGTTCCTTTTTATAGCGGAGATAGTCCGGGATATACAGCAGCCCGGCGATCACAGCGCAGACGACAGCGAGCACCAGCATCAGGGTAGTGCACCAGTCCGGGATGGAGGGGAACAGAACAATCAAAATCATTACGGTGTAAAAGACCACCGTAGCAACCTTGCCGAACCACCGGGACCCCTTCAGATGCACGCCGCCCCTGGTGAGGTATCCCCCCAGCACCAGCATAATCAGGTCCTTGATGATGAGGGCCGCAAAAAAGAACCACAGCGATGGGAATCGAATCATCAGGCAGATGGAGACCGCCGTCTGAGTCAGCTTGTCCGCCACCGGGTCCAGCACCTTTCCCAGGTCGGAGATCCAGCCGAATTTCCGGGCCAGGTTGCCGTCCAGGGTGTCTGTCAGCCCGGAGGCGATGAGGATCAGCCCGGCGTTGAACGTGTTCCCGGACAGCATCTGCCAGACAAAAAATGGGATGAGCACGATACGAAATGCTGATAAAATGTTGGGAATGTGTCTCATGCGTCTACTTCCTTTTTCTCATCCGGGGCCGAGGCAAAGAACCGCTCCGCCAGCCGCTGATAATGCTTATATAGGACGCCAAAGCGATGTCGGTACAGGGGCTTCCATGGCTTGGCCTTGCCGCAGAAATGGAGGATGGCCGTGTGCTCCATGACCCAGCTGACATCCGACTCTCCGTAGCTGTGGAACTGATAGCTGCTGTACTTCCGGGCGTCGTAATTCCAGATGTAATCGTCCAGCGGTTTGATACGGTCGCCAAACAGTACATTCAGGATGTCCTGGTCTGGCAGAATCAATTCCTTGGGATGCGCCTCTGCATACTGAAAAATCTGCTCCGGATCGATCTCCTCCCGTCCCCGGGCCAGGTCGATGAGCAGGACGCCGGAATTGTAATACTCATTCTCCATCTGAAGCCGAATACGGTTGACATCGTTGGCAATCTCGGTCTTTCCCGTGTGAGCGGCGGCGGCAAACAGGTTGCCCTCCAGGTCCAGCTCCCACAGAGGACGGATGGAGTTAATGACCAGGATGTCAGGGTCGAGATAAAGAATGCGGTCCAAAGTCTCCGGCAGAAGCTTGGGGGCCAGCAGTCGGTAATACATCTCCTGGGGATACTGACGGGTCACGGGAGCGTTGACGAAGATCGTCTCATCCACGTGCACAGGGAACATCTCCACATTCCACCGTTGGCACTGGCTGTCCAGCTCCGCCAGCCGCTGGGCGGAAAAAGAGCGGTGAATCAGATAGAGCTGGAACCGCTCGCCGGGATTGTTGAGCAAAACAGAAGTCAAAAGCACCTGCAATTGAGGCAGATAATTCTCATTGAGGGTGGTGAGCAGGACCATGGGCTCACTCATACCATTCCACATCCTTCCCCAATCTATCCATTCTCTGTCTCCCCGGAGCAATCATTTCAAAACAGTTTAACACAAACCCTGTCTTTCGTCCAGTGTTCCAACCGGAAATTTCCCTTTTGTCACAAATTGTTAAAAAATTACGAATCCGAATCAACCTCTGTCCCGCCTGACAGGGATACCACCACTGTCACCGTTCCCTGCTCTGATGTTCCGTAGAGTGTTGCGCTCACCTCCAGACACCGGGCGACCGTCTCCGGGGTAGGATGTCCGTAGCTGTTCTCCCCCACGGAAAACAGCACAGTCTGGGGCGAAAGCGCCTCCAGCAGGGCCTCTCCCGTGGCGTAGGCGGAGCCGTGGTGTCCTGCCACAAGGACCTCCATCCGGGGAAGGTCGTAGGTCTCCAGCAGCATCTCCTCCGCCGCAAAGCCTGCGTCCCCAGTGACCAGCAGGTCAAAGGAACCGTAGCTGACCCAGATACACAGCCCGTCATAGTCGCCGCCGCTGACCGGCAGGACAGAGATGGTCAATGCCCCGGTGGTCAGCTCCGTCTCCCCGGACAGGATGGAAACCTCTGTATCCGACTCCTCCACTGCCTGAAGCAGCGGTTCCGCCGCCTCCGGGTCGGTGTCCGGCTCGGGAACAAGGAGCCGCTCCACATACCCATCCTCGCACAGAGAGAGGACGCCGTTCACATGGTCTGCGTCATAGTGGGTCAGGATAAGTACGTCCACCCCGTCCAGGTCCCGCTGGGCCAGAGCATCGGTCAGCACTGCCCCGGCGTCGTCGGTGAGGCTGCCGCAGTCGATGACGGCGGTCATCTCCCCGCCGCTCACCAGGATGCACTGTCCCTGTCCCACGTCCAGCAGATCGACGGTAAGCGTCCCCGCCCCGGGGAGAGCTGTCAGGCAAATGCAGACCGCCAGCCCGCCTGTGAGCAGCGTCAGGGAGGTATATCCCGCCCTCTGGCTGCATCGTCCAGTCAAAGCCAGTATGCCCACCAGATAACAGAGCAACACCCAAAACAGACAGATAGGATGCTCTACGGAGAACAGGCTGTTGGAAATGCTCGCCAGGGCGTAAATCGACCGAACAGCTATCTGGACCAGCCAATCCGTGGGAATTGCCAGGAGCGATGCTATTCCCGGGCAGAACATCCCCAAAATGCCGCACGCCATGCCCAGGGGCAGCAGAAAGGGCAGCAGCCAGGATATGGCAAGGTTCGACAACGGCGTCAAAAGGGACAGCTCCCGGAAGTAGTACAACACCAGAGGGATGGTAAAGCAGTTTGCCCCGGCAGTCAGGGCAAGACCGCTCTGGAGGTATCTCAGTACCCGGTTGCCCTTCCCCACCCGGATGTGGGGACAGACCACCAGGATTCCCAGCATAGCGGCAAAGGAGAGCTGCAAGCTCACCGAAGCGACGGCATAGGGGTTGACCGCCAGCAGCAGTGCCAGAGCCAGGGAGAGTGAGGTAGGTGCATCCTCCTGCCGCTCCAGCACCGGGGCCAGGAGCAGAATGGCCTGCATGACGATTGCCCGGCAGACGGAGGGCGAAAATCCCGTCACCGCACCAAAGACTGCCAGGGCGGGGAGCAAGACCAGCCCTTTTCCCTTTCTGCTTCCGGGCAGCAGGAAAAACAGGGCGGAGGTCAGCAATGTCACGTGAAGGCCGGAGGCCGCCACGATGTGCCGCAGGCCGGTCCGGGTCAGGGCATCGTTCATTTCATCTGTCAGCCCACCCTTTTGCCCGTTGGTCAGGGCCAGGAGGAAACCGGCGCTCTCCTCAGAGAACAGAGATTCCAGGGAGTCCCGCAGGCACCTCGCCCACACCCTAGGCAGCAGGGACAAAGGTGTCTGCTCCACATGGACGACGGTAACATCCGATGCCGACCCAGTCAGCCAGATACCGTCGGCGTAGTCGGACAGCGCCCAGATGCCGTCCTCCTCTCGAGCGGTTTTGAATTTGACCTCCGCCGTCACCTCGTCGCCGGGACAGATATTCTCCCCGGTCTCGTCCAGCCAGAGCAGGAGCTTTGTCCCAACCGGGCCGTCTCCATCGATCACTGTGCCCTCTACGTACCAGCCGTATTGGCTCTGTTCAGAATAGTCTGCGGCCTCCACGGTCACGGAGGCGATCTGACCTACCCAGTTGGTTTCCAGAGCTGTCACCTGGCAGAAGCGGCACCAGAACAGCCAGAACCCCGCCGTGGCCGCCAATAAACAGGCACCCACCAGCAACCGCCGATTGATGCAGCAGGCCAGGCCGCACAGCAGACACACCGCCCCCAACAGGAGCATCTGCCATCCCACCAGAGCGTAGACAGAAAGACACACCCCGGCAGCAAAGGACAGACAGAAGCAGGCCAGTGGCCGCTTCCTGCCGAAGTCCTTCCCTGCGCTCAGGGCGTGTGTTCCCAGTTTCATGTTGGCTTCCCTTCTCTATAGGGGGATGATACCTCAGACGTTCCGCACGGAGTTCCGCTCCACCACGCAGGTGGCGATTTTCAAATCGTCGCTCTCAAGCTCGATGCCGGAGACCATGTCCGCCAGCGCCCGAACCGCCACCTGGGCCTTTTTGTCCAGACTTTGATGTACTGTGGTCAGAGCAGGCCAGGCGGTTTTTGCGTAGACCATATCGTCGAATCCTGTCACCGAAAGCGCCTCCGGCGTCTCCAATCCAGTCGCCCGAAGCCAGTTGACCGCCTCTACTGCATAGAAATCCGAGCTAAAGCAGAGGGCGGTCTGCTGCCGCAGAAGCGGGAGCCTTTCCTCATACTGAGCCAGCCGTTCTTCCCTGTCGACTGAGACCCGCAGGCGCATGGCGTCCACCTGCTCTATGTCCGCCTCTTCCATCGCCTGGCGGAAACCCAACCAGCGCAGCCGATCACTCTCCTGGTCTTCGGCGGTGACAAACAGGATGCGCCGATGGCCTCTGGCGAGAAGATAGCGGCCTATCTGATCGCCGCCTCCCACCTCGTCCGTGCAAACCTGGCAGACGTTGGACAAACTCCGCTCCAAGCTGGAATCAATGAGCACCAGGGGCTTTTCATAGGAGCTGTGGAGGGCCTCGATCTCCTGCTGGGTCAAATTGCAGGCAATCAGCCCGTCAAAATTCCATGCCCGGCTCTCCTGCAGGATCTCCTCCACACTGCGGCGAGTGAACAGCATCATATAATAGCCCTCGCTGTGGATCGCCTCCTCCAGATACCCGATCAGGCTCGCCGCAATCAGACCGTTTCTGGACTGGAGGGCCTCCTCAGGGGAGTAGCCCATGACAACGCCTATGATATGAGAGCTGTCCCGGGCCAGCATCTGCGCACTCAGGCTGGGGATATAGCCCATTTCCTCAATCAACTTGCGAATCTTCTCCGCCACGACGGGAGAGACCTTGCCCTCCTTTTGGTGGATGACGTTGGAGACCGTGGTGGTGCTCACACCAGCCCGTTCTGCAATGTCCTTGATCCGAACCAAAGTAACCATCTCCAAACTGGCAACCATAAAATAACGGTCGATTGTAAAATGAAGTTGAACACCTAAAAAATCCATAGCGATTGAAT
>JAJQEM010000093.1 GCA_021201635.1 Clostridiales bacterium | reverse complement strand
CTCTATTAAAAATTTTTCGCGGATGTGTTCAACTTGCACTTGCAATTTTCGAACAAATAATATTGTGTTCCATTCAAAGAAAAACGCCCATATACGGGAATCCGCCCTGCATCCAAACGGCATCCGCCCAGGCCGTGTCAAAGGGCGCACAGCAGAAACCGTGCGCCCTGAAAGCCTGTGTGATTGTTCGGCCTTACAGCATGGAGTAGCCGTTCCGGTTGACCAACGCATCCACCGGGACGCCCTGCTTGCAGAAGGGGCAGTTGGTGTAGTCATAGCTCCGGTAGTCCGGCAGCGAGCTGACGTCGAAGATGCTGTCGATCTGCACCCCGTCCATCTGGCTGATGTTGCTGAAGATGGAGGAGACGCCTCTGGGCACGCCGCCGTAGAACTGGATGGTCTCGATGGCCTTGTGTACCGTGTAGCCGGTGGTGATGGAGGCCATGAGGACGATGCAGTCCCGGTTGTGGATGAGGGACTTGTAGTTGTCCCGGAAGATGAGCTGACTGGTGTTGGCGTTCTGCTCCGGGGTGACGATAGCCACCTCTTTCTTGGCGTTCAGCCCACGGCCCAGGTGGGAGTCCACCAGCATCCCCGCCAGCAGCGTGCCGATGACCTCGGTGCCGTCCATGCAGAGGATGGTGTCCACCGGAATATTGTTCTTATACTTCCGGGAGAGGACGTCGGCCACCGCCTTGGCCTCCCGATAGACCGTCTTCATGGAGGTCAGCTCCATAAAATAGTTGATGTGGGAGTGGTTGGTGATAAAATGGCCCGGGATGGCCTTGAGATACAGGTCCGTGTTTTTGTTCTTTGCATAGAACTTGACAATCTTATGGTCCAGCGACATAAGGAGCACCTCCGAGATCAGGATGGGAACATTATAAGGCATCCCGGTCAAAAAAGCAAGATACTTTTGGAAAAATGAATGTATCTATTCTGCCGTCAGCCGCTCACGCCGTATTGTTCTGCCAGCTCGCACAGGTATTCCGCCATGGACTGCCCCTCGGGTGGGGCGAACTCCGCCCCGTCGTAGGTGTAAGGCCCATCCACAGGGAAGTCGATCCCATCCCGGACCGCGAGGATATGGGGGTGCTCGGCCTCCTCCGACTGGACGCCCTCCATCAGCAGGAGCAGGTACTGCTGCCCTGCATCATAGACCGAGGCCATGCCGCCGTCCCGGTTCTGGTCATACAGGGCGTACACATACAGCTTCTCCTCCGTCCAGGTGCCGTACAGCACCTCGTCCACCTGAAAGAGGTAGTAGACATAATCCTCGTATGCCTCCATGCTCTGACAGGTGGCGGAAACAGCCAGATCGCTCTCGCAGACCAGGGCCTCCAGCTTCTCCAACTCATAGACCTCCCCGTCTACCGTCGTCTCGGTGGGCAGAGCCGCAATGCTTCCGTCGGAGGCCCCGCTGTCGCAGCCGGTCAGCAGCAGGAGCATACACAGTGCCGTCAAAATCGCCGTCCATCGGGTTCTGTTTTTCATGTGACACCATCCCCTCCCGTTTTCCGTATTCCTTCTTTTCTCTTATTATACCGGGGGGGGATAATTGTCAATGACATTTGCTAAATTTATATACATATCAGTGTTTTTCCTCCCTTCACGAAAGATTTACACATCTGGAAATGTAATTCTCTTGCCATTTGCGCAGAATGTGATAAAATATGACCTGATGAAAATTTCCGGACGGTCTGCCCTGCGCCTTCAGGGCCTGGCGGCCAATGGATTCCCATTTTGAACAAGCGCAGGGGTAATCGCACTATGAGCTATCGCATCGGCATTGACATCGGCTCCACCACCGTCAAGGTAGTGGTGCTGGACGACGACAACAAGCTGCTGTTCCGCTCCTATGAGCGGCACTTTTCCAAGGTCCGGGAGCGGACCTGCCAGACCCTCCGCTCCATCGCCGACCGGTACAGCGGCCAGGACGTGAAAGCGGTCATCACCGGCTCCGCCGGTCTGGGCGTCAGTAAGGCCAGCGGAGTGGACTTTGTCCAGGAGGTCTACGCCACCGCCGCAGCGGTGAACACCTACATCCCCGGCACCGACGCCGTCATCGAGCTGGGCGGCGAGGACGCCAAGATCATCTTCTTCGGCGGCGCATTGGAGGAGCGGATGAACGGCTCCTGCGCCGGAGGCACCGGGGCCTTTATCGACCAGATGGCCACCCTGATGAACGTCACCGGCGACGAGCTGGATCGGCTGTCCATGGGACATGAAAAGATCTACCCCATCGCCTCCCGCTGCGGCGTGTTCGCCAAGAGCGACATCCAGCCCATCCTGAACCAGGGCGGGCGGAAGGAGGACGTGGCCGCCTCCATCTTCCAGGCGGTGGTGGACCAGACCATCGCCGGACTGACCCAGGGCCGGGAGCTGAAGGGCAAGATCGTCTTTTTGGGCGGTCCTCTCCACTTCCTCATGGGTCTGCGGGAGCGGTTCGTAGAGACGCTGCACCTGGATGAGGAGCACGCCATCTTCCCGGAGGACGGGGACTGCTTCGCCGCCATGGGCGCCGCCCTGTGCGCCACCGACTTCGAGGCTCAGCCCTTTGACCAAATTCTGGAGAAGCTGGAAAAGAGCCAGTCCGCTGTCACCAGCGTGGACACCGCCCCTCCCCTGTTCACCAGTCAGGAGGAATACGACGACTTCTGCCGCCGCCACAACAGCCAACATCCCCCCGAGGCGGACATCAGCACCTATGTGGGCGACGCCTATCTGGGTATCGACGCCGGCTCCACCACCACCAAGCTGGTGCTCATCGCTTCGGACGGCGGCCTGCTCTACACCTATTATCACTCCAACCTGGGCAACCCGGTCTCCATCGTCCGGGAGCAGCTGGAGAAGATTTACACCCTCTGTGGAGATCGGATCTCGATTAAGGGCAGCGCCGTCACCGGCTACGGTGAGGATTTAATTAAAAACGCCTTCCGGTGCGACCTGGGCCTGGTGGAGACCATGGCCCACTACAAGGCCGCCGCCCACTTCAACCCCGACGTGGACTTTATCATCGACATCGGCGGCCAGGATATGAAGTGCTTCAAAATTCGCAACGGCGCAGTGGACTCCATCATGCTCAACGAGGCCTGCTCCTCCGGCTGCGGCTCTTTCATCGAGACGTTTGCCAAGGCGTTAGGCTATGACATCGCCGACTTTGCCAAGCTGGGCCTGTTCACCGAAAAACCGGTGAACTTGGGCTCTCGCTGCACCGTGTTTATGAACTCCTCGGTGAAGCAGGCACAGAAGGACGGGGCCAGCGTGGAGGACATCTCCGCCGGCCTGGCCATCTCCATCGTGAAAAATGCCATCTACAAGGTGCTGCGGATGTCCTCTGCCGACGACCTGGGCCAGCACATCGTGGTCCAGGGTGGCACCTTCCACAACGATGCTGTCCTCCGTGCTTTCGAGCAGGAGTTGGGCCGAGATGTAGTTCGTCCCACTATTGCCGGTATCATGGGCGCCTTCGGGGCTGCTCTGGCGGCAAAGGAGCAGCATCTGGAGCGGTCCACCATCCTCTCCGCTGACGAGCTGGCCCGGTTCCAGCACACCGCCCGGCCGGTGACCTGCAACGGCTGCACCAACCACTGCTCCCTGACCATCAACACCTTCGACGGTGGCCGCCGGTTCATCTCCGGCAACCGCTGCTCCAAGCCCCTGGGCGGCAAAAAGGTGCAGAACCCCGACCTGATGAAGTACAAGTACGATAAGCTCCGCACTATGACCGGCAAGGGGGGCGGCAACGGCATCCGTGGCAAGATCGGCATCCCCTTCGGGCTGAATATGTACGAGAATCTGCCCTTCTGGTTCGCCTTCTTCACGGCGCTGAACTTTGAGGTGGTGCTCTCCCCGGAGTCCAGTCGGAAGCTGTACATCAAGGGCCAGCGGACCATCCCCTCGGACACTGTCTGTTACCCCGCCAAGCTGCTCCACGGCCACGTGGAGAGCCTGCTGGAGGAGGGGCTGGACACCATCTTCTACCCCTGCATGAGCTACAACTTTGACGAGGGCATTAGCGACAACAACTATAACTGCCCCGTGGTGGCCTACTATCCCGACCTGCTCGCCGCCAACCTCCCCGACCTCCAAGGCAAGCGGCTCCTCCACCCCTACTTCGGCCTCCACCGGCCCAAGGACTTTGAAAAGCGGGCGGCGGACTACTTCCTCCAGGAGTTCGGCATCCCCAAAAAGGAGACGGTGGCGGCAGCCCGGGCAGCTTACCAGGCCTATCACGCCTTCCGGGATGACGTCTACCGCACCGGGCAGGAGTACATCGCCTACGCCCGTGCCCACGATATGCCTATTATGGTGGTGGCCGGGCGGCCCTATCACATGGACCCGGAAATCAACCACGGCATCAACGACCTGATTACCGGCTTCGGCTTCGTCCTCGTCACGGAGGACGCCGTCTCCGGGGAGATGGATCACCAGCCCCGGACGGTGCTCAACCAGTGGACCTATCACGCCCGGATGTACAACGCCGCCCGGTACGTCTGCACCCAGTCGGATATGGAGCTGATCCAACTCGTCTCCTTCGGCTGCGGCGTGGACGCCATCACCGGCGACGAGATGCGCTCCATCCTGGAGCAGGGCGGCAAGCTGTACACCCAGCTGAAGATCGACGACATCTCCAACCTGGGGGCCGTCAAGATCCGGGTGCGCAGTCTCATCGCCGCAGTGGATGCCCGCAAAGGTCAGGAGCAGTCCGGAGACGACGCCCGGCAGCACACCGCTTGAGCCTCCCGGCTAGATTCTCTGTTTTGGAAAGAGGTTTCCCATGGCTGAATTAGTCTATAACAAGGACGGACGTCTCCTGTTCACCAAGGAGATGAAGAAGGAATACACCATTCTTATGCCCCAGATGCTGCCCATCCACTTTGAGATGTTCCGTCAGCTCCTGCTGTTGGAGGGCTACAAGGTGGACCAGCTGAACAACGACAGCCGCAACGTAGTGGACGAGGGGCTGAAGTATGTCCACAATGACACCTGCTACCCCGCCCTGCTGGTCATCGGGCAGTTTATGGACGCCATCAAAAACGGCGGCTATGACCCCCACAAGATTGCCCTCTTTATCACCCAGACCGGCGGCGGCTGCCGGGCCTCCAACTACATCCACCTGCTCCGCAAGGCGCTGAAAAAGGCAGGCATGGAGTACATCCCCGTCATCTCCGTCAGCTTCGGCCTGGAGTCCAACCCCGGTTTCTCCCTCACCGTTCCCCTGCTGCAAAAGCTGGTGTTCGGCATGATGTACGGCGACCTGATTATGAATATCTCCAACCAGGTCCGGCCCTACGAGCAGAACAAGGGCGACACCGACGCCGCCGTTCAGCGGTGGATCTCTGAGCTGGTGAGCCGGTTCCAACAGGGCAAGGGCATGAGCCGCAAGGCTATGTGCCAGATTTTCGACGAGATCATCGCCGATTTTGAGGCCATCCCCGTAGACCTGAGCCACGAAAAGGTGCGGGTCGGCGTGGTGGGTGAGATCTACGTCAAGTTCTCCGCCCTGGGCAACAACCACCTGGAGGAGTTTCTTCTCTCCGAAGGGACGGAGCCGGTGGTGCCCGGTCTGACCGACTTTATGATTTTCAAAATTTACAACCGGGTGGTGGACGTGGACATCTACGGCGGCAACCCGGCGAAAAAGGCCCTGTGCCAGTTCATGATGGACTATATCCAGAACTGCCAGCACGACATGATCCACGCTCTGGAGAAGTCCCGGTTCCGCGCCCCCGGCGATTTTGAGCAGCTGCGCCAGCTGGTCCAGGGCTATCTGGGCGAGGGCTGCAAGATGGGCGAGGGCTGGCTGCTCACCGCCGAGATGCTGG
>JAJQEM010000002.1 GCA_021201635.1 Clostridiales bacterium | reverse complement strand
GAGGGGGACCGGCGTAAGCCGGTGGAGGGGTGCATCAAGCACTCACGACACCATAAAAATCCCCCGGCGAATCCGTAAAACCCAACCCGCCCCATCGACCCGAAATCGCCCTCCGTTTTGCAGGACATCCCGCAAAACGGAGGGCTTTTCTTTTCCACGGTAAATCGTGCTAGCGAAATATGCACAGAAAAATCCACAACTGAACGACAAAATTTTCAAAAATGTACTTGACAAGCGGAATCCTTCGGCTATAATAGGAGTTGCAAGGGGGATGGTTCTCCCCCACGAAGGAATACGTCTTTTGGACTGGAGGAAATTGATATGAAGCATTTCATTCAAAATTTGCTGCGGCGCAACCACACCAGGGAGCGCACCTGGCGGACGGACAGCTGGGACGAGTACTGTGTCCTGCGCAATGCATGGAGCTGCTGGCGCTAAGCAGCTCCAGGGCATCATCGCACAAATACAGTGACCCACCCTGTGGAGACATCCTCCGGCGGGGGACGGTGGCTCCTGTAAGCGATGAAGCCTTTGTTCTTTTTCACCCTCTCCCCGCATATCTGTGTGGGGAGAGGGTGATTGTTTTGTTTCGTGAACTGCCCCTGGTCTCCGGCGGCGTGTGCGTGGGTCGGGCGGAGTACGAGGAGAGCCAGCTTCACCTGTGGTTCCGGTGCCGTCTGCCCGGACGGCAGGAGGTGTGCAAGCTGTGGCTGGTAGGAAATGGCAGACGGCTGCTGCTGGGCACCCCTGCGCCCCAGGGGGATGGGCTGTATCTGGAGCGGAGCCTGACCCATTCCTCCCTGAAGGAGGCGGGGGTTTATCCGCCGGAGCGGGTAGAACTGGAGATGACACAGGCCGGGCCGGACTCGGAACGGCTCCAAAGCAGCCTTCCTATCCGACCCAGCGACCCGGTCATCGCCGCCGCCTTGGCCGCAGAACGCCCTGGTCAATGGCAACGGGTAGGGGACCGGTGGCAGGTCGCCTATCCCTGGCAGCTGGGACAGCCCATGCCCCTGCTCCCTCTGTTCTGCTTCGCCCGGGTGCGCCAGGGGGAGGTGTCCTTCCTCCTGAATGACCGGGGGTATCCGGCGGCAGAGTGAGCCGTCACAGGCGGGAGAAATTTTCCCCGGCAGGGCGTATAATTCCGGCGTCCGGTGGTAGGATAAGGTCTGTAAAGGAGATGATTCCAAATGGCCAATCTGACCACCAAGGAACTGGAAGCCCTGGACGATCAGCTCAATTTTGAGCACATCTGCGTGACCAAATACCAGGCCGCAGCCGCCGAGACCCAGGAAAACACCCTCCGGGAGTGCTACAACAAGCACGCCGGACAGCATCAGCAGAATTTCAACACCCTGCTGACCTTTTTGAGATGAGGAGGGCACAGAAATGAACGACCAGGAGCGCATCACCGACCTGATTCTGCTGGAGAAGAAGATGAGCACCAACTACAACGAGTTTGCCAGCGAGTGCACCAATATCCAGCTGCGGAACCAGTTCCTGTCCCTGCTGAGCAAGGACCACGACATCCAGAGCGATCTCTACCAGGCGGCCACCAGCCGGGGCTGGTATCAGACCCGTCCCGCCGACGGGGCGCAGATCAACCAGACCTATCAGAAGTTCTCCAAAATGTGACCCATGCAAGCCCTCTCCGGCTGGAGAGGGCTTTTTGTTGCGCTGACAGGATTTTCACTGGTGAAGCGTTTGCTTTGATCTGACGGGGTGGTATAATAGAGATACCACCGCACAAATGCATCTGCGGGGCAGAAGGGAGACAAGGCCATGAAGATCGCAGTGGTCACCGGGGCCTCCAGCGGGCTTGGGGCGGAGTTTGTCCGGCGTCTGGCCACAGAGAAAGAGCTGGAGGAGATCTGGCTCATTGCCCGGCGGGAGGACCGGCTGAAGGCGCTCTGTGCCCAGGTGGAGAGCACCGCCCGTCTGCGGGCCCTGCCCCTGGACCTGACCCGGGAGGCCGACCTGGACGCCTACGCAAAACGGCTCCGGGCAGAGCAGCCGGAGATTTGTTGGCTGGTCAATGCGGCAGGCTTTGGCAAGATGGGGACCTGTGAGGAGATCGGCCGGGCAGCCCTGGACCAGATGGTGCTGCTCAACTGCAAGGCGGCCATGGACATGACCCAGCTCTCCATGCCCTGGCTCACCCGGGGGAGCCACGTGCTGGAGATCTGCTCCACGGCGGCCTTTATGCCTCTGGGCGGGCTGGGGGTCTACGCCGCCAGCAAGTCCTTTCTCCTGAGCTACAGCCGCTCCCTCCACTTTGAGGTGCGCAGCCGGGGTATTATCGTGACGGCGGTCTGCCCCTACTGGGTCAAGGATACGGAGTTCATCCCCGTGGCCCGGGAGACGGAAAACCCCGCCGCTGTGAAGCATTTTCCATTTGCCTCGAAAGCCAGCCATGTGGTCTCCTGGGCGCTGACCGACGCCCGGCTGGGCTTTTCCGTCTCCACCCCCGGCCCGGTCTGCACCCTCCACCGGCTGGTGTGCAAATTCATTCCCCGGGACCTGTTGATGCTGGCCTGGGCAGGAATCAGGAGAGTGTGAGGGGGCCAAGGAACAATACCAATCCCTTGCCTCCAATCCCTGTCTGTGGCATAATAAACAGAGGAAACTACAGCAGGGAGGGCAGGGCGATGGACACCACAGAGCAACTCGGCACCTATACCCTCCGCCAGCGGGAGAGTCTGCCCCGGGTGGGACGGGACTCCCTGCTGTTGGGGGACTTTGCCACTCTTCATCGGGGAGACCGGGTCTGTGACCTGGGCTGCGGCGTGGGGGTGCTGTCCCTGTGCCTGGCACGTCGGGAGGAAAAACTGACCCTGGACGGGCTGGACTGCCAGGAGGACTGCGTCCAGCTGGCCCGGGAGAATCTGTCCGCCAACCGTCTGACCGGACGGGTGTTCGTGGACCGGGTGGAGGCCCTGCCCCCGGATCTGTCCCCCGGGAGCTATGACCTGGTCATCGCCAACCCCCCCTATTTCCAGCCGGGCCGGGGAGAGATTGCCCCCGGTCCCCGGGGTACTGCCCGGACAGGGGGAGAGGATGGCCTGCTCCCCTGGTGTCGGGCGGCGAGACGGCTGCTGCGCAACGGGGGACGGTTTGCCCTGTGTACCCGACCTGAGGGACTGGCAGCGCTGCTGGCCTGGTTGACCGATTGCGGCCTGGAGCCGAAGCGTCTCCAGCCGGTGCAGTCCGCCCCGAACCGTCCCGCCAACCTGATATTGCTGGAGTCCGTCGCCCAGGGCCGTCCCGGGCTGGCGCTCCTGCCCACTCTGATCGTGAGGTGAATCCCATGTCCGGAACGCTGTATCTTGTCCCCACCCCCATCGGGAACCTGGGGGACTTCTCCCAGCGGAGCGTGGAGACGCTCCAGTCGGTGGATTTTATCGCTGCCGAGGACACCCGTGTCTCGCTGAAGCTGCTCAACCATTTGGAGATCAAAAAGCCGCTGGTGAGCTATTACCGCCACAACACGGAGACCAGCGGCCCCGCCATCCTGGAGCGGCTGCTGTTCGGGGAGAGCTGCGCTCTGGTCACCGATGCCGGGACTCCCGCCGTCAGTGACCCGGGGGAGGCTCTGGTGGCCCTGTGCGCCGGGGCGGGCGTCCCCGTGGTGGCTATCCCTGGCCCCTGCGCCCTGATTACTGCCCTTGCGGTCTCCGGCCTGCCTACCGGTCGGTTCACCTTTGAGGGCTTTCTCGCCATGAACAAAAAGAACCGTCGGCGGCACCTGGAGTCATTATTGGACGAGGAGCGGACCATGATCTTCTACGAGGCCCCCCACAAGCTCTGCGCCACCCTGGACGACCTCCGGGACACCTTCGGCCCGGAGCGGCGGGTGGCCCTGTGCCGGGAGCTGACCAAGCTTCACGAGGAGGTTCGCCGGACCACCCTGGGCCAGGCGGCGGACTGGTATCGGGACAACCCGCCCCGGGGAGAGTTCGTCCTGGTGGTGGAGGGCTGTCCCCACCGGGAGGCAGAGACGCCCCCTCTGGAGGAGGGAGTGGAGCGGGTGCTGTCCCTCCAGGCCGGAGGGATGCGCCTGAAGGACGCCGCCCGGCAGGTGGCGGGGGAGACAGGGCTCTCCAAAAACGACCTCTACCGCAGGGCAGTGGAGGAGCAGGACTGATTTCCTGGAAACTTGCAGCTCGTTCCCCTGTTGGCAAATAATATTCACCTGAGAAAAAATCGCCCGGAGATGGGTCCACTGAGCAGCGGCCTGTCTCCGGGCAGTTTTTAGAGGGAGATGGTGCGGACCATCTCTTATTTTTTGCCCCGCCGATGTGCGGCCAGGGTGATGATGTTGAGCAGCTGGATGACCACAATGATGACCAGCGTGACCACAAAGACGCCCAGCCAGCCCAGGAGGCAGTTGAGGACGATGGTTCCGATTTCCATGGAAAACGCTCCTTTCTATCAGGCAAACAGGGTCAAAATCAGACCCCCGGCGATGACCGAGGCGATCTGGCCGGAGACGTTGACCCCGGCGGCGTGCATGAGCAGGAAGTTCTGGGGGTCCTCCTCCAGGCCCATCTTGTGAATGACCCGGGCGGACATGGGGAAGGCGGAGATGCCCGCTGCGCCGATCATGGGGTTGATCTTGTCCCTGGCGAACAGGTTATAAATCTTGGCTACCAGTACGCCGCCCACCGTATCGAAGATAAAGGCGACGAGGCCCAGGCCCAGGATCATCAGGGTCTCCTTGTTCAGGAAGGCCTCCGCCTGCATTTTGGAGGCCACGGTGATGCCCAAAAACAGGGTGATGAGATTGGCCAGCACCTTCTGAGCGGTGTCGGACAGGCTGTCCAGCACGCCGCACTCCCGGATGAGATTGCCGAACATGAGGAAGCCGATGAGGGCCACGCTACGGGGGGCCACCAGTCCGGCGATGATGGCGATGCAGATGGGGAAGAGAATTTTTGTAGTCCTGGTCACCTCCCACCCGGCGTACTTCATCCGGATGCGCCGCTCCTTTTGGGTGGTGATGAGCCGGATGACCGGAGGCTGAATGATGGGGACAAGGGCCATGTAGGAGTAGGCCACCACGATGATGGGGCCCACATACTGGCTGTTGAGGTAGTTAGCCACAAAGATGGAGGTGGGGCCATCGGCGGCGCCAATGATGGCGATGGAGGCGGCGTCAACGATGTCAAAGCCCAGGAGAGAGGCCATGATGAGGGTGAAGAAGATGCCGAACTGGGCCGCCGCCCCAAAGATCATCAGCTTGGGGTTGGAGAGCAGAGGGGTGAAGTCGATCATCGCCCCGATGCCCACAAAGAGCAGCAGGGGGAACAGCTCGTTGGAGATGCCAGAGTCAAAGAGTACATCCAGCACGCCGGTCTCCTCAATGCCGTCGATGATTTGGGTCACCGCCCCGGACTGGGGCAGGTTCACCAGAATGGTGCCAAAGCCGATGGGCAGCAGCAGGGTGGGCTCCATGTCCTTGACGATGGCCAGATAGATCAGCAGCCCGCCGATGAGCCACATGACCACCTGCTGCCACTGGAGATTGAGAACGTTGCCAAACAGGTCTGCCATAGGAAAATCTCCTTTCTGTCTTGCAGAGATGGGGAGAACGACAAAACCTTTGCCGGGGACAGAAGAACACACACTCTGTCTCCAGCAAAGGTCTCGCTCTTTGAGAAGGCTCCGGGCATTGCGCCGTACTGACGGGGCCATCACGTCCGGGAACCCGGCCGCAAGCTACTCCCCCTTGCGGGAACGAAAGCGTTCGAAACGATCTGACGCTTCCGACAAAAAGAATATAGGATAAGGGAAAAAATGTCAAGGGGTTGAAGATGATTTTCAAACGAAAATTGCAAGTGCAAGTTGAACACATCCGCGAAAAATTTTTAAT
>JAJQEM010000160.1 GCA_021201635.1 Clostridiales bacterium | reverse complement strand
CAACATCTCCATGGCCTCCATCAAGGGCATCCTCTGCGCCATCAACCGGGGCAAGCGGCTGGAAAAGCAGATGGAGATCGCCCAGCAGCAACAGCAACAGCAGCAGTAAGCCACGCTTCACCGAAAACAGGAACCGCCGCAGAGCAGCACTCTGCGGCGGTTTTCTTCGTCAATCTGGACTGGTCTGAATTGCTCACACACCCTCGATCTGGGCGGTCAGCTCCTCAATCTCGGCGATGATGCCGCCGATGGTGTCAATGGTGTCCAGCAGGGGGGCGTCGGTGGTGATGTCTACCCCCGCCAGGGCCGCCAGGCCCACCGGGTCCAGGGTGCTGCCTGCCTTTAACACCCGCTTCCAGTCGTCCACGGCGGGCTGACCCTCGGCCTCAATGCGCTTGGAGACCTGGGTGGCTACCGTCAGCCCGGCGCTGTAGGTGTAGGAGTACAGGCCCATATAGTAGTGGGGCTGGCGCATCCAGGTCAGGGCAGCGTCGTCGTCGATGTCCACGGCGTCTCCCCAGAAGGTCTGCAGCGTCTCCTTCATGATGCGGCTAAGGGTACCGGCGTTGACGCTGCCGCCCCGATCCACAATGCGGTAGACCTCCCGCTGATAGGCGGCCTCCAGCAGATGGGTGACGAAGTTGTGGTAATAGGTGTTGCGGATCATGCAGGAGAGCACCCAGCGGCGGAACCGGGGGTCGTCGCTGGTCTTGAGCAGATAGTGGGCCATGAGCAGCTCGTTCATGGTGGAAGGAGCCTCCACAAAGTAGGTGGAGACATCGGTGTCAAAAATGGACTGGGCGCTGTTGCAGGCCTTGAAGTGCCCGGCGTGGCCCAGCTCGTGAGCCAGGGTGAACACGTCCGACATCCGCTCGTTCCAGGCCAGCAGGATATAGGAGTTTTTCCCGTAGGGGCTGGAGCAGAAGCCGCCGGTACACTTGCCCTGGTTCCGGGCAAAGTCGATCCACCGCTTGTCATAGGCCTCCTGCACCATGGCCACATAGTCCTCCCCCATAATGGAGAGGCCCTTTTCGATGTACTCCCGGGAGCCCTGGATGGTGACCTTGGGGTCATACTCCGGGTCAACGGCGATCTTCAGGTCGGCGAAGGTCATCCGGTCCAGGCCGTGGAGCTTTTTCAGCAGCCGGGCATACCGCTGCATATGGGGGGCCAGATGCTCCATGATGAGGTCGATCTGCCGGTGATAGAGGGACTGGTCCACCTTCTGCCCAAAGAGAAGGCTGTCGAATACGGAGTCATAGCCCCGGAGGTCGGCCATGGTCTTTTCCGTCTGCACCTGGGCGTTGTAGGCGGCGGCGGTGACGTTCTCATACTCCCGGAGCTTGGCGGAGAAGGCGGAGAAGGCGTTCCACCGGACGGCGGTATCCGTCTCATACTCGTAGTCGTCCTCGAACAGGGAGTAGCCCAGGGGATACTCCTTCCCATCCACGGTAAAGGGCGGGAACTTCATATCCGCCAGCTTTGCCATGTTGTAAATTTGATAGGGTGCATCCATCGTCTGGGACAGGGCGGCCAGGGCACGCTCCGTCTCCGGGTGGAGGCGGTGGGGCTTCTCCCGGAGAATGTCCCGGAGAAAGTGCCGATTGGCCTCGGACTGGGCGGCGGCCTCTGCCAGCAGGGACTCGTCCGCCTGAGACAGCTCGCTGGTCACGAAGCTGAGCTGACTCATCACCTGGGCGGCCAGGCGGTTTTGCTCCCCGTTGCGCTCCTGGTTGTGGGCGTCGGTGTAGTCCACCTCCACCGCCAGGTGGCAGTAGTTGGAGGTCAGGGTCAGCAGCCGGACCGCCTCCCGGAAATCGTCCAGACAGGCGTTGACCATCTCAGGGGAGGTCAGCTTGCCCCGGTACTGCTGTACCATACTTTCGGCCAGTTCCCGGAGTTGCCGGGCGTCCTTGTACATGGCCTCCTCGGTGGGATAGATGAGGGACAGGTCCCAGGTTTCGGCGACGGGGACATCCTTGCGAAGGGTGGTGCTCATGGCGTTACATCCTTTCTTGTATTTTACTGTGCCCATTGTAATCCATCCCCGCAGAAAAAGCAAACCGAACCTCCGAAGGGGAGGCCCGGTCTGCGAAAATCCGATGTGAAATGTTTACTTGCACAGCTCCGTGGCCACGGCGGAGGCCAGGCGGGCGTTGTTGAATACCAGCTGGATGTTGGAGTCCAGGCTGTCGCCGCCGGTCAGGTCCTTGATCTTTGCCAGCAGGAAGGGGGTAGTCTGCTTGCCGTGGATGCCCAGGGCGTTGGCCTCGGCCACTGCCTCGTCGATGGCCTTGTTGATGACGTCCGCATCCATGGAGTACTCCTCCGGGATGGGGTTGGTCACCAGCATACCGCCCTTGAGCCCCATCTCCCGCTGGGCCTTAAACGCAGCGGCCACCTCGGCAGGGGTGTCCAGCTCGTAGTCCACGCCGAAGCCACTCTTGCGGGTGTAGAAGGCGGGCAGCTCGCTGGTGCCGTAGCCGATGACGGGAACACCCTTGGTCTCCAGATACTCCAGGGTCAGCCCCAGGTCCAGGATAGACTTGGCCCCGGCGCAGATGACCATGACTGGGGTCTGAGCCAGCTCCTCCAGGTCGGCGGAGATGTCCATGGTGGTCTCCGCCCCACGGTGGACGCCGCCGATGCCGCCGGTGGCAAAGACGGAGATGCCCGCCAGGTTGGCGATGAGCATGGTGGTGGTGACGGTGGTGGCCCCGTCCATCCCCTTGGCGACGATGACCGGCAGGTCACGGCGGGAGACCTTGGTGACCTCCTGGCCCTTCTTGCCCAGGTGCTCGATCTCCTCATGGGTGCAGCCCGCCTTGAGACGGCCACCGATGATGGCGATGGTGGCGGGGACGGCCCCGCAGGAGCGGATGATCTCCTCCACCTTGAGGGCGGTCTCCACGTTCTGGGGATAGGGCATACCGTGGGAGATGATGGTGGACTCCAGCGCCACCACGGGACGGTTGTCCTTCAGAGCCTGGGCCACCTCGGGGGCCACGTCCAGATACTTGGTGAGAGACATGATGCAGTACCTCCTGTGATATGATAATAATTTGAGAATCAGTCTTTTTATGAAAAGCCGCACAGCGGCAGGGACATGAGCTTACTGCGCCATCCGCTCCAGGATGGCCTCGCCAGAGAGCTGGGGGTTGATGGTCTCCGCCCCCTCGATGGAGATGGCGGCGGCGGCCTGAGCCCGGCGGGCGGAGCCCTCCAGGTCGTTGCCCTCCAGATAGGCCCAGGCCAGAGCCGCCATAAAGGCGTCCCCGGCACCGGTGGCGTTGACCGGATGGGCAGGGCAGCAGGGGAGACGGAGGCGCCCCCAGTGGTCGGCGGCGTAGACCCCCTCGCTCCCCAGAGAGAGGAACACCCGGCGGAGGCCGGTGTCCAGCAGGGTCTGGGCCGCCCGCTCCAGGCTCTCATCGTCGGTGATGGTCACCCCGGAGAGCAGCTCCGCCTCGTAGCGGTTGGGCTTGAGGGTGTGAATTTTTCCCAGCACGTCCCGGAGCTTGACCGCCTTGGCAGTGGACACCGGGTCGGCAAAGATGGGGGCCTTCACATTTTCACAAAGCCAGCGCACCGATTCGGCGGGGATGTTGGTGTCCACAATGACGATCTGGGCGTTGTCCAGCAGGGCCCGGCGGCTCTGGAGATAGCCCGGGGTCACATGGTCATAGATGTCCATGTCCGAGATGGCCAGGGCCATGTCACCGTCCGGGCCGGAGAGAAAGACGTAGTTGGAGGTGGTCCCTCCGGGGACCTGGAGGGCCTGGGAGATGTCAATGCCCAGCTCTCCGCAGGAGGCGGCGATCTTCTGGGCGTAGATGTCGTCCCCAAAGGCGGTAAGCAGCCGCACGTCCACCCCCAGCAGGGCCAGGTTGTGGGCGATGTTCCGCCCAACCCCTCCCAAGGACATGCGCACCCGGCCAGGGTTGGAATCGCTGGCTACCAGAGGGGCGTAGGCCCGTCCGCCGATGTCCATGTTGACCCCGCCCACCACCGCCACATAGGAGGCGGTGCGGAGGACATAGCCCTTCCCGGCGATGTATCCCTTTTTCATCAGGTTGGAGATGTGGACGGCCACCGAGGAGCGGGCGATCCCCGCCCGGTCCGCCAACTCCTGTTGGGAGATCATGGGGTTCTCTGCGATCCAGTTCAGAATTTCCCGTTCCCGCTGGGTCATGGAAGCCCCTCCTCTCACGTTTGCAAGATAAACAATTGTTTATCACTATGATTTTAGCTTATTATACAGCATTCCCCCTGTGAGGTCAACCGCTTTTGCCTGATTTGGGGAGAGGAATTTCCGCTCCGGGTTGCCTGTGGAGGGAAAATCACGGAGGCGGCTGTCATTGAACGCCATTTCTGTTCAAAATTCGCCGAATTGGGGGGTTGCTATTTTGTAAAGGCAATGTTAAAATGACTGTACACTCAGTTTTCTGCCCATGCGAAAAAGGTGCGGTTCTGAGCGATTCCGACCCCGGGCGAGACAGCGTCGGGGGAATATAATCAGGAAAGGATGACACACGGATGAAACAGATGAAGAAGCTCCTCGCTCTCCTGCTGGCTCTGATGATGTGCTTCGCTCTGGCCGCCTGCGGCAGCAGCAGCGATACCACCACCACCGACGACACCAGCGACACCACCGAGGAGTCCAGCGACGCCGACACCACCGAGGAGGCCGACGACACTGACGCTGCTGAGGAGACCGACGACGCTGAGGCTGAGGTCGAGGACACCACCTCCACCGAGACCGTCTCCGCTGACGACATCGACGACAACATGACCTCTGACGACGGTACTTATGGGGTCGCTTTCGTCACCGACGTGGGCTCCCTGAAGGACAAGTCCTTCAACGAGGGCACCTGGAACGGCGTCAAGCTCTATGCTTACGAGAACGGCCTGTCCTACAAGTATTATCAGCCCGCCAACGAGAGCGAGGCCACCGATGATGACCGCTATGACGCTATGGCCGCTGCCTGCGACGCCGGTGCTAAGGTCGTTGTCTGCGCCGGTTACCTCCAGGAGGCCGCTCTGACTCAGGCCGCTATCGCCTATCCCGACGTGCAGTTCGTCTTCATCGACGGCTACACCCTGTATGATGGCGATACCGCTCTGACCAACGTGGCTGGCATCAACTTCCAGGAAGAGCAGTGCGGCTACTTCGCCGGCTATGCTGCCGTCATGGAAGGCTACACCGAGCTGGGCTTCTCCGGCGGCGGTGGCGGCACCAACCCCGCCTGCTGCCGTTACGGCTTCGGCTACGTGCAGGGCGCCAATGACGCCGCTGCCGCTCTGGGCATCACCGTCAACATCAACTATTCCTGGCTCTATGGCTCCAGCTACAGCGCCTCCCCCGACCTGCAGACCATGATCTCCGGCTGGTACTCCAACGGCACTCAGGTCGTGTTCGCCTGCGGCGGCTCCATGTTCTCCTCCATCGCCACCGCCGCTGCTGAGAACGACGGCGCTGTGATCGGCGTTGACGTCGACCAGTCCAGCGAGTCCGATACCGTCATCACCTCCGCCATGAAGGGTCTGGCCGAGGCTACCGAGTATGCTGTCGGCAAGTATTATGACGGCTCCTGGGACGAGATCGGCGGCACCACCACCACCCTGGGCGCTGCTGACGGCGCCGTGGGCCTGCCCACCGACACCTGGTCCATGACCAACTTCACCGTCGAGGACTACGAGGCTCTGCTGGCCTCCGTCGTCAGCGGCGAGCTGGTCGTCGACAGCGACTATGAGAACAACTTCAGCCAGGAGTACTCCAACGTCACTGTCAACATGATCGAGTAATTTCTGTATCCACAGAAGCTCCGCAACGCAGCGGGGAGGATGCGAAAGCGTCCTCCCCGCTTTTCCACATTTTGGGACACACATACCCTAAAATTTTGCTGTTTCTTCCGCAAACCATTGCTTTTTCAAAAGTTGTATGTTAAAATTTGAAGGTCGATTGTAAAATGAAGTTGAACACCTAAAAAATCCATAGCGATTGAA
>JAJQEM010000161.1 GCA_021201635.1 Clostridiales bacterium | reverse complement strand
CTCTATTAAAAATTTTTCGCGGATGTGTTCAACTTGCACTTGCAATTTTCGATCAGAATTATATCTTTGACTTGTACGGAACTCTGGTGGACATCCACACCGATGAGTGGAAGGACGCACTGTGGCAGGCGTTTTGCACGGTTTTGGCAGAGCGGGAGGTCTGTTACCAGCCGGAGGCGCTGCGGGCGGCCTATCACTGGGAGGTGCAGCGGCAGACGGACGCTCTGCGGCAGGCCTCCAGGTTCGACGAGCCGGAAATTGATATCGCTCCGGTATTCCGCCATCTGCTGGCCGCCAAGGGGAGAACTGCCACCGACCGGGAGATCGCAGCCCTGGCCTGGACCTTCCGCACCCTCTCCACGGAAAAGCTCCGGCTGTTCGACGGGGCAGAGCGTCTGCTCCGCCAGTTGAAGGAGCAAAGCAAGCGGATCTACCTGCTCTCCAACGCACAGGCTCTGTTCACCAGGCCGGAGCTGACCGCCCTGGGCCTTGAGGGGTATTTTGACGGCGTCCTCCTGTCCTCCGAGGCAGGGGTCAAAAAGCCCGATCCTCACTTCTATCGCCTGCTGCTGGATCAGTATCAGCTCCGGCCAGAGCAGTCGCTGATGACAGGCAACGACGACCTTGCCGACTGCCACGGGGCGGCAGCGGCAGGGCTGGACAGCTGCTATATTTTCACCGAGCAGTCCCCGGTGCGACGCCGCCCTCTGCCGGAGCGGTGCCGGGAGATTCAACACATTCTGGATGTCTCCACGATTCCATAAGCAGGAAGGCGAAAAGCTAATTAATTATTAAGGAATATAAAAGGAGCGTGACCGGCACTGCGTCGGTCACGCTCCTTATTATATATTATAATAGAATGATAGATGATGCGGTATCGTCACATTCCCTCGAACTGCATCCGGTACAGCCGGGCGTAGATGCCGTCCTGGGCCATCAGCTCCCGGTGGTTGCCCTGCTCCTGGATGCCGTGGTCGGTGAGCACCAGGATGCGCTGGGCGTTGCGGATGGTGGACAGGCGGTGGGCAATGACCAGGGTGGTGCGGTCCTTCGCCAGCCGCTCCAGGCTCTCCTGCACCAGATGCTCACTCTCGTTGTCCAGAGCGGAGGTGGCCTCGTCAAAGATCAGGATGGGCGGGTTCTTCAGAAACACCCGGGCGATGGAGAGCCGCTGCTTCTGGCCGCCGGAGAGCTTGATGCCCCGCTGTCCGATGTCGGTGTCGTAGCCGTTGGGCAGCTCCATAATGAAGTCGTGGGCGTTGGCCTCCTTCGCCGCCTGGATGACCTCCTCCCGGCTGGCCTCGGGGCGGCCATACCGGATGTTCTCCATCACCGTTCCGGCAAAGAGATAGACCTCCTGCTGCACCATGCCGATCTGCCGCCGGAGGCTCTCCAGGGTGAGGGAGCGGATGTCCTGCCCGTCCAGGAGGATAGCGCCGCCGGTGACGTCGTAGAACCGGGGGATCAGGTTGCACAGGGTGCTCTTCCCCACGCCGGAGGAGCCCACCAGGGCCACATAGCTCCCGGCGGAGATGTCCAGATCCACGTGATCCAGCACCGGACGCTCCTCCCCCTCGTAGTGGAAGGAGACGTCCCGGAGGCTGATGTTCCCCTCTGCGTGGTCGATGGTCACGGCGTCCGGGGCGTCCTGGATGTCCGGGGCGATGCGCAGAATTTCCAGGAACCGCTCAAAGCCGGTGTAGCCGTTCTGGAACTGCTCGGTAAAGTCGATGAGGGTCTTGATGGGGTCGGTGAATACGTTGATGTACAGCAGGAAGGTCACCAGATCGGCGACTGCGATCTGCCCCTGGGCGATGCCGATGCCTCCCGTGACGATGACCACCACCTGGATCATGGTGATAAAGGCGGTCAGGCCGGAGTTGTAGCCGCCCATATAGCGGTAGCTGTCCCGCTTGGCGTCCAGAAAGCCGTCGTTGCCCTCCTTGAACTTCTCCTCCTCCACCGCCTCGTTGGTGAAGGATTTGACCACCCGGATACCGGAGAGGTTGTCCTCGATCTGGGCGTTGATCTGGGCGATGCGCTCCCGGTTCCGGCGGAAGGCCCGCTTCATCTTTTTGTTGAAATACAGGGCGTAGCACAGCATGAACGGCACCAGGGCGAAGGCGGCCAGGGCCAGCTTCGGGCTGATGGACAGCAGGATCACCAGAGCGCCCACCAGCTTGATGACCGAGATGATGATGTTCTCCGGCCCGTGGTGGAGCAGCTCGGTGATGTCGAACAGATCATTGGTGATGCGGCTCATGAGCTGGCCCACCTTCTGGTCGTCGTAGAAGGAGAAGGACAGCTCCTGGTAGTGGGCAAACAGCTCCTGGCGCATATCGTACTCCATATGTGCGCCCATGACGTGGCCGTAGTTGGAGATGTAGTAGTTGCTGCCGCACTGGACGGCCACCAGCAGGGTCATTAGCAGGCCCAGCTTCCAGATGGCGGGGATGGCCTCCTCCGCCGGGAGGGTGATGACCGACGAGGTGATGTACCGCACCACCAGAGGGATGATGAGGGCCACCACCGCCGACACCATGGCGAAAAACAGATCGATGAGGAAGGTCCTCATATAGGGACGATAGTAGGACAACAGCTTTTTCAGGTTTTCTTTCAAACAGGTCTACCTCTTCTCTCTTTTGATTTAGAGTTCTCTCTGACAGTTTGTCCCACAGTATAGCAAAAGATTTCTTTTTTTTGCAACTCCGCTTTTGTCCGCCTCTCCTCCTTACGCCGGGCAGAGCGGGCGGCTCCCGGCGGGCCTGCAGGCCCGGATTGACACGCCCAGCAAGCTCCGATATAATAGGAACGGTTCATTCCCTGAGAACCGTTCATTTTCCCGGCGGGAGACGTTCCCGCCGATCAGACAGCTACGTAGGAAAGGAAGGATTTTTGATGTTCCCTCGTTCCAGCGGCATTTTGCTCCATCTCGCCTCCCTCCCCGGCCCCTATGGCATCGGCTCCATGGGCAAGGAGGCCCGGCTTTTTGTTGATTTCCTCCAGCGGGGCGGCCAGAGCTACTGGCAGCTGCTCCCCCTGGTCACCCCCGGGGAGGGCGACTCCCCCTATATGTCCCCCTCCTCCGCCGCAGGCAATCCCCTGTTCATCGACCTGGACGATCTGACCGATATGGGCCTGCTCACCCCGGAGGAGGTCTACGGGGTGCGGTACTACGGCTCCCCGGACCGCATCGACTACGGCTTTTTGAACAGCACCCGCTACCCGCTTTTGCGCAAAGCCTACGCCCGGGCGGACGAGGCCCTGCTGGCAGAGGTGGACGCCTTTGCCCAGGCCCATCAGGACTGGCTGGAGGACTACGCCCTGTTCTCCGCCATCCACGCCCACTTCGGCCTGCCCCTCCAGAGCTGGCCGGACAAAAAGCTCATCCGCCGGGACCCCGCTGCGGTGGAGAAGTACGCCGACCTGCTGGCGGAGGACGTGGGCTTTTACAAGTTCCTCCAATACCTGTTCTTCCGCCAGTGGGGGGAGCTGAAGGCCTACGCCAATGAGCGGGGCATCTCCATCATCGGGGACATCCCCTTCTACGTCTCCCCGGATTCCGCCGACGTGTGGGTGCATCCGGAGATCTTCCGGGTGAACGCCGGACGGAAGGCGAAATATGTCTCCGGCGTCCCCGCCGACCTGTTCAACGACCAGGGGCAGCTGTGGGGCAATCCCCTCTACGCCTGGGGCTACCATGAAAAGACGGGCTACGCCTGGTGGTGCAACCGCATCCGCCAGTCTCTGGCCTTCTACGACGTCATCCGCATCGACCACTTCCGGGCCTTCTGCGACTACTGGGAGATTCCCGCCTCGTCGGAGACCGCCCTGGTGGGCAAGTGGAAGAAGGGCCCCGGGATGAAGCTGCTGGACGCCATCCGCAAGAACGTGCCCCAGGCCCAGTTCATCGCCGAGGACCTGGGCGACCTGAGCGCCGCAGCAGTGAAGTTCATCCAGCAGTGTGGCCTGCCTGGGATGAAGATTCTGGTGGACGCCTTCAGCGACGTGAACGGCGGCTCCGGCTTTTTGCCCCATCGCTGCACCCCGGACTCCGTCATGTATACCGGCACCCACGACACCCCCACCTTTGTCCAGTGGTACGCCGACATCGCCACCCCGGAGCAGCGGAGCTACTGCACCAACTACCTCCACGTCCACGAGGACGAGGGCATCGGCTGGTGCGCCATCGCCGGGGCGTGGATCTCCCCCTGCTCTCTGGCCATGGCCCCTCTCCAGGACGTGCTGGGCCTGGGGGCGGACGCCCGGATGAACTACCCCGGCACGGTGGGCAGCGCCAACTGGAGCTGGCGGGTGCGGATGGACGCCCTGAACGGCAGGGTGGCGGACCGTCTCCACTATGTCACCGGCCTGTATGGCCGTCTCCGGTGAGATTATGGTGTACCTGTATGCCATGGACACCCTGGGCCTGTCCTCCGATCTGGCGGATTAC
This sequence comes from Clostridiales bacterium, assembly GCA_021201635.1. Taxonomy (GTDB): domain Bacteria; phylum Bacillota; class Clostridia; order Oscillospirales; family Oscillospiraceae; genus Onthomonas. The sequence continues at coordinate 1,606 of JAJQEM010000161.1, read as the reverse complement.
CGGGGCATGGTGCCGGAGAGCAGGCTCTATCAGCTCTCCGTCCTCACCCGGGAGGAGCGGCTGCGGAGCCTGGCGGCGGAGCTGCTGTTCCAGCGGGCCGTCCGGCGGCACTGCCGGGAGGTACCGCTCCCGGTGAGCCGGGACGCAGACGAGCACGGGAAGCCCTATCTCCTGGGTCGGCCCGACTTTCAGTTCAACCTCTCCCACTCCGGGCTGTGGGCGGTGTGCGCCGTGGCCCCCGTGCCGGTGGGGGTGGACATCCAGCAGGAGCGGCCCGTCTCGGTGAAGCTCAGCCGGAAATTCACCGCCGCCGAGCAGCAGTCCCTCCAGGGGCTGACCAGCCCGGCGGAGCTGCACCGCATCTTCGACCTGTGGACCATGAAGGAGGCCTATACCAAATGCATCGGCCTGGGGCTCCTCTGTCCCTTCCGCAGCTTTGAGGCGGAGCGGCCCGCCCCGGGTTTTTCCACCCGGCTGGTGGACTTCCCCGCCGGGGACTACCATCTGGCTGTCTGCACCCAATCGGAGGAGCCGGAGGACGTGCAGATCATCATTATGCCGTCGTGACCGCCCGGGGCGGCGAATACCTGTCGGAATATCATTGACTTTTTGTCGATAGGAGGGTATCATTATGGATGCAGAGAAAAGCCTGCAGCGGCTGAAAGAGGGAAATGACCGTTATCTGCTGGCAAAGAGGGAGATCGGGGACATCTCCGATGAAGTGCGCCGCTACACGGCGGAGCACGGGCAGCACCCCTTTGCGGTGGTGATCGCCTGCTCCGATTCCCGGGAGATCCCGGAGGCCATCTTCTCCTGCGGCATCGGAGAGCTGTTTGTCATCCGGGTGGCCGGGAACGTGGTGGACGACAGCGTTTTGGGCAGCGTGGAGTACGCCGCCGAGCACCTGGGCTGCCCCCTGGTGGTCGTTCTGGGCCACTCCTGCTGCGGAGCGGTGGCGGCCACCATCGCCGGTGGGGCCGGTGGCTATACGAAAACCATCACCGACCAGATCGCCCGGGCCATCCGGGGAGAGACGGATGCGCGGAGGGCCAGCTGTCTGAACGCAGAGCGCACGGCGGCGGCGGTCCGGGAGGTCCTCCGTGGCAGCGCCGTCTCTGTGGTGAGTGCGCTGTATGATGTACGGACCGGCAGGGTGACCTTTTTCGACGGTGAAAACGCCCACCCGTAACGGCGGCTTGATGTGGAATAGGGCAGAGGATGGCCGGCTTTTGTGAAGGGAGGTTGTTGTTGTGGGACTATTTGATGAATATCAAAAGAAAGTGAAACCCAGCGGCTTTAGACCAATCGATTTGAACGAAACGAATGTAGATGTTATATTCAAAAGATGTTTGGCGGATGAAAATACGACGGAAAAGTGCGTAGGACTTCTTTTCCCACAATTATTAGGGTGGAGTAAAGAAGATGATCAAAGCGTATATTTTGACGAAGCCAAGATTAAGAAAGATGAAAAATCAATTCTGTTTTTATATGGGCAGGTCGCTTCCTGGGATCAGGCCCGTAGTTTAACACCCAAATCAGTCTCTAAAAAATATACGAAAATTGCAAGTGCAAGTTGAACACATCCGCGAAAAATTTTTAATAGAGT
>JAJQEM010000128.1 GCA_021201635.1 Clostridiales bacterium | reverse complement strand
TTCAATCGCTATGGATTTTTTAGGTGTTCAACTTCATTTTACAATCGACCACTAATTTATAGAACCTGATACCCATCCATTTCATTGAGAGAGGAGCGTGCTCTATGAATCGCAGAATGTATGCCCGAGGCGGCGGAGGCAGCTTTGGCGGCGGCCCCGGCGGTGGACCCGGAAGAGGGCCGGGCGGCCCGGGAGGTGGCCCCAGGGGCGGCTTTGGCGGCGGCCCGGGAGGAGGTCCCAGAGGCGGACACTATGGGGGCCGTCGGGGCGGCTTTGGTGCGCCACCCCCGCCTCCACCCCGGAGGAGAGGTTGCCTGGGCATGGGCTGTATGCTGCCGGTGCTGTCCCTGGCAGCGGTGATCGGCCTTGTGCTGGCGCTGGTCGCCCTGGTGTGAGTGCGGCAGGCGCAGAGCTGAACACGCCGCACACGGTCAGCAGAAGCATCGCAAGAAAACAGAATTTTTAAATCTGCTCTTGTCTTTTCCCGAGAGATGTGTTATTCTTGTTCGGACACCATTTTGGAGGAGATAAAAAGTGGAGAGACAGATTCCAGGGCAGCAGGAGGTTGCCCTTGTCATTATGGCTGCCGGGCTGGGCTCCCGGTTCGGCGGCGGCATCAAGCAGCTGGAGCCGGTGGGCCCCAACGGCGAGATCATCATGGACTATTCCATTCACGACGCCATCGAGGCGGGCTATACCCGAGTGATCTTCATCATCCGGAAGGACATCGAGGCGGACTTCCGCACCGCCATCGGAGACCGCATCCAGGGCGTCTGCGCCCGGCGGGGCGTCCGGGTGGACTATGCCTTCCAGGAGCTGCGGGACCTGCCGGAGGGCTATGACTTTCCGGAGGGACGCACCAAGCCCTGGGGCACCGGCCGGGCGGTGCTGGCCTGCCGGGAGCTGATCCGGGAGCCGTTCGTGGTCATCAACGCAGACGATTACTACGGCAAGGAGGCGTTCGTCAAGCTGCGCACCTTCCTGCTGGCAAACAGCGGGGCGGAGCGGCGGTTCTGCATGGCGGGCTTTATCCTGAAGAACACCCTCAGCGAGTACGGAGGCGTTACCCGGGGCATCTGCCAGGTGGACGACGAGTTCCGGCTGATGACCGTGAAGGAGACAAAGCACATCGTCAAGACGGAGGACGGTGCGGCCATCCAGGAGGGGGAGACGCTGCTGCCCATCAACAGCGGCAGCCACGTGTCCATGAATATGTGGGGGCTCACCGGGGAGATGCTTCACATCCTTGATCGGGAGTTCCGGGCCTTCCTGGAGGGGATGCACGACCCCATGAAGGAGGAGTTCCTGCTCCCCACCGTCATGGACGACCTGCTCCAGCGGGGGGAGGTCTCCGTCCAGGTGCTGGAGACGCAGGACAAGTGGTTCGGCGTCACCTACCGGGAGGACAAGCCTCTGGTGGTCCAGTCCTTCCGGACGCTGATCGACCAGGGTGTCTATGCCGAGGACCTGTACAGCAAATAACAATACACAGCGACAGCCCGTCCCTTTGGAGCAAAGTCAAAGGGACGGGCTGTTTTTTTTGCGCCTTACGCCGGGAAAAAGGAGGAGACGATGGGGACGGTCACCAGACACAGCAGGGTAGAGGTGATAATGCCGCTGGTCAGGGTGTCCGTGTCCATGTCGTACTGATTGGCCAGCATGACCGGCATATTCCCGGCGAGCATGGCGGCCAGGAGCACCAGGGCGGAGACCATCATGCTGTCCGGCAGCAGCCGGCCTAGCACCAGGGCCAGCAGGATGGGCAGGGCCAGCATCCGCACCGCCAGAAAGAGATAGACCTGGGGGTTGGTCAGCACCTTTTTCAGAGAGGTGGTGGCCAGGCTGATGCCCAGCACCACCAGCGAGAGGAAGGTGGTGCAGCTGCCGATATAGCTCAGGGTATCCCCCAAGAACTCCGGGACGGAGATGGGCAGCAGATAGAGGGCGATGGCGATGTAGCAGGCAACCAGGCCGGGGTTGAACAGGGAGGAGAGACGGAAGGGGATGGGCTTCCCCACCGCTTTGGAGACTGCGTGGTAGCCATAGCTGTAAAAGAGCAGGGAGTACATCACGTTGAAGATGACCACATACAGCATGGCGGAGGAGCCCAGAATAGAGAGGGTCACCGGGATGCCCACAAAGCCCACATTCCCGAACAGGGAGAGCATATGATAGGAGGTGCGCTCATCTTTGGGGGTCTTGGTCAGAATGGGCATCAGCTCGCCCACTACCAGGAAGGCGGCGTAGATTCCCACACAGACCAGAGCGGTAACGCCCAGCTTCCCCAGGGTGAACTCTGAGGTGTCCTCCAGGGCGCTGACCACGATCGTCGCCGGGCTGCACAGCTGGACGATCATGCCGGACAGCTCCTTGCTGCCCTTTTCGGAGACGATGCCCAGCCGGAACAGCAGGACGCCAACGCCCAGCAGCAGGCCGATGGTGAGCATTTTACTGAAAATCAGGAGCATAAAGGGCCTCCCTCACGTTTACAGGTTGACATAAAAATAAGGCGGACGCAGGTTCGCCGGAACGGTTTCTATTATACTATGTCAGAGGAACGGAGAAAATGGACAAAATAGCAGAATTACGGCGGCGCTTTCACCCCGGAATTGAAAATTTGATAAGAGTCGATCCAGGACTTGATGAAATGTGGAGAATGTGATAAAATAAGCTATCATTTCGTGCGTGCGTAAGGAGCGTGGAGACATGAACGGCGAAGGGATAGGCAACGACACTCTGCGGCAGGAGGCGGAGGCGCTGTCCGGCAAGATGAGAGATCTGTACCGCATCATCCATCAGAACCCGGAGCTGGGACGGCAGGAGCATGCCACCTCCGTTCTGGTGGAGCGGCGGCTGCTGGCCATGGGGCTGGAGGCCCGGCGTGTGGCGGATACGGGCATCGTGGGTCTGCTCCGGGGCGGAAGACCGGGCAGGACGGTGGCCATCCGGGCGGAGCTGGACGCCCTGCCCATCCGGGAGGAGAGCGGTCTGCCCTGGGCCTCTCAAAACGAGGGGGTCATGCATGCCTGCGGCCACGACTTCCACACCGCCGCCCTGCTGGGGACTGCCCAGCTCCTGGCCTCCCACCGGGAGGAGCTGCCGGGAAACGTGAAGTTCTTTTTCCAGCCCAACGAGGAGGGAGACGGGGGCGCAGAGCTCATGATCCGGGACGGGTGCATGGAGCGGCCCCACGTGGACGCCGTCTTTGGCCTCCACTGCGACAGCCAGCTCCCCGCAGGGGAGATCTCGGTGATGGAGGGGCGCATCTGCGCCGCCTCCAATCCCTTTACTATCACCCTCCGGGGCCGGGGCGCCCACGGGGCAAAGCCCCATGAGGGAGACGACGTGATTGTGGCGGGGGCGCAGATCGTCACCGCCATCCAAACTCTGGTCAGCCGGAGAACGGCCCCCACAGAGCCGGTGGTTATCTCAGTGGGCACCTTCCACAGCGGCGTAGCGGGGAACGTGCTGGACACGGAGGCCCGGCTCACCGGCATCATCCGTACCCTGGGCGACGCCCGCCGCCGGGAGGTCACCGCCCTGTTCCGGGAGATGGTGGAAACCATCGCCCGTGCCATGGGCTGTCAGGCGGAGGTGGTCATCGAGGAGAGCTATCCCGGCGTCCAAAACGACACCGACATGACCCGCCTGGTGCGCCGGAGCGCCGCCGGACTGCTGGGGGCGGAAAAGGTCCATGTGGGCACAGAGCCCTCCATGGGGACGGATGACTTCGGCTATTTCAGCCACCAGGTCCCGGGCTGCTACTTCCAGCTGGGGACGGCGGATCCATCCTGGCCGGAGCGGTGGCGATCCCACACCCCTCAGTTCCGGGTATCAGAGCAGGCCCTGCCCATCGCTGCCGCCCTCCACGCCAGGATCGCTATAGACTATCTGACAGGAGAGAGCCGGGAATGCTGATTTGTCACGGGATAAACTGCTCCACGTACGCCAGAGCGATTCGGTCATGCTTTTTGGAGAAGCCGTGTTGACCCTGTGGAATCAGCTTCAGGACGGCGTTTTGATATGCTGCCGCCGCCCTCTGAGAGTAGTGGGGATTCACGATTTTATCACCGGTGCCGTGGACGATCAGGACATCTCCCGTATATCTGCTGATCTCCTCGATCAGATCAATTTGCAAAACGGATGCCGCATAATCACGGCCCAGCTTCATCGGCCCACAGAAAAAGGCCTCCGGAATATTTGATGGGTCAAATTTGGCAAGCATCATTTTCCCTGCCCGGGCGTCGTCCGGGATGCAGAGCGCAGGGTAAAACAGAATCAGTCGAGCAATCTGCCCCTGCAGATCGGCGGCAGTCAGCGCAGAGACCACGCCGCCTTGGCTGCATCCCATCAATGTGACGGATGATTCATCGGTTTCCGGGAGGGAACTGGCGTATGCGATAACCGATTTCAGGTCCTTCTTCTCGGTGAAAATGGTCATCTTCGTGGTGTCCCTGTCGCTTTTGCACATCAGCCCACCACCGTTGAAGTCAAAGCAGAAGGCGGCATAGCCATGCTCCGCAAACCATTTTGCATATCCCTTTGTCGTCTGATAATTTGCCACGAAGCCGTGGCTGACGATTACAATGGGGAGCTTTTGCCCCTGTGGGTGGAAATAGAGACCTCGAAGGGTCATGCCATCCCGCACACACTCAAATTTCTCCATTTTAACTGTATCCATATACATTGCCCTGCCTTTCTTGGACGGCCTGTTCTTTCCGGCTCATACTGCTCCGCCAGACAGAACAGACTTCCATCTGCAATTACCGAAAATCCCCCTGGCGATTCCCGCCAAAGGGATTTTGTACGCAAAGAGCCTCACTTGACCCGGAGCACGTCCTGATAGAACTGGTCCAGAGCCTCCTTGGTTGGGAAGTTGGCCACATACATCTGGTTGCCCATGGCCCCGGAGAGAGCGTCTGGGATGCGGCCCACCATCTTCATGTTGGCGGCGTACTTGCTCATAATGTCTGCGTGGCTGTAGACGAAGTCCTTGCCGTCCCGGCGGCCTGCGTAGGCGCAGAAGGCGTGCTCCCCCTCGGGGAGAGAGGACTTGTCAAAGGCGATCATGTCGGCCCAGATCTTGTACACGTCGGTGCTGTGGGCGAAGTCCATCATATCCGGGGAGAAGCCGCCGCAGGGGCGCATATTGACCTCCAGGGCCACCACCTGGCCCTTTTTGCCCAGGCTCTTCTGGTCCTCAGTGAGACGGAAGAACTCAAAGTGGACGAACCGGCTCTTGACACCGAAGGCCTTGACGGTGGCCTGGCCGGCGGCACGGGTGTCCTCCGGCAGCTCCTTGAGGATGTAGTAGATGGAGTTGTCGTTGTCGTTGACGATGTCCATAATGGAGTTGGGGGTGACGTTGCCTGTCTCAAACAGAGGCTCTCCGTTGGAGTCAATGATGGCATCGTAGGAATTGACCTCCGCATTGACGAACTCCTCCATGATATAGGTCACGGCGGGGTCCTTCACCTCGAAGAACCGCTTCAGCTCCTCCTCGTTGGACAGCTTGTGGGTGTCGGAGGCCCCCACGCCGTTGTCCGGCTTGACGATGACGGGATACTTCACCCGGCGGATGAAGTTCTTGCAGCCCTCCACCGTGTCCACCAGATGATACCGGGCCACGGGGATGCCCGCCTTGCGGTAATAGGTCTTCATCTTGGACTTGTACTTGATGCGGGGCATATCCTCCACCTGGAAGCCGCTGGTGATGTGGAAGGCGGTGCGGAGCTTGGCGTCCCGCTCCAGCCAGTACTCGTTGTTGGACTCCAGCCAGTCGATGGGGCCGTGCTTGAAAATCAGGAAGGCCACCGCACGATAGACCTCGTCGTAGTTCTCCAGGTTGCTCACCTTGTAGTATTCGTTCAGGCTGGCCTTCAGGTCGGCGGACAGCTCGTTATAGGGCTGGTCGCCAATGCCCAGGACGTTCATTCCGTTCTTCTTCAGCTCCCGGCAGAACAGCCAGTAGTTGGTGGGGAAATTGGGAGAGATGAAGATAAAGTTTTTCATAGGTCGATTGTAAAATGAAGTTGAACACCTAAAAAATCCATAGCGATTGA
>JAJQEM010000071.1 GCA_021201635.1 Clostridiales bacterium | reverse complement strand
ATTCAATCGCTATGGATTTTTTAGGTGTTCAACTTCATTTTACAATCGACCAAACTTTTCGGAAATTTTCTTAAATTCCGTCAGCTTTTTCCCATTGCAGCTTGGAAAGTGCCCGTTTTGTTAGGAGAATCCCGGAAAACGCCAGTATTTCCAAACTGAAGAAACAAATCACCGGCAGAAAAGTTTCTCCCTCCCCGGCCAGGAGCAGCCCCAGCAGCTCTCCCAGGGCAGTCACGGCGCAGCCCACGGCGGCGACGACGGCCCGCCTGGGGATGCGCCCCGCCGTCTCGTCATAGACGTAGGCCCGGAGGGGGTCGCCCCCCGCCGCCAGGCGGATGACGCCCCACCCCAGACTGACGGATGCCGCCAGCTGGACTGCATAGGGCAGCACGGCATAGGCCCGATCCTCCATCCCCGTTCCGGAGATGCAGCCCGCAGCAACGGTGGCAGCGAAGGACACCGCCCACAAAATCACCAGCTCCGCCATGGCCCGGAGACGGCTCTTGCCCCGGTTTTGATAGGCGTAATGGCTGCCGGTGTAGACGTACTCTCCGGCGGCGGTCTTTTGAAACTCGTCGGTGTGGGCGTTGACGCCCCATTTCCGCCGTGCCATGTCAGGCGATGCCCGTCAGGTCGAAGTTCGCCAGCCACTTCCGGGCGGCCTGGCACACTCCCCGGAGGCAGCTCTCCTCAAAGGGGCTCTCCAGTCCGGCGTTTTTCAGCAGGTCGGTGAAGGTGGCGCTGCCTCCCTGGACGGCGTAGGCCATATAGTGCCGCCAGGCGTCGGGCAAATCCTTCTGGATCATGGCCCAGAACTGGAGGGACACCGTCTGGGCCAGGCAGTAGTCGATATAGTAGAAGGGAGAGGAATAGATGTGGTGCTGCCGCTGCCAGCCCTCGCCCTCGGCGTAGAAGGGGATGTCGCCGTCCAGACGCATCCAGGGCATATAGACCCCCAGCAGCTCCTTCCACACCCCGTGCCGCTGGGCGGGGGTCAGGTCGGGCTGCTCATAGACGATATGTTGGAAGTGGTCCACCATGGTGCCGTAGGGGATGAAGGTCAGGGCGCTGGCCAGGTGGCTGTAGTAGAACTTCCGGGTGTCCTTTCCGAAGAAGCCCTCCGCCCAGGGCCAGGCAAAGAACTCCATGGACATGGAGTGGACCTCACAGGCCTCCATACTGGGCCAGCCGTAGGACATGGGAACCCGCTTCCGGTTCAAATACCCGGCAAATGCGTGGCCCGCCTCGTGGGTGACCACCTCCACGTCCCCCTGTGTGCCGTTGAAGTTGGCGAAGATAAAGGGCACCTCATAGTCCGGGATGCTGGTGCAGTAGCCGCCCCCGGCCTTGCCCTCGGTGCTGAGCACGTCCAGCAGCTCCCCGTCCAGCATGGTGTTGAAGAACTCGCTGGTCTCCGGGCTCAGCTCGTCGTAGAACTTCTTCCCCTGGGCCAGGATGTCCTCCGCCGACCCCTGGGGCCGGGGGTTGCCGGAGCGGAACTCCAGCTCGTTGTCCGCAAAGCTCATGGGGTATTCCTTCCCCAGCCGCTTTGCCTGCTCCCGATAGATGCTGTCCGCCACGGGCACCAGATACTTCACCACGGCGGCCCGGAACTGCTCCACGTCCTCCTTGGTGTAGCAGTTGCGGCCCATGCGGTAATAGCCCAGGGTGGTGTAGCCCTCGTAGCCCATCTTTTTGCCCATGGTGTCCCGGAGATGGACCAGCTGGTCATAGATGTCGTCCATCTGGGCCTGGTGCTCCTTGTACCACCGGCCCTCCGCTTTCCAGGCGGCCAGGCGGCGTTCGTCGTCCGGGTCGCTCTTGAAGGGGGTCATCTGGCTCAGGGTGTACACGCCCCCCTCGAAGGGGATTTGGGCGGAGGCCAGCAGCTTCTCATACTCCTGGGTCAGGTCGTTCTCCTGCTGCAATTCCGGGACGATCTCCGGGGAGAAGGCCTTGAGCTGAATTTCGGCGTTGGTGAACATCAGCTCGCCGTACTCTGCGGTGAAGTCCGCCCGGAAGGGGCTCTCCAGCATGGCCATCGTCCACTCCTGGCTCACCGCCTGGAGCTCCGGCATGGCGGCGTTCCAGAACTTCTCCTCCCCGTCATAGAAGGCGTCCCGGGTGTCGATGGAATGACGGATGCTGGCCAGGGTCTCCTGGGTGCGGATGTGTTTTCCCAGCTGCTCGTTCTCCAGAAAGACCTGCTTCGCCGTCTCATAGTCCTTCGCCTGCTTCAGCCGCTGGGTCAGAGCGGCCTGTTCCCCCTTCAGCGCCTCCAGATTCGGGCGCTCATAGGGCATTTCCGAAAATTTCAATTTGATTCCCTCCATCAGTGGTCTGCCGCCCGTTCGGCGGCGTATGATAGGAGATTATACTTCACTTCACCGCATTTTGCAAGTAAAGCGGCGCAGCCCTGTCAAAGGAGCTGCGCCGCAGGTTGCTGTATTCTGTTTTTGCTTACGCCTTGGCGTAGTAGTTGATGAGGCATCCGGCCAGGACGATGTCCCGCTCCTCCCGGGTCATGCCGGGGAGCCGGAGGGTGACAGTCTGCTCTCCGCCCTTTTGGTACAGCGTGGCCTCGATCTCCTCCCCGTCCCCTTCCAGCAGGGCCTTGATACCGGGGATGTACAGCCGGTCGCCGGGCTGGATGTTCAGCTCCGCCAGACCGTCCACGATAAAGGGCAGCATGCCCCAGTTGACCACGTTGGAGCGGTAGCGCTTGGTGGCGTACTCGGCGGCCAGGTTTGCCACGCCTCCCAGCACCCGCTGGCAGGAGGCGGCCTGCTCCCGGGCGGAGCCGTCGCCGGGCTTGAGGGCCATGACCAGGGAGCCCAGGCCGGTGGTCTCCGGGTCGCAACTCCCCAGGGCCTCTTTCACCTTGGCGGTGGACTTGCCCGCTTGGCGCTGCTTTTCCACCTTCTGGATGGCCTTGGCCCGACCCACATAAGCGGGATCCTTCCGGCTCAGGGCAAACTCCGCCAGGCCCAGGGGGTTGGAGCGGTAGGAGGAGGTCTCCCCGGAGGGGATGAGCTCGTCGGTGGTGGTCACCGGGTCGTAGATGGCGGAGGCCACGGTGAGCATCAGGTTCTCCGGCATGGCGATCTGGGCGGGCCAGTCGGTGATGTTGGGGCCAAAGACCAGCTCCGTCTCCGGCTGGGGGTTGCCCACGCCGAAGTAGACCCGGCTCTTGTAAGCGGAGTCGTCGTAGTGATAGCGCTCGTCCGGCTTGTCCTCCGGGATGCCGTCCAGCTCGAAGGCGGAGGTGAGCACGCCGCCGTTCAGGGCGGTGGCGGCGATGGAGCGGGCGTCCATCAGGGCCACATAAGAGAGCTGACCGTTGCCGGGCTTGGAGCCCTCCCGGTTGGGGAAGTTCCGGGTGGAGTGACGAATGGAGAAGCCGCCGTTGGCGGGAACGTCGCCTGTGCCGAAGCAGGGGCCGCAGAAGCAGGAGCGGATAGAGGCACCGGCGGCCATCAGGTCGGAGATGGCCCCCTGACGGGTCAGCTCCTGGAAGATGGGCATGGAGCCGGGGTAGCAGGAGAGCCAGAAGGACTGGCTGCCGATGGAGCTGCCCTTCAAAATCTCCGAGGCCCGGAGCAGGTTCTGATAGGTGCCGCCGGAGCATCCGGCGATGACCGCCTGATCGACGTAGAATTTCCCGTCCTTCACCTTGCTCAGCAGAGAGGGCACCTTGTCCATCCCCAGCTGGCGGCGGGCGGTCTCCTCCGTCTCCGCCAGGATGTCGGTCATGTTGGCCTTGAACTGCTTGATGGTGTAGGCGTTGGAGGGGTGGAAGGGCAGGGCGATCATGGGCTCCACCAGGCTCAGGTCCACTAAAATCACGTCGTCGTAATAGGCGCCCTCGCCCGGCATCAGGCGGCGGTAGTCCCCGCCCCGGCCCAGGAGGGTGAGGTAGTCCCGGGTGGCCTCGTCCGTGGCCCAGACGGAGGAGAGGCAGGAGGTCTCGGTGGTCATCACGTCGATACCGCAGCGGTAGTCCATGGAGAGGTTGGCCACGCCGGGGCCAAAGAACTCCATGACGGCGTTTTTCACCACGCCCTTGGTGAAGGTCTTGCCGATGATGGCCAGGGCCACGTCTTGGGGGCCCACCCCGGGCCGGGGTGCGCCGGTGAGGTAGACCGCCACCACACGGGGATAGGAGATGTCATAGGTCTTGTTCAGCAGCTGCTTGACCAACTCCGGGCCACCCTCGCCGATGGCCATGGTGCCGAAGGCGCCGTAGCGGGTGTGGGAGTCGGAGCCCAGAATCATCTTGCCGCTGCCCGCGTACCGCTCCCGCATGTAGGAGTGGATGACCGCCTGGTGGGCGGGGACGAACTCGCCGCCGTACTTTTTGGCGGCGGAGAGGCCGAACACGTGGTCGTCCTCGTTGATGGTTCCGCCCACGGCGCACAGGGAGTTGTGGCAGTTGGTCAGCACATAGGGCAGGGGGAACCGCTCCAGCCCGGAGGCCCGGGCGGTCTGGATAATGCCCACATAGGTGATGTCATGGGAGGCCATGGCGTCGAATTTGATCTTCAGCTCCTCCATATCCGGGGAGGTGTTGTGGCTGCTGAGGATGCCGTAGGAGATGGTCTTTTTTCTGGCCTCCTCCACGGGATACAACTCCGCCCCCTCGCTGAGGGGGACGAAGGTGCCGCCGGTAAAGTATGCGCCGGAGCTCAGTACGTTGATCATGGGGATCCCTCCAGTTCGAACAAAGACGCAGAGGGGGCTGGACGGCACCGTCGCCGTCTCCCTGCTCTACGCCATATTTTTCAGCTCAGCCGCCCATACAGCACGGGCGGCTGAAAATAATATAACAGCATCCGTTCAAAAACACAAGAGCCGGAACCTTTTTCGTGAAAAAGCCGGGAATGGGGCGGGCTTTTTCCCGCCGAATTGGGGAAAAAGCCGTTCTCACCGAGCGTTTTCCGTCCCTCCGGCCAGCTCCCGGAGGGTCTCAGTCAGGAGGAAAAACTTCGCCGTAAAGGGGTCGATCACCACTCCGCCGCACCGGGGGTCGTTCAGACAGGCGGCGGCAAAGGCGGAAGCCGCCATATGCAGGAAGGCGAACCGCTCCCCGTACTCGTTGGCGATCTGGGTCTGTGCGGAGAAGGCCGGGAACAGGACGGTGTTCTCCGGGCCGGGGATGGTGTCCGGGCAGAACCCCTGACCGCCGGAGGCCGCCTGGACGGGGACATAGAGCTCACCTGCCGCCAGCTGTGTCACGATCCGGGCCGCCAGGGACTGCTCCGGCTTGCGCTGATAGCGCCGGAGCATCTGCGTTAATGATTCCATTTCCGTCTCTCCCTCTTTGTCACTCCACCCAGCCGCTGTGGACGACACCCACCAGATACCAGGCGCCGCCGTCCCACTCAAAGACAAGCTTGAGGGTGGACCAGTTGCTCTCCCCGTCGGTGGCATAGAACTCCACGTACCGCCCGTCCGGGTAAATCTCCGAAACGTTTTCCAGGCCGTTTCCCGCCACCTGGCTGCTGTCCACGCTGATGCGGGGGGAGGACAGATAGTCCCGCTCCCAGACATAGGAGGCGAAGTAGTCCGCCACCGTCAGATTGATGGGGGAGGCAGTGTCGGTAGTGGTGCCCCAGAGGTAGGTAGTGGCCGACTCGCTGGCCTCCACAAGGGCGTCCGGCAAAAAGTTCAGGTTGGAAGCGGTGTCCACTGTAGTGTTGGGGGTGAAGGTAACTCCCCTTTCCGGGTGGATATATTCCGCCAGCGTCTCAAAGTCCCCGCTCCGGAGGGCCTCGGCGGTCTCCACGGCGCAGGACACCAGGGAGGCGGTGTCTCCCTCCTCCTGATTGGAGAGGATGGCTGCGTCTCTGGGGGAAATCGCCCGGCTGACGGCAAATCCCCCGGCCAGGCCGAGGATGAGAAAGAGAACGGACAGCAAAACCGCCGTGGAACGCCTGACCATGGGACGCACCTCCTTTTGCCGCAGATCGGCGCAAACTATTGTCAAATGATATTGTAATGAATCTGTAAGAAATTGCAATTACAAAAAGTAACAGGAAACCTTTGGTCGATTGTAAAATGAAGTTGAACACCTAAAAAATCCATAGCGATTGAAT
>JAJQEM010000019.1 GCA_021201635.1 Clostridiales bacterium | reverse complement strand
CTGCCGCTGAAGGGCATTGCCGCCATGCACTGCTCCGCCAACACCGACATGAACGGCGAGAACACCGCCATCTTCTTCGGCCTGTCCGGCACCGGCAAGACCACCCTGTCCACCGACCCCAAGCGTCTGCTCATCGGCGACGACGAGCACGGCTGGGACGACAACGGCGTGTTCAACTTTGAGGGCGGCTGCTATGCCAAGGTCATCAACCTGGACAAGGAGTCCGAGCCCGACATCTACAACGCCATCAAGCGCAACGCCCTGCTGGAGAACGTCACCCTGGACGAGAACGGCAAGATCGACTTCGCTGACAAGAGCGTCACCGAGAACACCCGTGTCTCCTACCCCATCAACCACATCGAGAAGATCGTCCGCCCCGTGTCCGCCGGTCCTGCCGTCGAGAACGTGATCTTCCTGTCCGCCGACGCCTTCGGCGTGCTGCCTCCCGTGTCCATCCTGACCCCGGAGCAGACCCAGTACTACTTCCTGTCCGGCTTTACCGCCAAGCTGGCCGGCACCGAGCGGGGCATCACCGAGCCCACTCCCACCTTCTCCGCCTGCTTCGGCCAGGCCTTCCTGGAGCTGCATCCCACCAAGTACGGTGAGGAGCTGGTCAAGCGTATGGAGAAGAGCGGCGCCAAGGCCTATCTGGTCAACACCGGCTGGAACGGCACCGGCAAGCGTATCTCCATCAAGGACACCCGTGGCATCATCGACGCCATCCTGGACGGCTCCATCAAGTCCGCCCCCACCAAGATGATCCCCTATTTCAACTTCGAGGTTCCCACCGAGCTGCCCGGCGTCGATCCCGCCATCCTGGATCCCCGGGACACCTATGCCGACGCCTCCATCTGGGAGGAGAAGGCCAAGGACCTGGCCCAGCGCTTCATCAAGAACTTCGTCAAGTATCAGACCAACGACCTGGGCAAGAGCCTGGTGGCCGCCGGTCCTCAGCTCTGAGACGATGCCCCCGGCGTGAGCCGGACCATCTGACACAGACAAAACAGCAGACCCGCAGACAGTACAAGCTGCCTGCGGGTCTGAGCCTGTCGCAAAACGACAGGCTCTCGAACCAAATGCAAGCATTTGGTTCGATTGTGCGGCTCCTCTCCGCACTGCAAAGCGCTAAGAGCCGCACTTTGTGCGGTTGCGCATTGCACGCCGCCTGCGGGCGGCGTCTTATCGCTCGCACAGTCGTCGCCTCCCTGTGTCTTTTTGCCGGTACACGCCCGGCTAAAAAGACGTATTTCACTTTATTTTGTTGCTAAAGCAACAAAACTCCTGCGGAGGGCTTCTTGAACTTTTCGACTGTCTTTCTTTTTACAGACTGACTTTTTTGACAGACAGAGACCCGCAGACAGTACAAGCTGCCTGCGGGTCTTTTTTGCTCTTTGGTCTTATCCGGTCTGTATCTCCGCCCGGCTGCCGCCGTCCCGGTCCTTGGTGACGACGATCTTCCGGTCGATGCGCTCCTTCAATTCCGCCACGTGGGAGATAATGCCCACCAGCCGGTTGCCCTGGGTCAGCTGGCTGAGGGCCTGGACCGCCTTGTCCAGGGCCTCCTCGTCCAGGGAGCCAAAGCCCTCGTCCACAAACAGGGTGTCCAGCTGAATGCCTCCGGCGGCGGCCTGTATCTCGTCGGACAGCCCCAGGGCCAGGGCCAGAGACGCCTGGAAGGATTCCCCGCCGGAGAGGGTGCGGACGCTGCGGCGGGTGGCGTTGTAGTGGTCCAGCACCTCCAGCTCCAGGCCGGACTGACTGCGGAGATCCTCCGCCTGCTTTTGGCGCAGCAGCTCATACTGCCCGTCGGACATGACCATCAGCCGGAGATTGGCCCGGTCCAGCACCCGGTCCAGCCAGGTGGTCTGGACGTAGGTCTCCAGCGTCACCCGGTCCTTTCCCGAAATGCGTCCGTTCACCGTGTCCGAGAGGGCCTTCATCCAGCGAAGCCGCTCCTCCGTCTCCGACAGGGCGGAGGCGGTCTGCTGCAGCTCGGCATATCCCTGCCGGTTCTGCTCCAGGCGGAGCCTGCACCCGTCCCGGAGGGCCTGGGTGCGCTGCTTCTCCTGCTGACAGCGGGACAGACTGTCGGCCAGAGCGGCGAGGTCCGGGATCTCCTCCCTGCCGCCCAGCTGTTGGGCCAAAGTCTCCCCCTGACCTAAAAGCCGGGCCTGCTCCTGCTCCAGCCTGTGGAGCTTCTCCCGGGCGGACTGTTCCGCCGCCTCCAGTGTGTTCAGCTCCCCCTCCCAGCCGTCGATCCGGGCCTGGGCCTCCGCCTCCCCCGGCCAGGGGAGCTCCTGCTCCTGTCGGGAGATGGACTCCTGTCGGGCGGCAAGCTGTGCCTCCCCCTGGGTGACGGACTGCTCCAGGGCGGTCTGCTGGGTGTTTAGCCGGTCCCGCTCTGCCTCCAGGGTGGGCTGTTGGGACAGGAGCGCCTCCCGGCGGCGGCTCTGCTGCCGGGCCGCTTTCAGCTCCCCCTCCAGACGGTCCGCCTCCGACTGCTGCTCCTGCTCCAGACGGGTCAGGGTCTCCCCCATCTCCTCCCGGCGGTGCAGGCCCAGGGCCTCCAGCAGACGGCCCTCCGCCGTCTCCCGCTGGCCCATGAGGGCCGCCGCCTTCCGGCTGTCCCGGGACGCCTGGGCCTCCGCCTGGGCCACTGCCTTCTTTTCCCGCTCCAGCGCCGCCTGGGTGGGGGCGTCCTCCCGGGGATGAGCGGGGGCGGGATGGTGGACCGACCCGCAGACAGGGCAGGGACTTCCCTCTTTCAGCTCTGCGGCCAAAATCCCCGCCTGGGCGTCCAGAAAGGCCCGCTCCCGGCGGGCGTACTTAGTTTGAAGCTCCTCCACCCGGTCCCGGCTGGACCGGTACTCCTGCTGGGCCTGAGCCAGTTCCCGCTCCAGCCTGGCCAGCTCGTCCCGCCAGCCGGACCAGCGGAGCAGCTCTGTCTCTCTCGCCTCCAGCTCCCGCTGGCGGTGCTCCAGCGTCAAAAGCTGTTCCGGGAGCTGGGCCAGAGACGCCAGCTCCTCCCGGACGGCGGACAGACGGCTCTCACATTGCTGCCGCTCCTGCTGCTTCTGTGCCGCCTGGGCTTTGCAGACCTCGATTTTGGACGAAAACTCCCTCAACGCCTGCCGCTCCTGCTCCAGCTGGCGGTAACGGGGGAGCTGCTCTCTGCCTGCGGCGATCTGCTGCCGGAGAGCCTCCCGGCGTGGCCCGGTGGCCTGGGCGGTCTCCAGAGACTTCGCCGCCGACCCGATCTCCCGGGCGGCCTTCTCTGCCGCCGCCCGGTTCTCCCGCCGCTGGGTCAGCAGCGTTTCCAGCTCCCAGGCGGACTGGAGCTGTCGGTCCGCCTGCCGGAGGGATTCCTCGTTTTGCTCCAGAGCGATCTCCGCCTGATTGAGACGGTCTGTGTCCCCTTCACACAGCAGCCGGGCGGTCTCCAGGGCCTCCTCCGGCGGGGGGAAGGGGGACTGCTTTAATCTCTCTAATGTCTCCCCCAGGTCGCCGTCCTCTCCCCGGAGCCGGGAAATGGCCCGGGTCATGCGGGCGTTCAGCTCCCGGGTCTGCTGCTCCAGGGCGGCGGCGTCCTGCCGCACCCGGTCCTGGAGGGCCTGATACCGCTCTGTGTGGAACAGCTCCCGGAAGATGGCGCTCCGCTCCTCCGTCTTCGCCAGCAGCAGCCGGAGAAAGTCCCCCTGGGCGATCATGGCGATCTGGGAGAACCGCTCCCGGTCCAGCCCCAGCAGCTCGGTCACCGCCCGGGTGACCTCCCGGCTTTTGGTGACGGGGGCTCCCTCCGGGGGATAGAAGGCCGCATCCCCCTTCTGGCGGGTGGTGCCCTCTCCCCTGCTCTTGGGCCGCTCATACTCCGGATTCCGGCGGACGGTGTAGTCCTTCCCCCGGTAGCGGAAGGTCAGCTCCACAAAGGTAGGGGTCTCCGGCCTGGCGTACTTGCTGCGCAGCATGGAGACCTCCCGGCTCTGGCCGCTGGCCTCCCCGTAGAGGGCGAAGGTGATGGCGTCAAACAGGGTGGTCTTGCCCGCCCCGGTGTCCCCGGTGATGAGGTAGAGCCCCTGCTCCCCCAGGGCGTCAAAATCTAAGGTCTGCTCCCCGGCATAGGGGCCAAAGGCGGAGAGGGTCAGCTTGACAGGTCTCATGGCGTCTCCTCCCACAGCTCGTCTAAGAGCCCTCTGACATAGGCCCGCTGCTCATCGGACAGGGGCCGGTTGTTCTGGGTCTGATAGAACCGCTCCAGCAGCTCCATGGGCCGCTGCTCCTCCGGCCCGGGGACGGAGACCTGCTGCCGGGTGCGGGTGCGGGCGTTGTCATACCGCAGCCCCAGAAGATTGGGATACACCGTCCGCAGCTTGCCCATGGCCTGGGGCACGTCCTCCTCGTCGGTGAGGGTGATATAGGTATAGTCCTCCCGGTCCCGGTCCTGATAAAACCGCCGGTCCGTCAGCTCCAGATAGCTCCCCTTGAGGCAGACCAGGTCGTGGAGGGGCCGGATGGGCCGCTGTTCCACCGTGACCTTTCCCTTCTCCTCCAGCGTCACCAGCAGGGCCCCCTTGGTCTGCCCCGCCTCGGAGGCGGAGTATTTCAGAGGTGAGCCGCAGTAGCGCACCGTCTCCCGCCCCACCTGCTGGGGGGTGTGGATGTGGCCCAGAGCCACATAGTCAAAGCCGTCGAATAGAGCGGCGTCCACCTGGTCCAGGCCGCCGATGTTCAGCTCCTCCGACTGGCACAGGGCGGTCCCCGCCACATACTGGTGGGCCACCAGCACGTTCCGGCGGGCAGGGTCCAGTGTCACCTGACCCAGCGCCCAGGCCACCGCCTCCTGACAGGTGGAGACCGACTCCTCGGGACAGACCGGGCGCAGGGCGGCGGGCTTTAAAAAGGGCAGCAGCCAGACGGCCACCTCCCCCCACTGGTCTTGGAAGACCACCGGCTCCAGCCTCCCGTCGTACACCGGGGCGATGTGAACCCCGCTCTCCCCCATGAGCCGGGCCCCGAAGGACAGCCGTTGGGGGGAGTCGTGGTTGCCGCTGACGATACAGACCGGCTTGCCCCGCCCGGAGAGCCGGGTGAGGAAGCGGTCAAACAGAGTGACCGCCTCAGCCGAGGGGGCAGCCTTGTCGTAAATGTCCCCCGCCAGCAGCACCACGTCCGCCTCCTCCGAGAGGTCCAACACCTCATCCAGCATGGCCCGCTGGTCCTCCAGCAGAGAACAGCCGTTGAGACGCTTGCCCAGGTGGAGGTCGGAGAGATGGAGCAGCCTCATGAGGCGTCACCGGACGGGGCGGGGCCGCCCAGGGGCCGCTTCTGATAGTCCGGGTTGCCCGTGAGGTCGCAGGCGTAGTCCACCACCTTCTGCAATCCCCGGGCGTTGAGCATCCCGGCCAAGCGGTTCAGCTCGTCCATCTGGGGGTCGGTGCCGCTGACGGTGACGGTGAAGCGGCCCTCCGGCTCCTCCGTCAGCCCCAGAAGATAGTCCACCGTCACCCCGCAGATCTGGGCGATGTTGGCAAGCCCCTGGGGCTTGGGCTCGTGGTTCCCCTTTTCGTAGCCGTTGAGCGTGCTGGGGCTGATGCCCAGGCGCCGGGCCAGCTCCTTCTGGCTCAGCCCGGCAAATTCTCTGGCCAGAACGATCCGGTTTTTCATATGCGCCACCTGCTTTTCTAGGAATAACAACAGTATACCACCTTTTTGAGAGGTGTCAATCACGCAATTCGAGAAAATCAAATAAAACCGGGAGAACCCCTTGACAAATTGGAGAAACTAGAATATAATAGGGACATGAGATTTGATATTCTCAAATTAAATAGTGAGGTGAACAGACCGATATGGCGAGGACCTACGCCGCTCTCTCCCACGAGTACCGGAAGGAGATGAGGCAGCTCAGCGACGCCGAGTTCGGTCGGCTTTGCAGGGCGCTCATCGATTACAGTGTGTCCGGGAAGCCGATAGCGCTCAGTGGCAACGAGAGATTTTACGCCGAACGGGTCATGACCCAGGAGGACCGGGTACAGCAGTCCTACGAGGAGCTCATCTCCCGAAACCGGGAAAACGGGAAAAAGGGCGGCAGACCCAGGAAAAACCCAACGGAACCCACTGTAACCCAAAAAACCGAACCCAAAACCGAACCCAAACCCAAACCTGAACTCAATTCTCCCCCTGCTATCGCAGGAGGGAGAGAGGGGGACAAGTCCCC
>JAJQEM010000053.1 GCA_021201635.1 Clostridiales bacterium | reverse complement strand
ACATAATTGTACAACAGCCTGAGAGAAAAGTAAATGCTGTTGCCCTGTGAACCGGAAAGCTCCTCAACGGGAGACAGGCAGTCGCCGGGCTGAAAAATGGGTTGAAACAGTGTGAGGACGCACCCTGTCGTCCGCACCGACTGAAAATAACGGAAGCCAGAGGTTCCCCCGGCTTCCTGTATGCTCGATGCTATTTTTCTCTACCCCAACTCTTGACAGAGAACCAAAAAACAGGGAACCTGATTGCTCAGGTTCCCTGTTTCCTGGAGCGGAAGACGAGGCTCGAACTCGCTACCGATTCCCGGCAAAGCTCCGCTTTCCCGGGCTCCGGCCCCTCCTCGATTGCAAAAATTGGGCTCACCGCCCAATTTTGGTGGAGGCAGCGAGTTCGATACCGGAGTTCAAAAAAAGCAGGGAACCTGATTGCTCAGGTTCCCTGTTTCCTGGAGCGGAAGACGAGGCTCGAACTCGCTACCTCCACCTTGGCAAGGTGGCGCTCTACCAGATGAGCTACTCCCGCAGGACGAGGGTTATTATATCCGCTGGATGGGAAATTGTCAAGAGGAATTTACGGAAATCTGCCGGGCAAAGAAGAAGCCGGACGCCGCTCTGTCCCTCTCTGGGCAAAATCGGCGTCCGGCGGAAGCGGAGACGGTGGGATTCGAACCCACGAGCCCTTGCGGGCTACCTGATTTCGAGTCAGGCTCGTTATGACCACTTCGATACATCTCCAAAGGTGTTGCACCCCGTCCGGGAATGCCTGCCCATTATGACACACTTTTCCGGGGATTGCAATCATTTTTTTGCCCACCCCGCCCCTGAACGGGACGGGGTGGGCGATGGCTCACTTGGAGACGGTCAGGTGGTCGGTGAACGTGTACTGGTTGCCCCAGATCTCCAGGGAGATGGAGTCGCTGCCAGTCTCGTTGACCAGCTCCACGCTGTCGGGAGTGACGGTGACGGCCAGCTTCTGGCCACGCCACAGGATGGTGTAGCTCAGCTTGCTCCAGGCCTTGGGGAGAGACGGGCTGATGCGGAGGTTGCCGCCCAGCATCCGCAGTCCGCCGAAGCCGTAGACCACGCACTGCCACAGGCCGCCGTAGGAGGCGGCGTGGATGCCCGCATCGGAGGAGTGGGGATTGGCGTTGTCCAGGTCGATGAGGCAGGCCTTCTCGAACATCTGATAGCCTAGCTCCGGGTTGCCAATATCGCAGGCCAGCACAGAATGGGTGGAGAGGGACAGGCTGGAGTCGTGGAGGCAGCGGGGCTCATAATAGTCCCAGCTGGCCAGCTTGACCTCGCGGGGGAACAGCTCCTCCAGGAGATAGAACAGCACCATCACGTCCGCCTGCTTGGAGACCTGAATCTTGGTGATCTGCTCCTGGTTGTAGTCCTTGTAGATGCCGCCCACGTGGGCCTGCTTCTTGTACTTGGAGAGGTCAATGTCCTTCAGGGTCAGATAGGTGGTGTCCTGAGGCAGAACGCCGTCCTCGGTGGGCTGCGTCAGGAAGATCTTGTCCCGCTGATCCGTCCACTGGGCATAGCAGTCGTCCAGGCCCAGCTTGGCGTTCAGGGCGGCGTACAGCTCCGGCTTCTCCTTGCGGAGCAGGTCGGCGTACTCGATGGCCTTGCCCATGTTCCACCAGGCCATGTAGTTGGTGTAGGCATTGTCGTTGACGTGCTCCTTGTACTCGTCCGGGCCCACCACGTCGTTGATGTGCAGCTTGCCGTCCTCGCCCGGCTCCAGGCGGCTGCCCCAGAACTTGGCGCAGTCGAAGATCAGCTCATAGCCGTACTTGTCCATGTAGTCCTGGTCGCCGGTGCACTCGTAGTACTGCCACACACCGAAGGCCACGTCGGAGGTGATGTGGATTTCAATGAAGCCCGTCCAGACCTTGATGAGCTGTCCGGTGACGATGTCGGTGCCCATATACTCCGGGGTCACCTCGCCATCGTCCAGCCAGGCGGACTCCCAGGGGAACTGAGCGCCCTGATAGCCGTTGTGCTTCGCCTTGGCGTGAGCGCCGGGGAGAGAGAGATAGCGATACTCCTCCAGGCTCCTGGCCACCTCCGGCATGGTAAAGATAAAGTAGGGCAGCAGGAAGACCTCCGTATCCCAGAAGGTGTGGCCCTTATAGCCCTCGCCGGAGAAGCCCTTGGCGCCGATGTTCATCCGGTTGTCATGGCCGGGGGTCATGAGCTGCATATGGTACTGGCCGAAACGAATAACCAGCTGGTCAAAGTCGGAACCCTCGATGGTGATGGGCACCCGATCCCAGACCTTCTCATTCCAGCAGGCGGCGGACTCTGCAGCCAGGGCGTCGAACCCGGCGGCCTCGTCCTCCTTGAGCTGCTCCAGGGCGTATTCCTGCACCTGGGCCACGGTCAGGTCTGCGGTCTCCTTGTCCCGGGTGGTGTAGACGTTGGAGAACTTCTCCATCACCAGAGCCTGACCCGCCTTTGCCTCCAGGGTGAACTTGGAGAACATCCGGCGGCGGAGGATGTTGATGTCGCTCTTGGGCGCAGCCTCTTCCCCGTCCAGATAGAACCTGTGGGTGGCGTCCACCACGAAGGTGATATTGGACTGGCAGGTGCGGGGGATGAACTGGAGGTATTTCTTGTCATAGAACCGGGTCTGGCCCTCGGTGAAATGCTGGGAGCCGTCACAGGTCATCCGTCCGTCGATGCCGGACTGAAGGGTGATAGTGGCATCCTGCTGGGGAACCACTGTGACCCGGGCAGTGATGGTGTGGAGCCGTTTCAGGGACACCACCCGCTCGAAGGTCAGGCTGTACCGCTCCCCGCTGGGGGCGCTCCAGTCCACGGTGCGCTTGAGCAGGCCGGTTTTCAGATTCAAGCTCCGGGCATAGTCGTGGATGGTGCCCTGAGTCAGATCGAAGCGGACGCCGTTCAGCGTCAGCTCGATGTTGGTCACATCGGCGGCGTTGGGCAGCTCGGTGACCTCCTCCGGGGAGTACTGGTTAAAGGTGCCCGCCACCAGCAGGTCCCGGGTCTCCCCCAGATACCGCTCCTCTGTGGCAGAGCGCACGCCCAGGTAGCCGTTGCCCAGGCAGAAGTTGGCCTCCACCTTGCCCAGGGCATTGGGGTCAAAATTTGTCTCAGTGATCGTCCATTGGTCTTTGCTGTTAAAATCCAGCATATTGATTCATCTCCTCCATATTGTTTGGCCGCAGGCGCAGCCGGTCCTTCTCTGTATTGTCTATTGTAGCACCATCCTCACACAGCCGTAGATGCCTGCGTCATTCCCCAGGGCGGCCAAGGCGAACTCGGTATCCCGGAGTGTGTGGAAGGCGTACTTCCGGAAGGTGCTCTGGATGGGCTTGAGCAGGATGTTCCCCGCCCGGGACAGGCCGCCGCCGATGATGAAAATCTCCGGGTTCACCGTGCAGGCCACCGAGGTCAGCGCCCAGCCCAGACGGTCTCCCAGGTCGTCCAGCAGCTCCACGCAGAAGGCGTCCCGCTCCTTGGCGGCGTCGCAGATCTCCTTGGCGGACAGGTTCGCCTTGTCCCGGATGACGGTCTCCCGCAGGGGGAATTGGGCCAGCTTCCGCTTTGCCATGCGCACCAGACCGGTGGCGGAGCAGTACTGCTCCAGACAGCCGTAGCCGCCGCACTTGCAGGGCTCCGTCTCCTCCCGGTTCACCCGGAAGTGGCCGATCTCTCCGGCAGCGCCGCTGCTGCCCATGACCATCTTCTGGTCGATGACTGCGCCGCCGCCGATGCCGGTGCCCAGGGTGATCATCACGGCGCTGTCGTAATCGCTGGCGCTGCCCTTCCAGATCTCTCCCAATGTGGCGGCGTTGACGTCGTTGGCCACCCGGAACTTGCGGATGCCCGGCTCCAGCTCACCCATCTTCTGGGGCAGATTGAACTCACCCCAGCCCAGGTTGATGCAGCCCAGGACGGTCCCGTCGTTCTTCACCGGGCCGGGAACGCCCATGCCGATGCCCTCCACCTCGTTCCAGTTGATGTGGTATTTCTCCATTCGGCCCCGAACGGCGGAGAGCACGTCGGTCAGGACGAACTCGCCCCGGAACTCCGTCCGGGTGGGAATCTGCCACTTCTCCAGCAGAATGCCCTCCGTGCGGAACAGGCCCATCTTGATAGCCGTCCCGCCGATGTCCACCCCAAAGGCGTATGGTCTCATACTCATTTAGGATACCTCCAAACAGTCAGCCGCCGCCGACTCCCGGAGGAGATCTGGCGGCAGATGGGTCGGCTTTTACAGGATGTTGAGCAGATCAGAGAAGGATGTCAGGTCATAGTCCTCCTCGCCGCAGCCCTTGGCGTCTCCGAACAGGGCCAGAGCGGTCATGCCGCCGGCCTTGGCAGCCTGGATGCCGGCCTTGGCGTCCTCCACCACGGCGCAGTCCGCCGGGTCGATGCCCAGCTTGGCAGCAGACTTGAGGAACACCTCCGGGTCGGGCTTGGAGCGGGTGATGTCGGTGCCGTCGGCGATGGCGTCAAAGAAGTCGCCCAGGCCCAGCTGACCCAGGATGAACTTGGTGTTCTTGCTGGAGGAACCGATACTCAGCTTATAGCCCCGGGCCCGCAGCTCGTTCAGGGTGTCCTTCACCTCGTCGGTCAGGTCGGCGGGGCTCATGTTCTTGAGCAGCTCCCGATAGTTGTCGTTCTTCTCGGTGGCGAAGGCCACCTTCTGCTCCTCAGTGTACTCTTCCGTGGCCCGCTCCAGGATGATGTCCAGGCTGGCCATACGGCTGACGCCCCGGAGACGGTCGTTGATCTTCTCATCGAAATAGATACCCAGCCGGTCAGCCAGAGCCTTCCACGCCTGATAGTGATATTTGTCGGTGAAGCAGATGACCCCGTCCAGGTCAAAGATGACGGCTTTCTTTTGGAATTTCATGGCTGATGCCCTCCTACTGGTATTTGAACACAAAAAAACGGAGGCGTTGCCTCCGGCGGTTCCGGTAGCTGCGGCAGATGTTGCGCCGCTCGTTTTCCACACAGGGACACACGGCCCAATGCCTGTCCTTCCTGTCCTGTGTATCTATTTAAGTTTATTATAACGGTCATTCCCCGCCTTGTCAACCGGCCTTGTTCTGTCCCGGCGCTTCAAATTTGGTAGCCAAAATGTTTTGATTTCCATCCATTTATCCACAAATTTTCTTGTTTTTGTGGAAATTATTTCGTTTTTGTCGTATGTCAACTTTCATCATCTGTGTATTCTCTACACGTTCCACCTCTGTGTTGAGCGGGATGGGATGTCAAAAAATGGGAGGCGTCTGCCGACGCCTCCCGTCTTGTCGAAATGTGGTCAGAACATCCGGGTGCTTTTCAGCTCCCCGGTGAGTTTAAAGCCCACCCACTCGCAGAGGTTGACCGAGTGGTCCCCCACCCGCTCCAGATACTTGATAATCATCAGATAGTCGATCGCCTCGTCGATGTCGGCGGGGTGGCTGATGAGGTACTCTCCCAGCTCGCTGCGGAGCCGGACAAACCAGTCGTCCACCACGTCGTCCCGGCGCATGGTGGCCTCTGCCAGGGAGAGATCGTCGGTGACATAGCTGGTGACGGCGGAGTCCACCATGCCGCAAGCCACGGAGGCCATGGTCACCACGTCCTCCCGCAGCTGGGGGATGGTGCATTCCTTGTGGCGCAGGGCCAGCTCGGCAATGTCCACCGCCTCGTCCCCGATGCGTTCGATGTCCACCACCATGTTCATGGCGGCGCTGACCTGGCGGAGATCGCTGGCTACCGGCTGCTGCATCAGCAGCAGCTTAAGGCACCGCTGCTCGATGTCCCGTTCCATGGCGTTGACATCCTTGTCCCCCTGGATGACGGCCCGGGCCAGACCCTTGTCGTAGCTTTTCAGGGCGGTCACTGCATGCTCCACTGCCTCCACCGCCCGGACGGACATCTGTACCAGGTGAGAGGACAGGTTTTTCAGCTCCAGATCATACTGTTTTCTCGTACTCATAGGGTTGTTTTCCTCCTTTTCCAGCCGACGCTTATCCGAACCGGCCGCTGATATAATCCTCGGTGCGCTTGTCCCGGGGCAGGGAGAAGATCTGGGAGGTGTCTCCCATCTCGATCAGATCGCCCAGGAGGAAGAACGCCGTCTTGTCCGAGATACGGGCGGCCTGTTGCATATTGTGGGTGACGATGACCACGGTATAGTCCTTTTTCAGCTCGCTCATCAGCTCCTCGATCTTCATGGTGGAGCCGGGGTCCAGG
>JAJQEM010000023.1 GCA_021201635.1 Clostridiales bacterium | reverse complement strand
TCTATTAAAAATTTTTCGCGGATGTGTTCAACTTGCACTTGCAATTTTCGGTTCAAATCCTTCCAGAAATCCTCCGCCGTCCCGGCGGCGGTCTTCGTGGCGAGATACACCTGCTCCCGGATGCCCTCCAGGGCCTGGCCCAGCTTACACTCGCTGTCGGTGTAGAACCGGGCGGTGTCAAAGAACCGGATGCCGCTGTCATACGCCCTGCGGATCAGCCGGACGGCGTCCTCCTGGGAGATGCGCTGAATGGGAAGTGCGCCGAAGCCGTTTTTGTTGACGGTGATGCCGGTGCTGCCCAGGGTGACCATGTCCATAGCGTTCCCTCCGTTTAAAGAAATAAAATCAGCGTGCCTGCCGGGCAAGCCCACGGCAGGCACAGTTTATCATCAGTGATGGAACAGCCGCATCCCGGTGAAGCACATGGTAATCCCGTGGCGGTTGCAGGCCTCGATGACGTTGTCGTCCCGGATGGAGCCACCCGGCTCGGCGATATACTGAACGCCGGACTTAAACGCCCGCTCCACATTGTCCCCGAAGGGGAAGAAGGCGTCGCTGCCGCAGGCCACGCCGGAGAGCTGGGCCACCCATTCCTTCTTCTCCGCCTCGGTAAGGGGTTCCGGCTTGACCTTGAAGCTCTCCTGCCACACGCCGTCGGCCAGAATGTCCTCATACTCGTTGGAGGTGTAGACATCAATGGAGTTGTCCCGGTCAGGGCGGCGGATGCCGTCCACGAACTGCAGGCCCAGCACCTTGGGATGCTGTCGCATCCACCAGTTGTTGGCCTTGTCACCGGCAAGACGGGTGCAGTGGATACGGCTCTGCTGACCTGCTCCCACGCCGATGGTCTGGCCATCCTTGACGTAGCAGACGGAGTTGGACTGGGTGTATTTCAGGGTGATGAGGGAGAGAATCAGGTCGGTTTTCGCACTGTCAGGGAGGTTTTTGTTCTCGGTGACGATGTTGGACAGCATTTCCTCGTCGATGGACAGGAAGCTGTGGCCCTGCTCAAAGACCACGCCGAAGATCTCCCGCCGCTCCTGGGCCTTGGGCACATAGCTGGGGTCCACCTGAATGACGTTGTAATTGCCATTCTTTTTGCTCTTGAGAATCGCCAGGGCCTCGTCGGTGTAGCCGGGGGCGATAATGCCGTCGGAGACCTCGGCCTTGAGATAGGCGGCGGTGGCGGCGTCGCAGACGTCGGACAGGGCCGCCCAGTCGCCGTAGGAGCACAGCCGGTCAGCGCCCCGTGCCCGGATATAGGCGGAGGCGATGGGGGAGACCTCCGCATCCTCATCCACAAAATAAATGTGATGGTCAATGTCGGTCAGGGGCTTTGCCACGGCAGCTCCGGCAGGGGAGACGTGCTTAAAGGAGGCGGCGGCGGGCAGACCGGTGGAGGCCTTTAGCTCGCTGACCAGCTGCCAGGAGTTGAAGGCGTCCATAAAGTTGATGTACCCCGGGCGGCCGTTGAGCACCGTGATGGGCAGCTCGCCCCCGTCCGCCATGTAGATTTTGGACGGCTTTTGGTTGGGGTTCAGACCGTATTTCAGTTCCAGTTCCTTCATGACAGTGCCTCCTCACCGGGTATGCTTGTTGACAATCACGTCGTCGGTCTCCTGGGTCGCCAGGTCGATGGTGCGGACAAAGAGGGAGACCTTGTTCTCCCCGTTCAGGCTGCCCCAGATCATGCCCGCCAGCTCAGCGGCGGAGCTGGCCGGGATGCCCACCAGCTCCGGCTCCCCTTCAAAGGAGGGGAGGGGACTGCCGTCCCCTTGGTAGGTGTGGATAAAGTGGCCGTATCCGGCGGGGACCCCGTCATACTCGAAGAAGTACCGGTTGCAGAAGGCCGGGTCGCCGTTGAAGCTCTTGAGGATGGAGAGATTGTAGCCTCCGTTCGGCTTTACCACACCGGAGATACGGGGAGTGTAGTTGGGGCCGTCCGGCTCAAAGGTGCGGGTCTGCAAGGCGTGGCGGTAGCAGTGGCCCTGATTGAGCGCCTCCATAATGGTGTCCGTCTGGTCGCCGTTGGTGACAATGGTCAGATCGCCCACCTTGCGCACGGGATGGTAGATGATGAGAGAGGGGTCTACCATCTTGGAGGGGTCGTATGCCTCGGTACGGATGCCGTCCTCAGTGACGGAGAAAATACGGTTCCGGCTGTTCTCGCTGCGGCCCATAATGAAATAGGCGATGACGGCCTTTTTGCCGTCGGCGCTCCGTCCCAGGACGATGCCCCGCCCGGGATAGGGATTGCGCCGCAGCTCCTGCATGAGATCAAGGGGTTTCATGGCACACCTCACTGTATCAGAATGAAATCAATTGTCGGGCAAAATATGGACAATCCGCCCCTCTACCCGGAGCCTTCCCTGGCAGAACAGGCGCACCGCCTGGGGCAGCAGCTTCCACTCCGCCTGCTCCATAATACGGCGCTGGAGGGTCTGGGGGGTGTCTCCCTCCTCCACGGGGACCGCCCGCTGGAGGATGATGGGGCCGCCGTCGCACTGCTCGTTGACAAAGTGGACGGTGGCGCCGGAAACCTTCACCCCATAGGCCAGGGCCATCTCGTGGACGTGGAGCCCATAGGCCCCCTCGCCGCAGAAGGAGGGGATGAGGGCAGGATGGACGTTGATGATGGCGTTGGGATAGGCCTCGATCAGCTCCTCTGTGAGCACATAGAGAAAGCCTGCCAGCACCACCAGGTCGATCTCCAGCTCCCCCAGCAGCCGGGTGAGACTGGCGGTCATGGCCTGGTTGGAGGGGAAGTCCTTCCGGCTGACCACATAGCCGGGGATAGCTGCCAGCTCCGCCCGGCGGAGGGCGTAGGCCTCCGAGGAGGAGGAGATGACTGCGGCGATCACTCCCGACCCCAGCTCCCCCCGGCTCTGGGCGTCGATGAGGGCCTGGAGATTGGTGCCCCCGCCAGAGACCAGGACGGCGATCCGCTTCACAGCAGCACCTCTACACCGGTCTCCCCCTTGCAGACATGGCCGATGACCGATACCCGCTCCCCGTTCTGGACCAGCAGGTTCATGGCCTCTCCTGCGTGATCTCTGGGGACGGCCAGCACCATGCCCACGCCCATATTAAAGGTGTTGTACATATCGTGGGCGGGGATGTCTCCGGCCTGCTGGATGATGGAGAAGATGGGCATTTGGGGGATGGAGTTGACGTTGATGCGGGCGGTGAGGCCCTGGGGCATCATCCGGGGAACGTTTTCATAAAGGCCACCGCCAGTGATGTGGCTCACCCCGTGGATGTCGATGCCGCACTCCATCAGGCAGCGGATGGCCTGGACATAAATGCGGGTGGGCTTGAGCAGCTCCTCCCCCAGGGTGCAGCCCAGCTCGCCGTAGTACCGGTCGTAGGTGTTGTTGATGTCCAGCACCTTGCGCACCAGGGAATAGCCGTTGGAGTGGACGCCGGAGGAGCCGAGGCCCAGGAGAATGTCGCCCTCCTCCATCCGGTCGCTGGTGATGCGCTTGTCGTAGTCCACCAGACCCACGGAGAAACCCGCCAGGTCGTACTCGTCCTCCGGGTAGAAGCCGGGCATCTCGGCGGTCTCCCCGCCGATGAGAGCGCAGCCCGCCCGGCGGCAGCCGTCGGCAATGCCGGAGACGATGGCCTCGATTTTTGTCGGCTGGTTTTTGCCGCAGGCGATATAATCCAGGAAGAACATGGGCAGGGCGCCGGAGCAGACGATGTCGTTGACGCACATGGCCACGCAGTCGATGCCCACGGTGTCATGCTTGTCCATCAGGAAGGCCAGCTTGAGCTTGGTGCCCACTCCGTCGGTGCCGGAGACCAGCACCGGGCGGCTCATGCCCTGCATCTGCGGCTCGAACATGCCGCCGAAGTCCCCGATACCCCCCAGGACGCCGGGGACCACCGTAGAGGCCACCAGGGGCTTGATACGGCTGACCGCTTCATAACCGGCGGTGACATCCACACCGGCGGCGGCGTAGGAGGCGGACTGACTGCTGTTGCTGTTGGGATTCATCTTTCGGGTTCCTCCTGTCATTCTAAGGTTGGAAAAATGGAGAGCTGACGGGGGTCGGCCTCCCGGACGGGGAGCACATAGTCCCCGGTAAAGCAGGCGTCGCAAAAGCCCAGCCCCTCCCGTCCGGCCAGCCGTTTCAGGCTCTCCAGAGAGAGGTACTGGAGGGAGTCCGCCCCGATGATGCGGCAGACCTCCTCCGGGGTGCGGCCGCTGGCCACCATATCCTCCGCCGGAGGAGTGGCGGTGCCAAAGTGGCACTGATACCGGAAGGGGGGAGAGGAGACCCGCATGTGGACCTCCTTCGCCCCGGCGTCCCGGAGGAGCCTGACGATCCGGGCGCAGGTGCGGCCCCGGATAATGGTGTCGTCCACCAAAATCACCCGCTTGCCCTGGACGGTGGCACTGACAGCGTTGAGCTTGATGCGCAGGCTCTTTTCCTGCTCCCATTTCTGACTCTGGATAAAGGTCCGGGCGATGTACCGGTTTTTCATCAGGCCGATGTCGTAGGGGATGCCGGACTCGCTGGCAAAGCCCATGGCGGCGGCGATGCCGGAGTCGGGGACGCCGATGACCAGGTCTCCCTGGACAGTGTTCTGCCGGGCCAGCTCCCGGCCTGCGGCCTCCCGGACGGCCCCCACGGCGCAGCCGTCGATGACCGAGTCCTGCCGGGCAAAGTAGATCAGCTCGAACAGGCACAGGGAGCGGCGGGCGGCCCGGATACGGCAGCGGAAGCTCTTCAGCTCTCCGTCCTGGGCCACCACCACCTCTCCCGGCTCCATGTCCCGGAGAAAGACGCCCCCCAGCGCCTCGATGGCGCAGGACTCGGAGGCGAAGATGTACGCGTCGCCAATGCGTCCAATGCACAGGGGCCGGAAGCCGTTGGGGTCCCGGGCGGCGATGAGCTTGTCCGACTGGAGCAGCACCATGGAATAGGCTCCGATCATGTACTCCATGGCGTTGATGACTGCATCCTCCAGGGTGTGAGTGCGCAGATGCTCCCGGACGATGAGGTAGGCGATGACTTCTGCGTCGTTGGTGCCCTGGAAGATACCGCCCCGGTTCTCCGACTCCGCCCGGAGAGAGCGGCCATTGGCCAGGGTGCCGTTGTAGCACAGGGCCATGGAGCCGGAGGCGTGGCGCACCAGCAGGGGCTGGATGTTGGCCGGGTTGACCGAGGCGGCGTTGGTGGCGTGGCGCACATGGCCGATGGCCACATTTGCTCCCCGGAAGGCCTCCAGGTCCTGCATGGTGAATACGTCGGGCACCAGGCCCTTGCCCTTGTGGACCCGGAGCTGCCCCCGCTGAGCGACGGCGATGCCGCAGGAGTCCTGCCCTCGGTGCTGGAGGGCGTAGAGGGCGTTGTAGGTGTCAAAGGCAGGCTCCCGGTGACTGTCCGGCCCGGCGATCAGGCCAAAGACGCCGCACTCCTCCCGCAGCTTGCCCTCGTCAATGGAATGGCGGTTCTCTGCCATCAGTCCTGATCGCCCATCAGACGGCGCATGACCTCCTGATAGGCCTCCTCTGCGCCGCCCATATCCCGGCGGAAGCGATCCTTGTCCAGCTTTTCGTGGGTGGTCTCATCCCACAGACGGCAGGTGTCCGGGCTGATCTCGTCAGCCAGAACGATGGCGCCGTCCGGCAGCTTGCCGAACTCCAGCTTGAAGTCCACCAGGTCGATGCCTACGCCCTTGAGAAAGCTCTTGAGCAGGTCGTTGACCTGGAAGGCGTACTTCTTGATGAGGTCGATCTCCTCCCAGGTGGCGGCCTTGAGGGCCACGGCGTGATAGGCGTTCATCAGGGGGTCGCCCAGGTCATCGTTTTTGTAGGAGAACTCGATGGTGGGCTCGTCAAAGACGATCCCCTCCTCCACGCCAAAGCGCTTGGCGAAGGAGCCGGCGGAAATATTGCGGATGATGACCTCCAGAGGGACGATAGACACCTTTTTTACGGCGGTCTCCCGGTCGGACAGCTCCTCAATGTAGTGGGTGGGGACGCCTGCGGCCTCCAGACGACGCATCATGTGGTTGCTCATCCGGTTGTTGATGACGCCCTTGCCTGCGATGGTGCCCTTTTTCAGGCCGTTAAAGGCAGTGGCGTCGTCCTTATAGGAGACGATGACAACATTGGGGTCGTCGGTGGCAAAGACCTTCTTGGCCTTGCCCTCATAGAGCTGCTGGAGCTTTTCCATGGCAATGACTTCCTTTCCTGTAACGAGATTTGAGGGTCGATTGTAAAATGAAGTTGAACACCTAAAAAATCCATAGCGATTG
>JAJQEM010000096.1 GCA_021201635.1 Clostridiales bacterium | reverse complement strand
GATTCAATCGCTATGGATTTTTTAGGTGTTCAACTTCATTTTACAATCGACCACCGAATAAAAAAATACAATTCGAGGAAAATAACGGCAACAGAGAGGAGTCGTGATAACATTTGGAGGTAAACGTACGAGATAATGAGAAGCTGGTCGATGTTTGGTTGACGAATGCGGAGAAAAACGATCCGCAGATCCAGGCGCAGCTCAGGGAACTCTATGCGAAGTACAAGGATAAAAAATATCTGGTGGCGGTCTATCAGTCCGGCAGCCGTGATCTCTACGAGAGCACGCTGGCACTGCTCGCTTACAACAAAAAGCGGGTGGCGGAGCTGGATGTACAACGGGAGAAAAGACGGCAAGCCGCAACGGTGGAACGCTGACTGTTGGCGGGGAGGGGAAATTTCCCTCCCCGCCATTTTAGGGGTTGCAATTCACCGAAAGGTAATATACAATGTTATCTACATAGAGAAATTGAATATCAGATAATAGGTAAGGAGGACAGCATGACCGAAACATTTGACATCGCAGGCTACACCCGCATCTCCGTAGATGACGAGCTTGACCGGGACAACATATCCATCGAGAACCAGAAGGCTATCATCCAGGACTTTGTAAAGCAGCGGTTCCCCGGCAGTACGTTGACCTTTTTCGAGGACCGTGACCGCTCCGGCTACACCTTCGAGCAGCGGGAGGGATACCAGGCCATGCGCCGGGGGCTGATGAGCCACAGGTATGATATTCTGGTGGTCAAGGATTTCTCCCGGTTTTCCCGCCGCAACAGCCGGGGACTGGTGGAGCTGGAGGAGCTGGAGGATCTGCGGGACGCAGGCGTGCGCATCATCTCCATCGGGGACGGCATCGACTTCCCCAACGACGACGACTGGCTGAAAATCCAGTTCCAATTCCTCATCAACGAGATGCCGGTGACGGACACCAGCAAGAAGGTACGCAATGTCATCAAGCGCCGACAGGCAGACGGTCAATGGCTCTGTGCCGCCCCTTACGGCTACATCATCAACAAGCGTAAGGAGTTCGAGATCGTCCCCACAGAGGCCGACATTGTGCGCCGCATTTTTGACCTCTACAACAATGCGGGCTGGGGTTACAAGAGGATCGCTAACCACCTCACGGATGAGGGCATTCCCACCCCCCGTATGTCGGAGCAGATGCGGAAGGAGGCACAGGGAGAGACGTACAGCCGCAAAACCAAGTCGGCCTGGGCCATCGTGACGGTGCAGGGGATACTGGACAACGATTTTTACATCGGCACTCTGCGCCAGGGCAAGTACACCCGGACGAAAATCAACGGCAGAGATGTCCGCCGGGACGACGGGGAGCAAATCGTCATTGAGAACCACCATCAGGCTATCATCGACTACCGCACCTTTGCCACCACCCGTGCCCTCCGGGAGAAGCGCAGCCGGAACAATTACCGGGGCGTGAAGATCAACGACAACGTGTATTCCGGCTTTCTGGAGTGCGGCGACTGCGGCAGTCCCATGTTCGCCATGAGCCGCAAGGACTTGAAAACCGCCTACACCTGTGGCACCTACCACCGTCGGGGCACAGCGGGATGCACCAGCCACCATATCCGGGTGGACAAGCTGGATGAGCTGCTGAAACTGTATGTCCGGCGGCTCATGGAGCAGTCCGCCGCCATGCTGGAGCAGCTGAACGCCGACCTGAACCGGGAGACGGAGGAGGTAACGGAAACCGAGCAGTCTGCCGACCATCTGGCGGAGGTGCTGGACGACCTGACCGAGGAGCTGAAGGCCACCAAGCGCCAGCGTATCCGGGACATCATGAAGCACCCGGAGCAGGAGCAGCTGTTGGAGGAGACCTATGATGAGCTGGAAACCGACCTGCAACGGAAAATCGAAGGACTGAACCACCAGATCGACCTGCTCTCTGACAAGCGCAACACCATTCTCCGGGCCAACCGGGTGGCGAAGACGGCCATAGATGTTTTTCGGGACATTCTGGAGAAAGAGCATCTGGAGCGCAACGACCTGGAGCTGCTCATTGACCGCATCAAGGTGTATGAGGAGCATCTGGAAATTCAGCTTCAGCCGGACATCGACGCCCTGCTCCAAGCGGGGAAGCTGGAGGACGCCGTAAATTTTAACCGGGACACGGCAGAAAACAGCCAGGTCACCCTTGTTCAGCGTGCCAAACAGCACGCCGACAAGGCCTACCGTGTCCATGTTATCAGTGACGGCGACCCCCTGGAAATCTACACTGACAAGGACGGCGAGGTGATCTTCAAAAAGTATTCCCTGATGGGGGACCTGCAAACGGTGGCGGGTCATATCTGCGAAACGCTGCACAAGACCACCGGCTGTCCCACCGTCATCACAGACCGGGATACTGTCATTGCCGTCTCCGGCGCACCCCGACGGGAGCTGAGCGAGCACCGCATCTCCTCCGCTCTGGAGGGCATTATGGAGGGCCGTCAGCTCTATCAGTACCATGACGGGGAGTCGGAGATCACCGTGACAGAGGACGGCATCAGCGGCCTCACCGCTGCCCTGGCCGCTCCCATTCTCAGCGAGGGAGACGTGATGGGCTGTGTAGTGCTAGGCAATCGGGAGCGGGGAAAGGGCCTGGGGGAGACGGAGTATAAGCTGGTGCAGACCATGTCCGGATTTCTGGGCCGTCATATGGAATCCTGAAGAGCGCCCGGCCCGCCGCCTGACAGAGACAGCGGGCCGGGCGGACCATATGGAGCGAATTTATGCTGATTTGGTTCACATAATGACGAAAAGCACCTATTTTTTCGTATAAACCCCTTTACAGAAGCCTTTTTCTGGAGTAAAATAAGCTTGTGAGCGGAGACAAATTCGAGAATAATCAGATGGAGGCGTGATCGGAATGTCTGACTTCACCCGGCGCTTTGATGTTTATAAGGATGAGGAGTGGAATACCCGGGCGATTTTGACCGAGGTATACCGTTCTCTGGAGGAGAAGGGCTATAACCCGATCAACCAGATCGTCGGCTACATCCTGTCAGAAGATCCCACCTATATCACCAACTACAACAACGCCAGAGCGCTGATTCGCCGTGTAGACCGCAATGAGCTGCTTCAGGAGCTGCTCCGGTACTATCTGAACGTGTGAGAATGTCATCATGCTATAAAAATGCACCGCCAAACCCATTGAGGGTCTGGCGGTGCATTTTTATGGGTTTCAGTTGACCTTGAGGACGGCTCCCTTGTCCGCCGAGGTGACCATGCTGGCATACCGGGCCAGATAGCCGGTCTTGACCTTCGGCCCCGGGCAGACCCAGGCGGCCTTCCGGGCGGCCAGCACGTCCTCCGGTACGTCCAGAGAGATCTTGTGACCGGGAATGTCGATGGAGATGGTGTCGCCCTCCTCCAACAGGCCGATCATGCCGCCGGCAGCGGCCTCCGGGGAGACGTGGCCAATGGAGGCACCCCGGGTGGCGCCGGAGAAGCGGCCGTCGGTGATGAGGGCCACCGACTCCCCCAAGCCCATGCCGCAGATGGCGGAGGTGGGGTTGAGCATCTCCCGCATACCGGGGCCGCCCTTGGGGCCCTCGTAGCGAATGACCACTACGTCGCCGGGGTGGATGCCACCGGCATAGATGACGGCAATGGCGTCCTCCTCCGAGTCAAACACCCGGGCGGGGCCGCTGTGCTGCATCATCTCCGGGGCCACTGCCGCCTGCTTGACCACGCAGCCGTCGGGAGCCAGGTTGCCAAAGAGGACGGAGATGCCGCCGGTCTTCATGAAGGGGTTGTCGATGGGCCGGATGATTTCCGGGTCGCGGTTGACGGCGTTGGCGATATTCTCCCCCACCGTCTTGCCGGTGCAGGTGATGAGGTTGGTTTTCAGCAGCCCTGCGTCCGCCAGTTCCTTCATGACGGCGTAGACGCCGCCCGCCTGCTCCAGATCCTCCATATAGGTGAAGCCCGCCGGGGCCAGGTGGCACAGGTTGGGGGTGACGGCGGCGATCTCGTTGGACATATTCAGATCCAGCTCAATGCCGCACTCATGGGCGATGGCGGGCAGGTGAAGCATGGTGTTGGTAGAGCAGCCCAGGGCCATGTCCACCGTCTCGGCGTTGTGGAAGGCGTCGGCGGTCATGATGTCCCGGGGACGGATATTCTGCCGCAGCAGCTCCATCACCTGCATCCCCGCCTGCTTTGCCAGCCGCAGCCGGGCGGAGTAGGGAGCGGGAATGGTGCCGTTGCCCCGGAGCCCCATGCCGATGGCCTCGGTGAGACAGTTCATGGAGTTGGCGGTGTACATCCCGGAGCAGGAGCCGCAGGAGGGGCAGGCGTTTTCGATATACTCCTCCACGCCCGCCTCGTCCAGCTTTCCGGCGTGGTACTCCCCCACTGCCTCAAACATATGGCTCAGGCAGGTGCGACGGCCGTCTCTCATCTTCCCCGCCAGCATGGGGCCGCCGGAGACGAAGATGGTGGGGACGTTGATCCGGGCGGCGGCCATCAGCAGGCCGGGCACGTTCTTGTCGCAGTTGGGGATCATCACCAGGGCGTCGAACTGGTGGGCGATGGCCATGCACTCGGTGGAGTCGGCGATCAGGTCACGGGTGACCAGGGAGTATTTCATCCCGATGTGACCCATAGCGATGCCGTCGCAGACGGCGATGGCCGGGAACTCGATAGGGGTGCCTCCGGCCATGCGGACGCCGGCCTTGACCGCCTCGGCGATCTTGTCCAGATTCATGTGGCCGGGGACGATCTCGTTATAGGAGCAGACGATGCCCACCAGGGGCCGGTCCGTCTCCTCCTTTGTGAAGCCCAGGGCGGCAAACAGGGAGCGGTTGGGCGCCCGGTCTACCCCTTGGGTGACGTTGGCGGATCTCAGTGAACTCACACAGCTCATCCTTTCAGTTATTTTGCACTTGCTTTCTTGCCACCCCGGCGTAGCAACCGCAGTAGCTTTTGCTTCAGCTTACGCAGCAAGGACAGCAATAAACTGCTGTTTTTTTCGGGGGGTGAAACGCTAAAACGGTTATGATTGTGATTTGCTCGAATCGTGTGCAGATAATTCAGACGTTCATCTACACTTTTGCGCTTCCGAAGACTGTTGTCAATGGAATCGAAAGACAGCGTATGCTCGTCACAGCAATAGACAAATTCATCGCCTGGGTGTTTCATATGGCTCTTGATGTCTGTTTTTTTAAATGGGTAGACCAGTGTACGGTCAAAAAAGACGCCGGTTGCAATTTGCTTTGCAGGGTTTCCTGCCCAACTGGTGTTTGACGGAATCTTTTTCCCCGCTACAATAGCACCTGCGCCGACGATGCTGCCAGACCCGATTTGCGTTCCTTTTAAATAAAGAGTATCATATCCAAGCCACACGTGGTCGCCAATAAATACGCTTTTACCTGGATTGACTCGTGTGTGTGTTTCAGTGCTGAAAATCAAATGACTGTCACTTGCTCTGATTACGACCTTTTGGGCAAGCATACAGTCATCCCCCAGGAAAATAGTTTCCTGTTCCGGGACCAGCAGATGGGCAGTCTCCGTAGCAGAAAAGTTTTCACCGATATAGACAGTACACCCCTGAAATACATTTATCAGCAGCTTGAAGCCTCGAACGGATTTGCAAAGATAGATCAGGGAATTTGAGTTTCCAAAGCAAAGTGTGCATCCTTGTAGTTTCACGCCCTCTTCGCAGTAGAGAACATTTCCTGAGCCTTTGAAAATAACCTTGCTGTTTTTGAAAAAAGGCCTGCCAATGATACGATTATTCTGCAGGGCAGGGATGTCGTTCTCAGAACAAACCGTCTCTTCCAGTAGCACCGCCATTTACTGACCTCCATTTCAATTATCTGCAGAGGACGGGCGAATGCCCGCCCTCTGTCGGTGGTCACGAAAAATCAGTTGGAAGCGGAGTCCAGCCCCTTGTCGCCCTCGGCGCTGTCCTTCCACAGCATATTGTCCCGGAGTTCCTTGCCCACGATCTCCATGGGGTGCTTGGCCAGCTTGTCCCGCTTGGAGTTGAAGAAGGTGCGTCCGTTCTTATTCTCGGCGATCCACTTGCCGGCAAAGGTGCCGTCCTGGATGTCGGAGAGGACCGCCCGCATATTGGCCTTCACCTGGTCGTGGGGCAGCACACGGGGGCCGGAGACATACTCGCCGTACTCGGCGGTGTCGGAGATGGAGTAGTTCATGGCAGCCACGCCGCCCTTGTTGATGAGGTCGACGATGAGCTTCATCTCATGGATGCACTCGAAATAGGCGTTCTCCGGGTCGTAGCCGGCCTCCACCAGCACCTCGAATCCGCACTGCATCAGGTCCACCACGCCGCCGCAGAGGACGGTCTGCTCGCCGAACAGGTCGGTCTCGGTCTCGATGTCCATGGTGGTCT
>JAJQEM010000083.1 GCA_021201635.1 Clostridiales bacterium | reverse complement strand
GGACTTTTTTCTCAAAAAGGAGCTGAATGAGATGTCTTTGACAGAAAAAACGGCCTATCTCCGGGGTTTAGCTGACGGAATGGGCATGAGCGCAGACAAGTCTGATGAGCAGCGTCTGCTGCTAGCTATCGTGGACGCCCTGGACGACATCGCCGCCAATGTGGAGGCCAACACGGACGCCGTCTCTGCCCTGGCGGACGAGCTGGACGAGATGGACGACGCCGTGGCCGACCTGGAGGACGCCGTGGGCGAGCTGGCCGAGGTGTTTGACGACGACGAGGAAGATGACGAGGATGACGACGCCGGGGATATGGTAGACGGCGTGGAGTACGAGCTGGAGTGCCCCAACTGCGGCGGCCCGGTGTACCTGGACGAGGAGACCGTAGCCCAGGGGGAGACGGTCTGCCCCAGCTGCGGACAAAAGCTGGAGATCGACGTGGGCTTCGATGACGGCGAGGAGACAGAAGGGGACGAATAAGCCTGATCGACCTCTCGAAATAAACAAAAAAACGGGGCTGCGGCGTGCAGCCCCGTTTTTACAGAAAAATACAAAATGGGAGATCAGACCGGCGTCTCCGTCTCCTCAGAGCTCTTTTCCCCGGATTTTTTCAGGACGATGGGGAGAAGGTACTTCCGGGTGGCAAAGAGGACGGCCAGAGCCACTACGCCATAGATGTTGTCGATGGCGTTGGTGTGGTCGATGACGATCTGCCGGGCGATGGCGAAGGTGAGCACCTCAAAGACCACCTCGGTGGAGCGCTCGCACATCATGCGGAGGATCTCCACCCCGATGACCAGGGTGAAGGCCATATCCAGGATGTCCTTGAACTCGTCGTAGACGGGGAAGCCCTCTATATGGAAGGTGCTGCCCAACAGTTGGAAGGTGAAGAACAGCACATTGAGGCACAGGACCCCGGCGATGATAAATTCCAGAACGGTGGCAAAGCGGTGAAGATGATGCTGGGCGCGGGTATTCATAGGGTAAGCCTCCCTCCGGGGCCGGTGTTATGACGGGTGGAACCGGTGTGGCTCCTCCGACTGATACCATTATAGCGGGATACGTTCTGAAAGTAAAGACATACCGGGGCAAAATGACGAAAAAACACCGTAAGCATCTGTGCAGGTTCGTACAAAGCGCTCTGGACGGGTATGATATGATAAACGCACGGACCATATTTGTGTGTACAGCTCCCCACACAGGACAGGAGGCCCTTATGAAGCCGATACTCACCGTACCCCATCGGGTCAATTTTTACAACTGCGGACAGGACCGCACTCTGAGTTTGCGCTCTTACCTGGCCTGGAGCGGCGATCTGGCCAACCGTCACCTGGAGGAGCGGGGAATCACCTGGGAGAAAATGCAGCAGGAGCGACAGGTCTTTCTCCTCTCCCGGCTGGCCTGGCGGCGGTTTGCCCCCATCCCCTACGGGACAGAGTGCCGGTTTTCCACCTGGGAGTATCAGGTCAGGGGCGCCCTGTTCCACCGGAACTTCTCCCTGGAGGATGGGGAGGGCCATGTCCTGGCCCAGTCCGCCACGGGCTGGATCATGGTGGACCCGGTGGAGCGGCGTATCCTCCGGCCGGGGACGTGCGGCTATCCCCTGTGGCCCACACAGGTGGAGGTGACTCCGCAGATGAAAAGGCTTCGGCTGCCGGAGCTGCCCCAGGTGGCGGAGCATCTGGTCAGACCCTCGGAGATCGACCTGAATGGACACCTGGGCAACCAGTATCACGCCGACCTGCTGCTGGACTACGTCCCGGAGCCCCTCCGGGGCAGGAGCATCGTCGCCGCACAGATGACCTTCGATCACGAGGCCCTGGAGGGAGAGCGCATCTCCCTCTTTGCCCGGATGACCGGAGAGAGGAGCTGCGCCATGTACGGCCTCCTGTCCGACGGGAGACGGTGCTTTGACGCAGAGATCGAGGTGGACGGCTGAGGCTTACCCGCACAAATGACCAAACCGCCCTGAATCGTGCCGAAAAAGGGTGCGATTCAGGGCGACTTTGTCATCTGCCGGGGGTCCCGATGGCCCGGCGAATTTCGTCCTTCACCATGTCCATCTCCTCCCGGAAGGCCCGGGCGGAGATGCGGAGGCAGCCGTGGCCCAGGACGATGATCTGCTCCAGACCGTCGGAGGTGGCCACCCGGACCCGGTAGCGCTTGCCCAGCTTGTAGGAGGCCTGTTCGATATACTGGTCCGCCGTCTCCGCCTCCTGGGTGTAGACCACGTGGATGTTGTGGTACTGCTCCACGTGCCGGACGCCCCCCTTCACCCGGTAGGCGTCAAAGACCAGGATGACCCGGCACTGGCGGACGGCCTGATAGCTGCACAGGTCGTCCATCAGGGATTGCCTGGCCCGATCCATGCTGTTTTGAGACAGCCGTTTCAGGTCGTCCCAGGAGAAGATGATGTTGTAACCGTCCACCAACAGATATTCTTCCACCGGCTCCCAGTCCCGGATGGTCACCGACTGGAGGGGACGATAGGGCTTGGAGGGGGAGTCAAAGGCCCGCTTCCGCCGCACCGGGCCGTAGGTCTGCTCAAAGATGGCCTGGAGCTCCTTGTCCTGAGCGGCGGCTGCTGCGTAGGCCCCTGGCCGGTGGACAGGGGCAGAGAGTGGCTCCGGTTCCGGAGACGGCTGCTCCCAATCCGGGGTCTCCAGGTGCTGATATTGGGCCACCTGATCCCACTTGACGACAAAGCCCGACCCGTGGGCGCAAAAGACGGAGTCCGCCGTGTTCTCCACGTCGCTGTCCGGGTCATAGCCGATAGAGGCGATCACCTCGTCGGCGTTGTGGCAGGGGCGGTAGCCCCCCGGCAGGAGGGAGAGCTGGCCCCGGCCTCTGGTGTAGGCCACCACCTCGTTGGCGTAATCCCCCATCTCCGAGGCGGGGGCGGTCCCCCGGAGGATGACCCGGTCCCCCGTCTGTTCCGGGGGCGCAAAATCGCCGGAGCGCTGCTGCAAATCGCTCATGGCCCGGCCCAGACACTCCGTCGGGAGGTCCAGGGTCACCTGGTACCACGGCTCCAGCAGGACGGACTCCGCCTTGCGCAGTCCCTGGCGCACCGCCCGATAGGACGCCTCCCGGAAGTCGCCCCCCTCGGTGTGCTTCAGGTGGGCCTTGCCCGCCAGAAGGGTGATGACCAGGTCGGTGACGGGGGAGCCGGTGAGCACCCCCAGATGCTCGCGCTCCGCCAGGTGGGTGAGGATGAGCCGCTGCCAGTTTAGCTCCAGCTTGTCCTGATCGCAGGCGGAGCGGAGCTGTATCCCGCTGCCCGGCTCCCCCGGCTCCAGCAGGAGGTGCACCTCGGCATAGTGCCGGAGGGGTTCAAAATGTCCTACTCCGGTGACCGGGGCGGCGATGGTTTCCCGGTACAAAATGCGCCCGGGGCCGAAGGAGACCTCCAGCCCGTACCGCTCCCGCAGCCTGCGCTGTAGGATCTCCACCTGCACCGGCCCCATGAGCTGGACGAAGATCTCCCCCAGGTGGCGGTTCCAGACAGCATGGAGCAGAGGGTCCTCCTCCTCCAGCTCCCGGAGCTTTGCCAGAACGGTGTGGGGGTCGGTCCCCTCCGGGAGCATCACCTGACAGGTCATCACCGGAGCGAGGACGGGTTCGGCTCCGTCCGGCTCGACGCCCAGACCCTGCCCGGGGCGGGTGTGGGTCAGCCCGGTGACGGCGCAGACCATCCCCGCCTCGACCTGGCCCACCGCCTGGAATTTTGCCCCGGAGTACAGCCGAAGCTGATCCGCCTTCTCGCTCCAGGGGACGCCGTTATCCTCACCGGAGAGGGGATCCTTCACCCGGAGGGAGCCGCCGGTGAGCTTCATCCAGGTCAACCGGTTCCCCTGGGGGTCCCGGCTGATCTTGAATACCTTGGCTCCAAAGTCCGGCCCGTAGTCCGGGACGGGGCCGAACCGCTCCAGCCCGTGGAGCAGCCCGTCCACTCCCTCCAGCCGGAGGGCGGAGCCGAACCAGCAGGGGAACAGCTTGCGTTCGCTGATCGCCCGCCCCAGGGCGTCGTCGGACAGCTCCCCCCGCTCCAGATACTGCTCCAGCAGCTCCTCGGAGCAGACGGCAGCCTCCTCCCCCAGCGGGCGGTCAAAGGGGACGCAGCCCTCCCCAAAGTGCTGCCGAAGCTGGGCCAAGACGGCCTCCCGGTCGGTTCCCGCCAGATCGGTCTTGTTGACAAAGAGAAAGACGGGCACCTGATAGGTCTCCAGCAGCTTCCACAGGGTCTCGGTGTGGCCCTGGACGCCGTCGGTGCCGCTGATGACCAGCACGGCGCAGTCCAGCACCGGCAGCACCCGCTCCGCCTCGGCGGAGAAGTCCACGTGGCCGGGGGTGTCCAGTAGGGTGACGGTGACCCCCTCCAGGGGCAGGATGGCCTGCTTGGAGAAAATGGTGACGCCCCGCTCCCGCTCCAGGGAATCGGTGTCCAGAAAGGCGTCCTGATGGTCCACCCGGCCCAGCCGTTTCAGACAGCCCACCCGGTACAGCAGCGCCTCGGAGAGAGTAGTCTTTCCGGCGTCCACATGGGCCAGCATACCCACGGAGAGATACCGTGTTTTGTCTGCGCTCATGTCTGACCCTCCCTTCCTGCCGCTGCTATACGGCGATAAAAATGCCCATAGGAAAGCGGGGGAAATGCGGATTCCCCCCGCTTTTGACGGATTCTGCAATGAAACGATGTCACTGAGCCAGAAAGCTCAGAATGTCTGCAAGGAACCGCTCCAGCACGTCGTTGCCGCTGCGGTAAATTTCGTGCTTGGCGGTGTGATAGACGATCTTCCGCCCCCGGGGCAGGAGGACGGCCAGATCGTCCTGGGGCGGCAGGAGGACCACAGTGTCCAGCCCCGCCTGACACAGGAGAACGGGAATCTGTACTGTCCTGGCCCGGGCCAGAATGGGGGCCTGTACGCCGATGGCCTCTCTCGCCCAGGAATAGGTAGCGGCGGAGTTCTGACGGCATTTGTCCTCCCGCTTGCGCTCCAGATACCAGAGGTATCGGGCCCGGGAGGTGACGCAGCTGGTCTCGAAGCGGTCCACCCCGTCAAAGGGGTGCTGGGTCAGCAGGGGCTTTTCCCCCTGACCGGCGGCGCACATGAGCCGGACGAGGGCCCGGCCCAGAGGGTTGGGAAACTCCCCCGCCGCAGGCATGACCATGGGGGCGCAGAGCACACAACGGTCAAAGTCCCCGGGGTACTGCTCCAGATACAGGATAGCGATGGCCCCGCCCATGGAGTGCCCGAACAGATAGCGCCGTTTTCCACGGCTCCGGGGTAAGACCTCCTGCGTCACCAGATGGCGGAGGTCCTGCACATAGTCGTCAAAGCAGACGGCGTGGGTCAGCCAGGTTTCCTCCAGCAGCCGATAGGATTTTCCATGGCCCATGTGGTCGCAGAGAAAGACCCCATACCCCGCCTGGAGGAAA
Organism: Clostridiales bacterium; assembly: GCA_021201635.1. Lineage (GTDB taxonomy): Bacteria > Bacillota > Clostridia > Oscillospirales > Oscillospiraceae > Onthomonas. The sequence continues at coordinate 1,004 of JAJQEM010000083.1, read as the reverse complement.
TACCAGGTCAGCTCGGCGTACTCCAGCGTGGACTCGGTGAAGCCGTGGCTGATAAAGACGACCCGGTCACTGCCGCCCTCCGGCTCGTACTGCTCCCAGTAGATGCCCTGGCCGGGGAGGCGCTCGTCCATGCCGGAGGCGGCTTTGCGCTGCGCCAGTTGGAGCAGCACCTGCTCCATGGCTCCGTCATAACTCTCCTCCGGCAGGAGGGAGAAGGGAAGGGCCGTCACGACTCCCGGCTCCCCTTCGCCTTGACGGCGGCGAAGGCGGCGATGGCGTCCGCCGTCTCCTCCGGGGTCAGTTGGTCGGTGCAGACACACAGGTCATAGGCGGACATATCCCCCCAGGCGTGCTGAGAGAAGAAGTTGTGGTAGGCGCTGCGGCCCTTGTCGATCTGGCGGATAAAGAGCTGGGCCATGGGACGGCTGAGCCCCTTTTTCCGGATGACGTTCTGGATGCGCCGCTCCTCAGAGGCGTAGATGTAGACGCTGACCAGGTTGCAGGCACCCTTCAAAACGCTGTCGCCGCAGCGGCCAACGATGACCGCAGGCCCCTCCTGGGCCAGCTCCCGGATGATCTGGGCCTGGGCCTGGAAGAGCTTGACGTTGATGGGGGTGTCGGTGGCGGGGAGCCCCTTCTCCAGCCGATCCAGCGAGGCGGCGGCGGAGCGCTCCGCCTGCTCAAACAGCTCCGGGGACAGGCCGCTCTCCTTGGCGGCCCGGTCTAAGATTTCGTAGTCGTAATAGGGGATGTTCAGCTTTTGGGCCAGCAGCCTCCCGGCCTCCCGGCCCTGACTGCCGGACTGGCGGCTGATGGTGATAACGGGCAGCGATTGATTTGCCATGGGACGCACTTCCTTTCCGTCGAACGAATGCCGGAGCCGGGACAGGCCCGACTGTCTGGCACAATATTTTTGGTTGCTATCATTATAGCGCAAAATGGAGAAAATTCAACGGTCGATTGTAAAATGAAGTTGAACACCTAAAAAATCCATAGCGATTGAA